>NZ_VCKY01000065.1 GCF_005889735.1 Nonomuraea turkmeniaca
ACACCGTTGGCCACCTGTTTGCCATCGAAGGCGGTGCCTCGTGAAGCCTCAGGACACCCGCGTCTGGCGTAAGTCCGCCCGCGTCGCGCTGAAGGGCGTTGAGCGCGGTCGCCGGTCGACGCACCGGCAGGGCCACCACGGGCCCGATCCCCGTGACGCGCGCCACCACGGGCCCGTCTTCCCTGCCGCGCTTTGACGCGGGCCCGTCTTCCCTGCCGCACTTCGACGCGGCGGCCGGCGACCCCACCCCCCTGTCTCGCACCGATGCGACGGCCACCGGCCCGATTCCCGCCATCCGGACCGCCCCGGCCGGTGACGACGACTACCTGCCGATCTTCGCGCAGGTCCAGTCGGCCTGGTTCGAGCGCGGCAACGCCGGCGACGCGACGTGGGGCTCGGCCAAGGCGGATGCCGGCTGGAGCGCGGCGGAGGCCGCGGCCACCCCGTCCGACGCCGGCGCCACCACGTCCGGCCTGCCCAAGCGCGTGCCCAAGGCCAACCTGGTGCCCGGCACGGCGGAAACCACGTCCGCGCCCAAGGGCGTCGCCCCCATCCCGCGCCTCTCGCCCGAGCGGATCCGCAGCCGCCTGAACAGCTTCCAGGAAGGTTGCCGGCAGGCCCGCACCCGCATCAGCACCGGCGACCTCCCACCCTTCACCACCTGACCCGCCTGACCCCCGCCTGTCCCGGCCGGGCTGGGTGCCGGCCGCGTCACCATCGAGGCCGACCGGGTCCAGCGGGTGACCGGTACCGCCACCTTCGGGTGGCGCCCCAGGAGGTCCTTGGCGCCGAGGCGCGGTGTGCACGCCGCCTCGGCGCCTCTCCATGTCCCGGGAAGTTTTTCGCGGCGCCCTGTCCGGACCGGCGCCGCCCGTTCGTCATAAGGGTGAGATCCTGAGACAGAGGAGCGCACGATGAAATACATGATGTTCGTCTGCACCGACAGCGAGCCGGACACCGACACGGCCGAGCTGCCCGACATCCACACGTGGGTGGCGGAGAACGACGCCCGCGGCCGGCGCCTGGACGGCGACCAGCTGGCTGCGACGTCCGCGGCCACGACGGTGCGCGTACGCAACGGCGAGCTGCTGGTCTGCGACGGTCCGTTCACCGAGACCAAAGAGGTGATCGTGGGCTACGACCTCCTCGAATGCGCCGACCTGGACGAGGCGATCGAGATCGCCCGCACCCACCCCATGGCCAGGGAGGGGCGGATCGAGCTGCGCCCGTTCTTCTCCCCGCGTGGCTGACGTCACCAACGCGGACGTCGATGCCGCTGCCGCCGTGAGCGCCGTCGGCAAGGACGCCTTCGCGCGGATCGTCGCCACGCTGATCCGCGTCACCGGCGACTGGACGCTGGCCGAGGACTGCGCGCAGGAGGCGCTGACCCTCGCACTCGAACGGTGGCCCAAGGACGGCGTGCCCGCCAACCCCGGCGGCTGGCTCATGACCGCGGCCCGCAACCGCGCCATCGACGTCCTGCGCCGGGTCTCCACCGAGCGCCGCAAGCTGCGGGAGCTGGCGGCGCTCGCCCTCACCGATCCGGGTCCCGCCACCGCGCGGAAGGAGGACGTCGTGGACGACCGGCTACGGTTGATCTTCACCTGCTGTCACCCCGCGCTCCGGCTGGAGGCACGCGTGGCGTTGACGCTCCGGACGATCTGCGGGGTGCCGACGGCCGACATCGCGCGGGCGTTCCTGATCAGCGAGTCGACCATGACCCGGCGTCTGACCCGGGCCAAGACGAAGATCGCGGACGCCGGCATCCCGTACCGGGTGCCGGCCGGCCCGGCACTCGCCGAGCGGCTGCCCGGCGTGCTCGCCGTGCTGTATCTGCTGTTCACGCGCGGCTACGACGCCGGCGGCGAGCCCGCGTTCGCGGATGAGGCGATCCGCCTCGTCCGGCTGCTGGAGCAGCTCATGCCGGATCAGCCGGAGATCTCGGCGCTGCAGGCCCTGTTCCTGTTCCAGCACTCCCGTCGCGACGCGCGCCGGGACGCCGACGGCAATCTGCTCACCCTCGACAGGCAGGACCGTTCCCGCTGGGATCACGCGGCGATCGCCGAAGGCCTGGCCGTTCTGGCCAGGACGCGGCAGGACGGCCCGTACGCGCTGCAGGCCAGGATCGCCGCCTGCCACGCCACCGCGGCGTCCGCCGACGCCACCGACTGGCGGGCGATCGCGACCTGGTACGACGAGCTCGCCCGGATCCAGCCCTCGCCGGTGATCGAGCTGAATCGTGCCGTGGCGCACGGCTACGCGCACGGTCCCGCGGCCGGGCTGGCGCTGCTCGCGGCGGCCCGCGCCGGGGGCGCGCTCGACGACTACCCGCCGGCCGTGGCCGCCGAGGCCGACCTCACCGCCCGCCACGGCGACCGGGACCGCGCCGCCGCCCTGTTCCGGCAGGCCGCCGACCTCTCCCACGTGGAAACCGAACGCCGCGCCCTGCTCGACCGCGCCGACCGGCTCGGGTCATGAGCGGCTTTGGCTCTCTGTGTTCACATCGGTAGAACGGACACCGACGTAGACTCGTCGCCTGCCGAGAACATGGGAGACAGGCATGGCGGACCATCCCCGGCCCTCCGCTCGAGCTCGTGAGCTCGTCACCGGCGCCTATGACATCCACATCCACGTGGCGCCCGACGTGATGCGCAGGCGAACAGACGACCTCAGCCTGGCGACGCGCTTCGCCGAGGTGGGGCTGGCGGGATTCGTGCTCAAGTCGCACTACGTGCCCACGGCGGAGCGGGCCGCGGTGGTGCGGGCGGCGGTGCCCGGGTTCGGCGCGGTCGGTGCGATCACCCTGAACGCCGCTGTCGGTGGCATGAATCCCATCGCCGTGGAGATCGCCGCCCGGGGTGGCGCGCAGGTCGTGTGGTTGCCCACGGTGGACAGCGCCAACCAGCGGGCCTGTACGGCCACCGACCCCGAGGGAGCGACACCGCCCATGTGGGCCAGGTTGCAGGCCGAGTTGCGGGAAGAGGGCATCTTGGCCGATCCGGTGGACGTGTTGGGATCCGGCAGCAGCGTGCTCAAGGAAACACGGCAGGTGCTGCGGGTGATCGCCAAGCACGACATGACGCTCGCCACCGGCCACCTCAGCGCGGACGAGATCGACGTGGTGGTGGACGCGGCCGTGGAGGAGGGTGTCCGCCGGATCGTGATCACGCATCCCGAGTTCACGTCCCAGCGGGTCGCGGTCGAGCGGCAGCGGGCGCTCGCTGCCAAGGGCGCCCTGCTCGAACGCTGCTTCACCACCCCCCACAGCGGCAAGATCTCGTGGGAGACGTGGGTGGAGCACATCAAGGCCGCGGGACCCGAGCATTCCGTACTCTCCAGCGACCTCGGCCAGCCGTTCAACCCGCCCGTGGAGGACGGCCTCGCGCTGCTCGCCGACCGGCTGCTCGCCGAGGGCTTCACCGAAAAGGACATCCGGACCATGGCCGTCGGCAACTCTCTCTGGTTGGCAGGGGCGAAGTGAGCGAACGCAGGATGCTGGTGGTCGGTGCGCACAGCGCGGACTTCGTCTGGCGGGCGGCCGGCGCCGTCGCCCGCCACACCTCCCGTGGCGGCGAGGCCCTGGTGGTCGCTCTGTCGTACGGCGAGCGGGGCGAGTCCGGCGAGTTGTGGAAGCAGCCGGGCCAGACCGAGGAGAACGTCAAGTGCATCCGGCACGAGGAGGCCTCGAAGGCCGCCTCGGCGGTGGGCGCCCGGTTCGAGGCGTTCGACCTCGGCGACTATCCGCTCAGGGTCGGGCCGGAGGCCGTGGACCGGCTGGCCGAGTTGATGCGCGACTTCGCCCCGCACGTCGTGCTCACCCACCCGGAGCACGACCCGTTCAACCCCGATCACCCCGCGGCCCACGCAGCAGTCGCGCAGGCCCGGCTGCTCACCTCAGGCGCCGGGGTGGCCAGCGGCTTCCGTACGGCCCCGCCGTCGGAGTTCCTGGTGTTCGAACCGCACCAGCCCGAGTTGTGCGGATTCACCCCCACCGTCTACGTGGACATCACCCCTGTCTTCGAGCGGAAGGTCGAGGCGATGGCGGCGATGGCCGCGCAGCAGTATCTCCAGGAGTACTACCGGCAACGCGCCGAGCAGCGCGGCAACCACGCCCGCAAGGTCACGGGCGACGCGGGGATCCGGCAGGCGGAGGCGTTCCAGAGGTTGTTGCCGAACGTGGTGGAGGCGCTGTGAGATCCCATGTAGCTGACGCCGACCAGGACGATGGAGTCGCCGAACCAAGGTTGCTTGGTCAGCCAGTCCAGCGTGGCCAGGCCGTCCTCGCGTTCCTGGCGCAGCGGGTCGAAGGCGCCGCCGGAGCCGAAGCCGCCGCGGGTGCTCTGGATCAGCACCTGGAACCCGCGCTCGGCCAGCGGCCGTGCCATCCCCAGCGCCAGCACGCCGCGCCGGCCGTACGGGCAGCGGATGAGCGCGGTCGGCAGCCCCGAACCCCCGGCCCGGGGCGCCCACCGGTCGGCCAGCAGCTCGACCCCGTCGGGCATCGGCACCCGAAGGTCTCGCTGGACGACGAGGTCCCTGGTCGACGGCGGGGGCAGCTTCAGCCGGCGCTGGAGAAGTCGACTGATCATGTTCACCGGTCCTGTTCCTTGTGCTTGAAAGGACGTGCGTCCGCATGAGCCGTTCGGTGAACTCCTCGGGGTCGAGCGGATCGTCCCCCTCCACCACCCAGGCGTTGACGAAGGCCACCGCCTGTCCCGGGAGAGCGAGATGTCGTCGAGCTCCAGCGGCAGCTTGCGCCGGGCGAGGCCGGGCGCGGCTTCCAGCAGCGTGTCGCGATCGCCGTACGGCTGGCACACCACCCCGCGATCGAGCCGGGCTGCAGCGACATAGCTCCAAATAATGGACAGGTGTCAATAAAAGAGCAAGTGTCCGGCCGTTCGACCCTTTTGGTCTAGAATCCCACAGATGTTCGCGGCCCCTGCCCGGCTGGCCTGGCTGGACGCCCTGCGGGGGCCGGCCGCGCTGGCCGTCACGATGCACCACGCCGGCTGGACCTTCATCCCGGGCGTCTGGGCGGAGGTGGACCGCCGGATCGATCTGGGCACGTGGGGCGTGTTCGTGTTCTTCCTGGTCAGCGGGTACATCATCCCCGCCTCTCTGGAGCGGCGCGGCGACCTGCGTGCCTTCTGGACCGGCCGGGCCTTCCGCCTCCTCCCCCTCCTGCTCGCCGCCTGCTGCCTGGCGCTCCTGCTCGCGCAGGCCGGCGTGCTGCCGCTGCATCCCGGGCTGAGCGAGCGCTCGCCGCCTCTGGTCGTTCTGGGCAACCTGACGATGCTGCAGGAGTTGCTCAATCTGCCCGCCGTCATCAGCGTGACGTGGACACTCTCGTACGAGATGGCGTTCTACCTGATCAGCGTGGCGCTGTTCGCCGTACGGCAGGCGCACCGGTCGGCGGGGATCGCGGTCACTCTGGCGCTGGCCGCGGTGCCCTTGGGCCTGCTGCTCCCCCGGGCGACGATCGGCGGCCGGGCCGACGTGCCTGCCGCGCTGCTGGGCCTGGCGGTCGTCGGGGCCATCGCGGTGACCGTGCTCGGGCACGGCAGGGCCCGTACGGCGGCCGTGGCCGCGGGTGGTCTTCTCGGGCTGGCGCTCGTGGTCCTGGGCAGCCGGGCCGGCACCTGGCAGGGTGTGATCATCCTGGCGACCATGTTCGCGGGGACGGCCGTGTACCGCGCCGAGCAGGGGACGATCTCCTGGCGCGCCGCCGCCGTCGCGGTGGCGGCCGTGCTCGGCTGCGCGCTCCCCGCCAAGGACGATCCCGCCTGGGCGCCCGCGATCGTGCTGGCGTTCGCCGTCTTCGCGCTGGGGCTCACGCTGCGGAGGCGGGAGTTTCCGCGCTGGTTGACGCGGCTCGGGGTGATCAGCTTCTCCGTCTACCTGCTGCACCCTCTCCTGCTGTCCGTGCTGCCGGACCTGGTCCTGTACTTCGTGGTCCTCATCCCGCTCAGCATCGCCTCGTACCACCTGATCGAGGCGCCGGCCCAGCGGCTCGGCAAACGCCTGATCCGCCGCGACCAGACCGTTTCCCGCAACTGAGGAGCGAAGCGGGCAAGCCTCCTGCCACCGTTCCCCCGTGGACCACGTCCAGGAGTTACGAAAGTCAGGCGTGTGGTGGCGGAGCTACCTGAGCGCCGGACGGCACCTGATGCATCTCGCACTGCCCGGACTGCTGGTGTACGTGCCGCTCGCCGTGTTCTCGCTGCTGGTGCTCGGGGTGGTGCTGGGCGACTCGGCGGTGCTGGTCAACGGCCGGCTGGAGGTGGTGCCGGACTTCCACGCCACGCTGCTGATCGTGACGGGCGGGTTGCTGGTGCTCTGGGTCGTCGCGCAGGCGGTGGTGTTCGCCGCGACGGTGATCCTCGCAGCGGGCAGGCTGGTCGGCCGGCCGGCGTCGAACGTCGCGGCGTTGCGGGCCGCGGTGCGGCGACTGCCGGCCCTTCTCTTCCTCGTCGTGGCGGCCGTGCTCGGGTCCGGGGCGGCCATAGCCGCCGGACTCGGCGTGCTGGCGCTGATCGAGTGGGAAGGGACGGCCACGACCGTCATGGTGGCGCTGGTACTGGTGGCGGTGATGCCGGGCGTCCTGGCCGTGCCCAGCGTCCTGCTGCACGACTGCACGGCGCCGGGGTCGATCCGCCACGCCTACCGGCTGGGCGAGCTCCGCATGCCGGCGACCGCGCTCACGCTGGCCTTCGGCGTCGTCATCGTGCCCGCCGCGGTGACGTGGGCCGTGGAGCAGGGGGTGAGCCGGCTGCCCGACGCGCTCGTGACCGTCGCATGGAGTCTGGCCGGACCCGCGCTGGTGCTGGCCGTGACGCCCTTCCAGGCCGCCGTGGTCGCGCGCCAGTTCCTCCATTGCATGGCCTGGCGCACGGAAGTCGACGACGAGGTGCTGGCAACCGGCCTGCCCGACAGCCCGCCGCGATCGGTCGAACCCCGACTGTGGGCGGTGTCTGCGCTGCCGGGGCTGCTGTTCAGCGGGATCGTGCTGGTCAACCCGTTCGGCTGGCTGGAGGTCGCCGAGACGAAGGTGACCGCATGGTGGAAAGCACCGGACGTACCGGCCTCCTCCGTCAATCACGGGTACCGCCGGTTGGAGCTGCGTGACGTGCACCCCGGCCGGGGCCAGGGCCTGATCGTGGTCGCCGACGGCTGGGAGCACAACACCAGCCTGCTGGCCTGTCCCGACGTCTCCTGCCGGGCGACGAGCTTCTCGTGGGTGCGACCGCCCGGCCCCGACCCGGAGGCGATTCCCAGCACGGCCAGCGCGCGCCTGCCCGACGGGCGGCTCCTGCTGACCGCCTGGACCCGTGACATGCTCAGACTGCTGACGTGCGAGGCGGACAGATGTGTGCCCGCCCCCGGCGCCGCGCCCATCGCGGTGTCGCCTTACCGGACCGGGCTGGCGCTGGCCGTGCGGAAGGGCGGCGGCCTGGTCTTCGCCCTCTCCGAAGAGGAGCAGGTGAAGGGGCCCACGAGTCCGGTCGAGGACGTCGTCTCCTTCATCTTCTGCCCGGATGTCAGCTGCTCGCGTCCGCGGGCGCGGCAGGTCGCGCGCCTGGACAAGAGCGCGTATTTCCCCGATCCGCACCATCTGGCCGTCACGATGGCGCCGGACGACCGTCCCGTCGCCGCCCGGTACAACCACAACACCGGTCAGATTCATGTCATCACCTGCGCGGACGCCGAATGCCTGCGGCCCCGCGTGGCCAGCCCCGTCCCTCACCACCCCTGGAGCCGCTACGACCTGCGGGGACCGGACACGGGTCTCGCCTTGGCGGTCCGGGCGGACGGCCGCCCGGTGATCGCCTATAGGGACCAGAAGGACGGCGCGGCCAAGCTGCTCGACTGCCGCACGCCCGACTGCGCCCAGGCGGACGTGATCACGTTGGCCGCCGGAGACTGGTTCCACACCACTCCGGCCCTGGTCCTGGACCGGGCGGGCCGGGTGCTGGTCGCGTACGAGGACCAGGACCGAGCCTGGCTCATGCTCGCCACCTGCACCGATGGCCGGTGCGAGAGCACCGCGGTGACGAGGGCGCCGAGTTCCGGCGCCCTGGCCATGACCCTGAACAGCCAGGGCAGACCGACGATCACCTGGATCGACGACAGCCCGTCGTCCAGCGAGGAATGGGCCCTGATCGTCACCACCCCGCTGACCCTCAGTCCATGAGACCGAGCTGACGTCCGGCCCGCAACGCCAGCCACACCTCGGCGAACGCCCCGGTGGACGACAGGTCGCGGCCCGTCAGCTCGGCGAACCTGCGCAGCCGGTACGCCAGCGTGTTGGGATGGATGTGCAGCGCGGCCGCGGCGTCCTCGGTACGCCGGTCGCGCTCCATCCAGGTCCGCACGGACGTCAGCAGATGGGAGCCGTGCGCGGAGTCGTACGCGAGCACCTTGCCGAGCACGTTCTCGACCAGCGCGGTGAGCGCCCACGGGTCGTCGGGCAGCCACCTGCCGGTGGTGTCGTCGCCGTAGTGGACCAGGGCGCGCCCCGACTCGGACGCCGAGGACGCCGCCCACACCGCCTCCCGCTTGGGGACCTGCAGGGACTCCCCCGGCGGGAACGGCCTGCTCATGCCCGCCGCCACATCGGGCAGCGCCGCGACGGCGGCCTCGAGGGCGGGCGAGCCGAGCACGTAGCGGTCGTCACCCCTGCGGAGCATGAGGTGCGGCTGATCGTCGAGCGCGCGGTGGATGGCCTCGTCGGGCACGTTCCTGATCACGAGGAGGGCCAGCTCGGCTTCGCCGGGCAACCCCATCCTGACCAGCCGCCGCCGCGCCGTGGCGGGATCCAGGACGTCCTGGAGCAGCTCGGACAGGGTCTCCGCGCCCTGGCGACGCAGCGTCTCGCGCTCGTGGCGGGCCATGGCCACCTGCAGGGCGGCCACCGTGGCGATGTGCTGCACCACGGCCAGCCCGGCGGGCCTGGCGCCCTGGCGTTCGAACGCGACGAGAAAGCCCGCGGGCCCGCCCGGCGCCGGCACCGGCAGGACGAAGCCGCCGGGAATGGTGGGCGGCGCTTCCGGCTCGGAAGGCAGCACGGCCACATCGGGCACCGGCACTCCGCGCAACAACGGCCGGCCCTGCGGGGTGCAGAGGTAGACCTCATAGCCGGACAGCCGCTCGAGACGTTTGAACAACGTCGCGGTGTCGAGGTCCTCGGCCGCCAGCCAGCGCAGCGCCCCGAACACCTGGAGCTGCGCGCCGAGGCGTTGCCTGGCGTCCTCCTGCACCGCCGCGGCCACCTCCTGGGCGATCGCGATGAACGGCACGGCCAGCGGCACCTCGAGCACGGGCATCCCCCGCTCCTCGGCGGCCTCGATGAAGGTATCGTGCAACGGCGGCACGTGCAGCTGTGCCGACAGGGCGAGCGCGGAGACGCCCGCGTCGTCGAGCCGTTCCAGATAGGCACGCTGCCTGGCGGCCTGGCGCGGGATCGCGATGCCCGTCGTCATGATGACCTCCGCGCCGAGCAGCCAGGGCGTGGGGTCGTCGAGCTCGCTGACGTGCGCCCACGACACCGAGCGCCCCAGTCCCGCCTCGCCGGCCAGGAGCCGCAACTGGAGGGCGGGAGAGCGCAGCAGGTCCTCCACCGACACTTTTGTGGTCACACACAAAGGATATGGCGCGTCTTCAGGGCCGCCCCGATTGAAGGTCCGCGGTACGCCCCCACACTCGATATGTTCGCCCCGACACATCTGAGATGATAAGAACATCCGAATGATGTGAGCATCGAGGAGGGCGAATGGTCCGGCTGACCCGGGCACAGCAGCAGGAGCGTACTCGAGCGGCGGTGCTGGCCGCCGCCAGGGAGGAGTTCGCCGAACGCGGATACGCCGACGCCAAGATCGACCGGATCGCGGAGCGGGCCGAGCTGACCCGTGGCGCGGTGTACTCGAACTTCCCGAGCAAGCGCGCACTCTACCTGGCGGTCCTGGTCGAGTCGATCGAGCACACGGACACGCCCGCCGCGCTGTCGCCACCGGACCTGGCCGAGGCGCTGGGCGCGTTCGCCCGCGTCTGGCTCGAACGCTTGCCGTTGACCGGCGACACCCCAGCGGGCGGGAGCCTGCGGTTGCGCTCGCTGGCCGGAGTGATCGACGACGAGCCCGGCCGCACCGTGCTGGCGCAGGTCGCCAGGCTGGAGGCGCTGCTGCTCGCGCTCGCGCTGGAGTCACGCGCACCGCGCCACCCGAGACGGGTGCGACTGGCCGAGCTGGTCCTCACGCTGTTGAACGGAGCCGGCCACCTGGCCGGCACGGCGCCCGGATTCGGCGACCCCTTCGACGTGGCACGTGCCTGCCGGCATCTGGCCGACCTCGACCTCGCCGACACATGGGATCCACCGCATCTGCCGTTCGTCACCCCCGCGCAACCGGCCCAGGACGCCTGGGAGCCACCCGCCGAGTTGCCTGATCAGATCACCGGCCGGCCGGTAGGGTTCGACGCCGACGGCGTGATCGCGGTCATCGGCGCCGGCCGTCTGGAGGCGGCCGAGGAAGCCGTCCGCGCCGCCCACCCGGGCGATCGGATCACCGTGGCCGTCGTGACGCATGACCCCGCCGAGATCGGCCGTCTCGTACGGCTCAGGATCGGCGACCTCGCCGGCTGCCTGGGGCGCGTGTTCGCACCGGACGCCTGGCCGGGCCTCCGCCTCGTCCTCGACGAGCACGCCGTCCTGTCCTCCGCCCTCGGTGTCCGGGACATCGATGACACCACCGAGGCCGCGGTACGCATCCAGGCGGGCACGATCATCGCCCGGGCGCACGGCCGAGGCGCCGCCCACGCCGCGGCGGCTCAGTGGCGGGGAATCCCCAAGGTGACGAGCAGGTCTTCGTGAAGCTGGAACCACACCGTGTGGTACGAGGCGAGGTCGTCCGTCACGTAACGCACCTCTCCGGACCTCGCGCGGCCGAGCGCGCCGGCCAGCCGGCCGCGGTACCGCTGGAACCGCGGCATCGCCGCGGCCAGGTCCGCGCAGACGACGCCGGCACGCCGGTCGAACTCCGTGAACCGATCCAGGACCCGGGAGTCGTAGGCGGCATCGGTGTGATCGTTCAGCGTCGCGACGCCGTCGACGGATCGGGTCTGCCAGGCCGTGCAGAGATCGAGCAGCTCCGGGTTGAGCACCATGAAGTCGTCGTAGGCCCCGGCCACCGCCGTCCGGGCGCCGGCCGCGTCCAGCTCGTCGGAGATCCGCTCGGCGTCCGCGGCGCGACCGGCGTCGGTCAGACCCCACCCGCCGAAGTCACCCGGAAGGCGGGTGACGAGGCCGGCCACCGCGAGATCGATCAGCTCGGACTCGGCGTCGGACTCGGGCAGGCCCGCCGCTTCGGCCACGCGGTCGAGGGCGGCGAATCCGATGCAGCGAAGAGTATGCAGCACCAACAGGTCAGGACTGGTCTTATGGGGCGAGTTCGGCACGCCGACAGGGTACATCGATGATCTGGGTCCACCCACTCTCAGCGGAAACCGAGGAGCCCGCGAGCGTGCTCGGCGGCAAGGCCTCCGGTCTGATCGCCCTGCGGCGTCTTGGGCTGCCCGTGCCTCCGGGATTCGTCATCAGCACGGGAGCCTGCCGCGCCTTTCTCCGTGACGGCCGGTTTCCCGACGGCCTCGAGGCCGAGCTGGCGACCGCCGTCGCCGAGCTCGAAGCCGCCACGGACCGGCGCCTCGGCGGGCCGGATCGGCCGCTGGTGGTGTCGGTCCGCTCGGGCGGCAGCGTGTCCATGCCGGGCATGATGGACACGGTCCTCAACCTCGGCCTCACCGCAGAGGCCGCGGCGGGGTTGGCGGCCGAGACCGGCGACCCGGAGTTCGCGCGCGACGCGCGCCGGCGGTTCCTGGCCGGCTTCGCCGCCGCCGTTCGGGGCGTGGTCTTCGACGACGCGATGCGGCAGTTGAAGCTGGCCGTCGAGGCCGTGTTCGCGTCATGGGACACACCCCGCGCCCGGACCTACCGCGACCTGCACGGCATCCCGCACGATCGCGGCACCGCCGTGACCGTGCAGGCCATGGTGTACGGCAACCGCGACGACCACAGCGGCAGCGGCGTCGCGTTCAGCCGCGACCCCAACACCGGCGAGAACGTCCCCTACGGCGACGTCCTGTTCGGCCGCCAGGGCGACGACGTCGTCTCCGGGACGTCGATGACCCGGCCGCTCCACGAGCTGTCCGGGCGGGAGCCGGCCGTGTGGGCCGGTCTCGTGGACGCCCTGCGCCGCGTCGAGCAGCACTACCGCGACGCCTGCCACGTGGAGTTCACCTTCGAGGCCGGCGAGCTGTGGATCCTGCAGGTGCGCCCCGGCGGCCTCGCGGGACGCGCCGCCGTCCGCGTCGCGGTCGACCTGGCCGACGCGGGCGTCATCGACCGCCGCGAGGCACTGCTGCGGGTCTCGCCGCAGCATCTCCAGAGCGCTCGCACGCCCCGGATCGACACCGCCGTCGACACGGCCGACGTCCTCACTCGTGGGCTGGGCGCCTGCCCGGGTGTGGCGGCCGGCCGGGTGGCGACCACGGCCGACGCGGCGGTCAGGATGGCAGCGGACGGCCCGGTCATCCTGGTACGTCCGCAGACGTCCCCGCTCGACATGCACGGCCTGGCCGCCGCCGCGGGAGTGGTCACCGCCCTCGGCGGACCGACCAGTCACGCCGCCGTCGTCGCGCGTGCCATGGGCAAACCCGCCGTCGTGGGGGCCGCCGGCCTCACGATCGACGCCGCCGCCATCCGGGCGGGCGGGCGGACCATCCCGGAGGGCACGCTCATCACCATCGACGGCACCGGCGGCGAGGTCGTCGCCGGCAGCCCCCGCATCGTGAGCGCCGCGACCGGCCCCCACCTGAGCCGCCTGCTCGCCTGGGCCGACGAAGTGGCGGGCGGCGACACAGGCGGCGACACGGGCCGCGACACGGGCCGCGACGAGATGGAGCGTCTCATGGCGGCCCGCGCCGTCATCGGCCTTCCACCGCGTACGTGACGAGCGTGGTGAGCACCCGCTTGACCGACTCGCGATCGCGCACGTCGCACAGCACGATCGGGATGGTCTCGTTCAGCGACAGCGCCCGCCGCACCTTCGCCGGGTCGTGGCGGCGGGCGCCGTCGAAGCAGTTCACCCCGACCACGAAGGGCACGCCGCGCTGCTCGAAGTAGTCCACCGCGGGGAAGCAGTCCTCCAGGCGGCGGGTGTCGGCGAGCACGACCGCGCCCAGCGCGCCGAGGGCCAGCTCGTCCCACATGAACCAGAACCGGTCCTGCCCGGGCGTGCCGAACAGGTACAACCACAGCCCCTCACGGATCGTGATCCGGCCGAAGTCCAGCGCCACAGTGGTCGTGGTCTTGGACTCCACGCCCGAGGTGTCGTCCACCCCGACGCTTCGCTCGCTCAGCAGCTCCTCGGTGTGCAGCGGCCGGATCTCGCTGATCGTGCCCACCATGGTCGTCTTGCCGACGCCGAAGCCGCCCGCGATGAGGATCTTGATGGCCAAGGCCGAGGCGGTCGCGGTCGCCCCCGGCTCAGAGGCTGCGAAGTCCATGCAGCACTTCCCTGTAGATACGTTCGTCGATCGTCTGCGCCGCGGGACGCGGCCGCTCGATGGTGACCAATCCCTCGCGCCGCAGGTCGCCCAGGATCACCCGGGTGATGTTGAGCGGCAGCCTGAGGTGCGCTGCGACGTCCGCCACCGGGGTCGGCCTGCGGCACAATGACAACACGGCGTGGTGCTCCGGGATCAGGTCCGAAGACTCGTGGAAGCCCGCGCCGACCGTCGTGACGATGGCCACCAGGTCGAACGCCTCGCCCTGCGGGCGCGCCCGGCCCCCGGTCAGCCCGAACAGCCGGATCAGCGGCCCGGGATCCTCGCCTGTCACGGTCTCGCGCCGTTCCAGGCGGGTGCCGGTGCCGCTCCCCTCGGCTGTGCGGAGAGGTGCTCGCCCACCCTCTTGACCATCAGCGCCATCTCGTACGTGACCATGCCCAGCTCGGCGTCGCCCGAGGCGAGCACCGCCAGCCGGGCGCCCTGGCCCGCCGCGGTGACGAACAGGAAGCCGCCTTCCAGCTCGATGATCGTCTGCCGCACTCCGCCCATGCCGAAGTGCCGTCCCGCGCCCATGGCGAGGCTGTGGCTGCCGGCGGAGATGGCGGACAGGTGCTCGGCGTCCTCCCGGGTGAGCTCCCGGGAGCCGCCCATGGCCAGCCCGTCGGCGGACAGCACGATGGCGTGCCGGATGCCGGAGACGCGCTGGGTGAGGTCGTCGAGCAGCCAGCTCAGTTCACTTCTGGGGTCGGGCATCGGGGTGGTCGTCCTTTCGATTCCACATGTCTGGTCTCTGCTCCGCTTGGCTGCGGCCCTGCTGCCAGCCGCGTTGCATGGACGACATGAGCTGTGCGTGCTCTTCCGGCGAGCGCACCGAGACCGCGCGCGACTGCACGCGCCTGGTGGCACGCAACTGGGGAGCCATGTTGGCCTGCGGTACCCGCATCGGCAGCCCGTCGAGGTCCTCGGTCGTCTCCTCGGCCGGCACCGCGACGCTCCACTCGACGTCCGGGGCTGAGGGCCGGGCGGTGCCGGTGGTCTTCCGCCGTGTCGGCCCGGTGACGGACCCGTTGCCCGGTCCGCCGGCGGCCCCGCCCGGCGGCCCCGGCGCTGCCGGGCGCGGCCTGGGGGCGGCCTCGAACCACGTCACGCGCTCGGGCTCCGGGGCTCGCGACGGCACGTCCGGCGTACCGTCCAGGACGCCTGCCTCCGCCGGTACGGCCGGGTCCTCTTGCCCCTGGGGGACTTCCCTGCCGTTCCTGGCCTCCGGCACCACGGCGGCGAAGGGCGCAGTGGACGGGAAGTCCTCCGGCGCGGCGCCCGGGAAGGGCTCGGGGGCGAAGGCCGGGAAGGGACCCTGGGCGACGGCCGTGCCACGGGGAGGGGCGTCGGCCTGCGCCGTCCCGAGCGCCCGCATGGGCCGGCCCCCGCGGGCGGCGTGCTCCGCCGGCCGCGCCGCCGCGGCGACGGCCGGGGCGTCGGCGCCGGCCAGCAACGCCGACGGCAGCAGCACGATCGCGGTGGTCCCGTCGTACGGCGAACGCCGCAGCATGATCTTGATGCCGTGCCGCGCCGCCAGCCGGGACACCACGAACAGTCCGAGCCGGTCGCTGTCGGCCAGGTCGAACTCCGGCGGCTCGGCCAGCCGGGCGTTGACCTCGTCGAGGGTGGCCTGGTTCAACCCGAGCCCCCGGTCCTCGACCTCGAGCGCGAAGCCGTTGGCCGCCGTCATGCTGCGGATCTGCACGCTCGTGTCCGGCGGGGAGAAGACGGTGGCGTTCTCCACCAGCTCCGCGAGCAGGTGGATCACGTCGGTGACCACGGCGCCGATCAGCAGCGGAGCATTCGGCATGGGCGCGACGGTGACGCGGGTGTAGTCCTCGACCTCCAGCACCGCCGAGCGGACGACGTCGAACAGCGGCACCGGGTCACGCCAGCGGCGCGCCGGAGCGGAGTCGGACAGGATGATCAGGTTCTCCGCGTGCCGCCGCATGCGGGTGGTCAAGTGGTCGAGCTTGAACAGGTCCTCCAGGACTTCCGGCTCCTCGACCCGCCGCTCCATGGTGTCGAGCAGCGTGAGCTGGCGGTGGAGCAGCGCCTGGTTACGCCGGGCCAGGTTGAGGAAGACCTGTCCGACGCCCTTGCGCAGGCTCGCCTGCCCCACCGCGGCCTCGACGGCCGTGCGGCGTACCTCGGAGAACGCGTGTACCAGCCGGTCTACCTCGGCGGTGTCGGCCGGGTCGAGACCGGGGGCCTCGGTGGCCGGGTCCACGTCGTCGCCGCGGCGCAGCCGCTCGACCAGGCGGGGCAGCCGCTGCTCGGCCATCTCGGCCGCCGACGCCTGCAGTCTCCGCAGCTCGGAGATCAGCGACTGGCCGAACCGGTACGACAACGCCACCGACGCGAGCACCGCGGCCAGCCCCAGGAGCAGGACCAGCCCGATCCGCCAGTAGGCCCCGGTCTTCAGCGACTCCGCCTCGGCCACGGTGCGGTCGAGCTCCTTCTGCGTGTCGAGATAGATCGCGCCGAGCATGGCGGTGGCGTCGGTCTTCCACTGGGCGGGGTCCACCGGCGGCGCGCCACCGCTGGTGTCCCACGTGAACAGCTCGTCCTCCGCCTCCACCAGCCGCGTGTAGGCGGCGCTGTTGACCAGCTTGTCGTAGTTCACCCGCAGCTCGGGGCCGACGTCGCGCTCGGCGTTGGCGAAGACGATCCTGCGGCTGGTGAACGCGGCGACGAACGCGGCGCGGTCGGTGGGCGTCATCCTGCGCTGCACCATCGTGCTGGTGAGCACGGCGTGCTCCCGGCCCAGGTACTCCGCTGCGGCGCTGTAGGCGGCCATGCCACGGACCGAGCGGAAGGACGAGACGTCGCTCAGCACGTCACGGTCGTTGAACTGCTTGTTGGCGACGGCGATCAGGTTGCTGTACGCATCGATGATCGTCAGCGGCGGGGCCAGCACGCCCCCGTCGGCGGACTCGCGCAGCGACCGTAACCCGTCGAGCGCCTGCACCAGCGCCCGCACCTGGGCCGGGGTCTCTCCGTCCGCCGACTCGCCGTCAACGGATCCGATGATCTGACGCAGGCGCTCGACCTTGGCGTCGGTGACCCGCCGCTGATGGGCCAGCGGCACGGACGTCGCCGTGCCCCGCGGCGCCTCCGCGGAAAGCTGCCGCTCCCGCTGTAACTCGACGATCAGCTGCAGCACCGGCGACCCGATGCCCTCCCAGCGGTCCTGTGTCTGGGAGACCGTGACGATCTCCTCCACGCTGGAGTACGCGATGAATCCCCATAACGCGACCATGGAGACCAGCGGAAGCAGGAGAATCCTGAGCAGCTTGGTACGGATCGTGGGGGGCGAACTCATTCCTCATGTCCAATTCCGCGCGTGGTGATGCGGCGCTGGGCAGTCGCGAGCCGATACCGCCCCCGAGAATGCCCGCCACGACTGGGACGCCTGTGGTTCGGTCCACTATGCCGATGGGGCACATGTACTTCAAGGTACAGATGCGAAGAATCATCCCGAATGGCGTGCTGACTCTTTGTCAGCACACAGTTCGTGACGGTAACAGTGGAGATTTCACACAGAGTGACCCTTATTGGACTGCGCGGAGCACAGCCACGCCGGAGGGCGGCAAGGTGACCACGTCGATCCCTTCCCCCGAAGGGGCGAGCGCGTCGGTCCACTCGCGCGGGAGGGTGATGTCGTGTTTGTCGCCGGTGTGGTTCAGCAGGATCAGGAAGCGGCGACCGGCGCCGTCGCGGACGCTCGCCTGCACCCCGGCAGGCAGGCCCGCGACGACGGGGGTCACGCCTGCTTCGGCGAGCGCCCGGCCGAGGATCGCCCGCATGGTCGCCGCGTCGAGGCGGGTCGAGAGGTAGCGTGCCGTGCCCTCGCCGTATTCGTGCCTGGTCACGGCCGGGCGGCCGGCCCAGCCCTGGGAGTCGAAGGCCATCTCCGGCTCGGCGCCGGCCAGTTGCAGGTCCTCACGCCACAGGTCGGCGACCCCTTCGAGATCTGCCAGCGCCCCGTAGCCACGGACGGGGAACGTCTCGTGCTCGGCGGCCGGGCTGAACTCCTCCACCCGCACTCCGAGGACCTCGCGCAGCGGCGCGGGGTAGCCGCCCAGGTGCACCCGGTCGTGCTCGTCCACGATCCCGCTGAAAAAGGAGACGACCAGCGCGCCGCCGCCGGAGACGTACGCCGTCACGCGCCGCGCGTCCTCGCTCGACAGCAGGTACAGGTTCGGCACGACGACGAGCGCGTAGCCGGAGAGATCCGCCGATGGCGGCACCACGTCCACGCCCACGCCGAGGTCGAACAGGGGGCCGTAGTGGTCGAGCAGCCGGTCCTCCTGGCGTACGCCGTCGGAGGGGTGAGAGTCGAGCTCGAGCGCCCACCAGCTGTTCCAGTCGAGCAGGATCGCCACCTGGTTGCGGACCCGCGTGCCGGCCAGGTCGGGCACCGAGGCCAGCTCCTTGCCGAGCGCTGCGATCTCGCGGTAGACCCGGCTGTCGGCGCCCGCGTGCGGCACCATGCCCGAGTGGAACTTCTCGGCACCACCTCGTGACTGCCGCCACTGGAAGTACAGGATCGCGTCGGCGCCGTGCGCGATGGCCTGCCAGCTCCACAGCCGCATCTGGCCCGGCTGCTTGATCGCGTTCCTGGCCCGCCAGTTCACCGCGCTCGGCGCCTGCTCCATCAGGATCCAGGGATCCCCGCCCCCGGCGCCGCGCATCGTGTCGTACACCAGGCCAGGGAGGAGGTGCGGCCGCTCGTCGTGGGGGTCGGGATAGGAGTCGACCGCCACCACGTCCAGCCGCGGCGCCCAGTCGAAGACGTCCACGGCCTTCAGCCCCATCAGGAAGTTCGTGGTGATCGGCACGTCGGGCGTGACCCGCCGCAGGATGCCGGCCTCCAGGTCGAAGCAGGCCCGCAAGGCCTCGTTGCTGAAGCGCAGGTAGTCGAGCTGCTGGGCCGGATTGGGGTACGTGGGGGCCACGCGGGGCGGGCGGATGTGGTCGAAAGACGCGTACCGCTGCGACCAGAAGTCCGTGGACCAGGCGTCGTTCAGCGCCTCGACGTCGTCGGCGTACCGCTCCCGCAACCAGCGGCGGAAATCGTCCGCCGAGACGTCGCAGTAGCAGGCCGGGATGTGGCAGCCGTACTCGTTGCCGACGTGCCACATCCCGAGGGCCGGATGACCGCGGTAGTGCTCGGCCAGCCGCTCCGCCAGCAGCGCGGCGCGTTCCCGGTAGACCGGGCTGGACGGGCAGAAGTGTTGCCGCCCGCCGGGACCCAGCACCGTGCCGTCCGCGGTGACCGGCAGGATCTCGGGGTGCTCGTGGGCGAGCCAGGGCGGCGGGGAGGCGGTCATGGTGGCCAGGTCGGCGGTGATCCCGTGCGCGTGCAGGTCATCCAGGACCTGGTCGAAGAAGGAGAAATCGTACGCGCCGCGCGCGGGCTCCACGCGGGCCCAGCCGAACACGCCGACGGTGACGAGGTTGACCCGGGCCTCGGCCATGAGGCGCAGGTCCTCCGCCCGCGTCTCGGCCGGCCACTGCTCGGGGTTGTAGTCGCCGCCGAAGGCCACGCCGCCCAACCGGCGCCAGAGCCGGTCGCCCAGGGACGGGGCGGTGCCGGAGACCGGCGTGACATCGCGAGGTACGGCGTTCATCGTCGGCGCGGCGGCCTCGGCAGGCGAGGTCGCCGCTCCTCCTTCCTGTTGGGGTGATGCGGCGGGATCAGGCCGATGGGGGCGCGGCGGTGCTCTCCCGGACGATCAGCTCGGGAGCGACGAAGGCGGTGGCGGAAGGGGCCGTGCCGCCCTCGATCTGGTCGACCATGAGCGACACGATCCGCTCGGCCACCACGTCGAAGTCCTGGCGGACGGTGGTGAGCGGCGGCGAGAGGTAGGCGGCCTCGTCGAGGTCGTCGAAGCCGGCGATGCTGACGTCCTCGGGGACCCGACGGCCCGCCTGGATCATCGCGCGCATCACGCCCAGCGCCATCTGGTCGTTGGCGGCGAAGACGGCCGTCACGCCGGGCCGCCGGGCCAGGACGCGGCCCGCGTGGTAGCCGCTGGCCGCGCTCCAGTCCCCGAACAACAGTTGCGGGACCGCGGCGCCCGCGTCCTTGAGCGTCGCGTGCCAGGACTCGGCCCGGCGCCGGGCGGCGTAGGAGTCCTCGGGCCCGGCGACGTGCCAGACCGTCTCGTGACCGAGGTCGAGCAGGTGACGGGTGATGAGCCGGGCGCCGAGCGCCTGATCGGTGTCGACCATCGGATGGCGGTGGCTGACGTCGCCGTCGGCCATCACGACCGGCACGCCCGGCGGCAGGCGCAGCGCCGGCGTGTCGAGGATCTGCGCCTCGATGAGCACGATGCCGTCGACCGCCTGCATCGTGAGCTGATCGAACGCCTCGTGCACGGCCCGCTCGGTCTGCGACTCGACGGCGATCATGTTCACGGTGTAGCCGGCGCGCTGCGCCGCCCGCGTGATGGCGTCGACCGTCCGGGCGTTGCCGAAGGCGCCGAGCCCGAAGCTGATCAGGCCCAGGGTGCGGAACTGGCCGGTGACCAGGGCACGCGCGGCCGTGTTGGGACGGTAGCCGAGAACGCGCATGGCCGACAGGACCCGCTGGCGGGTCTCTTCCTCGACGTTGGTGCGGTTGTTGGCCACTCGGGAGACCGTCTGGCTGGAGACCCCGGCCATCGCGGCGACATCGGCCATGGACGGCCGTCTGCGCGCGCGCCGTCCTGCCGCCGTTTCCTGGGCCGCCCCGTCCACTCACACCTCCGTACGAAGTCTCGCATGATGTTTACGCAAACATGACCTGTCCGTCAACGACGGATCCAGCCAGCAACAAACAACGCCAAAAAGGGGCAGTTGTGTTAACAGACAGTTACCTATTGACATGATTCCGGCGGCAAGTCCAGACTACGGACCATCTTCACCATGTTTGCGTAAACACAGCATCATCGCGACTGCCGTCACCGGCAGGACGCGATGGCGCAGGTAGCGGTGCGGTTGCCAGGCCGCCCACGCCCCGACAAGGAGAGTTCAGTGCCAGTCCCCATGGCAACGCGAACATCACACAGGAGCACGGGATGACCGCGCCGGCCACCCGTGCCGGCCTGGCCCGGCCGTTCCTGCGTCTACGCGTCGCCGGCTACGCCTTCTTCCTGCCGTTCTTCCTGGTGTTCCTGATCACGGTGGTCGCGCCGCTGGCGTACGCGATCTACCTCAGCTTCTTCCAGGAACGCATGATCGGTGGCACGGTCTTCGCCGGCCTGGGCAACTACACCCGCGCGATCGGCGACGCGTTGTTCGGCGCCGGACTGGTCCGCGTGGCGCTCTTCCTGGTCGCGCAGGTGCCGATCATGCTGCTCATCGCCCTGCTCTGCGCGCTCGCCATCGACAGCGGCCGGCTGCGCTGGCCGTCGTTGTTCCGCATCACGATCTTCATGCCGTACGCGGTGCCGGCCGTGGTGGCGGCCCTCATGTGGGGCTACATGTACGGCGACCAGTTCGGCCTGGTCGGCCAGATCGGCGACGCCCTCGGCGTCACGCTCCCCGACCTGATGTCGCGCTCCTGGATGCTCGGCTCCATCGGCAACATGGTGACCTGGGAGTACGTCGGCTACAACATGATCATCTTGTACGCCGCGCTGCGGGCCATCCCGGAGGAGCTCTACGAGGCCGCCGAGATGGACGGCGCGGGGGCCGTCCGCATCGCCTGGAGCATCAAGCTGCCCGCGCTGCGCCCCGCGCTGCTGGTGGCCACGCTCTTCTCGGTCATCGGCAGCTTCCAGCTCTTCAACGAGCCGAACATCCTCCAGAAGCTCGCGCCCTCGGTGATCACGACGAGCTACACGCCCAACATGTACGCCTACAACCTCGCGTTCAACGGCCAGCAGATCAACTACTCGGCCGCCGTGGCCGTGGTGCTCGGCCTCGTCACCGTCGTCGTCGCGTACGTCGTGCAGATCATCACGGCGAGAAGGGAGAAGACGCTGTGACGGCGATCGCCGACGCGCCCGCCACCGCGGCCCGGAGAGGCACGCACCGATCCGCCAAGGGGAAACGCCGGGGCAAGAGCCCGCTCCTCACCGTGATCATGCTGGTGATGTTCGTGTACGCGGTCCTGCCGCTGTTCTGGCTGCTGGCCAACGCCAGCAAGAGCGGCGCGGACCTGTTCTCCACCTTCGGGCTCTGGTTCGGCGGGGACTTCAGTCTGTTCGCCAACATCGGCGACACCCTGAGCTACCAGAACGGCATCTTCCTGCGCTGGTTCGGCAACACGGTGCTCTACTCGGTGGTGGGCGCGGGCGGGGCCGCCCTGCTGGCCACCATCGGCGGCTACGCCCTGGCGAAGTACGACTTCCCCGGCCGCAAGCTGCTGTTCGCTCTGGTGCTCGGCGCGATCTCCATCCCGGGCACGGCCCTCGCGGTGCCGACGTACCTGCTGTTCAGCCAGATCGGGATCGTCGACACCCCTTGGGCGGTGCTCATCCCGTCGCTGTGCAGCCCGTTCGGTCTCTATCTGATGCGCGTCTACGCGGCCGACGCGGTGCCGGACTCGATCCTGGAGTCGGCCCGCATCGACGGGGCGGGCGAGTTCCGCATCTTCCGCACCATCGCGCTGCGGCTGCTCGCCCCGGGATTCGTCACGGTGCTGCTCTTCTCGCTGGTCGCGACGTGGAACAACTACTTCCTGCCGCTGATCGTGCTGAACACGCCGGACTGGTTCCCGCTCACCGTCGGGCTCAACCAGTGGAACGCCCAGGCCAACAGCGGCACCTCCGGCGCCGGCGACGCCACGTACACCCTCATCCTGACCGGCAGCCTGCTGTCGATCGTGCCGTTGATCATCGCCTTCCTGGTGCTCCAGCGGTTCTGGCAGTCGGGTCTGGCCACCGGCAGCGTCAAGCAATAACCCCCACCTTTTCGCCCCCGATATCCCCGTCATTGAGGAAACGCCATGAGAAACCTTCCATCGCGGCGCGGTGTGATGACCGCCGGGGTCGCCGCCGCCCTGTCACTGGCACTGGCCGCATGCGGCGGCGGCAGCGGCGGGGGCGCCACCACCGCCCCGGCCGCGGCCCCGAGCGCGACGGCCGCGGTCCAGGACGCGCTGAGCAAGCCGGCCGAGCTGACCTTCTGGACGTGGGTCACGGGCATCGAGAAGACCGTCGCCCGCTTCCAGGCGAAATATCCGAACATCAAGGTCAACGTGGTGAACGCGGGCCAGTCCGCCGACCAGTACACCAAGTTGCAGACCGCGATCAAGGCCGGCTCCGGCGCGCCCGACGTGGCACAGATCGAGTACTTCGCGCTGCCCCAGTTCGCGCTCTCCAAGCAGGTCGTCAACCTCGCCGAGCACGGCGCCGCCGAGCTCAAGGACAAGTTCGCGCCCGCGGCGTGGGGCCAGGTGGCCATCAACGGCGGCGTCTACGGCATCCCGCAGGACACCGGCCCGATGGCGATGTTCTACCGCAAGGACATCTTCGAGAAGCTGAAGATCGAGCCGCCGAAGACCTGGGCGGAGTTCATCGAGGCGGCCAAGAAGATCAAGGCCGACAACCCGGACAACTTCATCACGTCCATCGACCCCGGCGACGCGGGAGGCGTGGACAGCCTGATCTGGCAGGCGGGCGGCACGCCGTTCAAGACCTCGGGCGAGAACCAGGTCAGCGTCACGCTCGCCACCGACCCCGGCGTCAAGCAGTTCGTCAGCACGTGGGGCTCCCTGCTCTCCGAGAAGCTGGTCGACCCGCAGCCCGGCTGGACGGACGAGTGGTGGAAGGGCATGGGCTCCGGCAAGTACGCGGTCTGGATGACCGGCGCCTGGGCGCCGAACGGCATCATCAACTCCATCCCCAAGACGAAGGGCGACTGGGCGGTCGCCCCGATGCCCCAGCACGACGCGGCCAAGCCGATCAACGCCGAGAACGGCGGCTCGTCAGTGGCGGTCATCCCGCAGAGCAAGAACATCCCGGCCGCCGTGGCCTTCGCGCAGTGGCTCAACTCCGACCCTGAGGCCGTCAAGTCGCTGAACGAGGAGGCCGGCCTGTTCCCCGCGACGAAGACGCTGCTCGAGGACCCGGCCTTCCGTGACGCGCCGCAGGAGTTCTTCGACGGGCAGAAGATCAACCAGGTCCTCGGCGACGCCTCGACCGCGGTGAAGGCCGACTGGCAGTACCTCCCCTTCCAGGTGTACGCCAACAGCATCTTCAAGGACACCGTGGGCCAGGCCATCGACGGCGGGGGCGATCTGGCCGGCGCCTTGAAGACCTGGCAGGACCGGATCACCGCGTTCGGCACCGAGCAGGGCTTCACGCTCTCCGCCGGCTGACCCCGGACTGAAGCGGCGGCCCGGCGGGAGGTGCTCCCCGCCGGGCCACCGACCGTGCCGTCCTGTGGATGAACACGCCGTCGAGGCGCACCGGCTTGCCCCCTCCCTTGACCGGCATCAGCCACAGGTCGGTCTTGACGTGCCGGAGTTGTCCGGCCCGTTGGCTCAGCTTCATCGGCCGGCCTCCCGCGGCTGTTAGAGATGCGCGCATGCGCAAATCTCTGCTCCTGGCCGCCCTGATCACCGCGTCGCTGGTCGCGCCGTCCGCGCCGGCGCACGCCGCCGACGGGCCCGCCGTCACGTTCGCCCTGATCGGCGACACCCCCTACGGTGACGCCCAGCAGGCCGCGTTCCCGAAGCTGGTCGACTCCATCGACGCCGACCCGGACGTGCGGTTCGTCCTGCACGCGGGTGACGTCAAGAACGGCTCCTCCACCTGCGACGACGCCCGTTTCGAGACGCTGGCCGGGCTGTTCGGCACCTTCGACGACCCGTTCGTGCTGACGCCCGGCGACAACGAGTGGACCGACTGCCACCGCACCGCCGCCGGCGGCTACCTCCCCACCGAACGGCTGGAGGCGGTCCGCCGCATCTTCTATCCCGTCGCGGGACGTACCCTCGGCGGGCACCCGATGGGCGTGCGCACCCAGGCCCGCGACGCACGCCACCGCGACTACCGCGAGAACGTGCTGTTCACGCGGGCCGGCGTGGTCTTCGCCACGGTGCACGTGGTCGGCAGCGAGAACGACCTGGCCCCCTGGAGCCAGCTGCCCGGCGGCGACCGCCCGGAGGAGCGGCTGGCCGAGTTCGAGGCCCGCAAGGCCGCCGCGCTGGACTGGATCGGCAACACCTTCGCCGTCGCCCGCCGTACCCACGCGCCGGGCGTGCTGCTGATGATGCAGGCCGAGCCCTTGGACACCCCTGGATTCGCCGAGATCAGGGCGCGCATCGCCGAGCTGGCGCGGGCCTACGGCAAGCCGGTCGTCCTCGCGCACGGCGACGAGCACGTCTACGAGGTGGAGCCCGGCTACGCCGGGGTGCCCAACCTGACCCGCCTGGAGACGTACGGCGACACCGCTGCCGATTGGCTGCGCGTCACCGCAGACCCGAAGTCGTCTGCCGTCTTCTCGTGGGAGCCGCAGTCGGTGCGTTGACCGTCACTCCGCACCATCGGCCGGGAACGGGGGTTGAAGTAGACCGGACGTAAGGCACCATTTAGGGGTGCCGAATCGTGTCCTCATCGCCGACGACGATCGTGCCATCCGCGAGTCCCTGGCGCGGGCGCTGGAGCTGGAAGGGTACGACGTCGTCGCCGCCGTCGACGGGGTGGAGGCCCTGACCCGGGCCCGCCGGGACTCCTTCCACGCCCTGGTCGTCGATGTGATGATGCCCCATGTCGACGGCCTGGCCGTGTGCCGGGTGCTGCGCGCCGAGGGCGACCGTACCCCGGTGTTGATGCTCACCGCCCGGGTCGAGACCCCGGACCGGGTGGCCGGCCTGGACGCCGGCGCCGACGACTACCTGCCCAAACCGTTCGAGCTCGACGAGCTGCTCGCCCGCCTGCGGGCGCTGCTGCGTCGTGCCACGCTGGCGTCGGCGGCGGACGTGCCGGAGCACGCCGGCGCCGTGCTCCAGATCGCGGAGCTGCGCGTCGACCCGACCGCCCGGGGCGCCTGGTGGGCCGGCGCGGAGTTGCAACTGACGAAGACCGAGTTCGACCTGCTGGAGCTCATGGTGCGCAACGCGGGAATCGTGCTGGACCATTCGACGATCTACCAGCGGATCTGGGGTTACGATTTCGGCCCGGACTCCAAGAACCTGGCTGTCTACATCGGGTACCTGCGGCGCAAGCTCGCCGACGCCGGCGCGCCCCACGTGATCCACACCGTACGCGGCGTGGGCTACACGGTGCGGCGGCCATGAGCCTGCGCTCGCGGTTCGCACTCGCCTTCGCCGTCGTCGCCGCCGTGGTGTCGGCGCTGGTCGGCGTGCTGAGCTACTACGCCGCCTCCGACCGCATCACCGCGGAGATCGACCGCTCGTTGCGGGACACCACGGCGGCCCTGGCCGATGACCAGGATCTGGTGCTGGCGTCCTCCCTCACCGTCTCGCAGCACCCCGCGCCCGGCCACGACGACGACACGGGGTACGAGCTGGTCGCGCAGGCCGTGGCTCGTGACGGCGCGGCCACGCGTCTGGGCGGCCTGCCCATCACGCTGCCGGTCTCCGGCGTCACCCGTGCCCTCGCCGGCTCCGGCACGCCCGGGCGGACGCAGACCGCCGAGGTCTTCGTGGACGGCCACTGCTACCGCCAGCTGACCACCTCGCTCGGCGAGGGCCGTGGAGCCCTGCAGGTCGCGGTCCACATCGACCACACACACCGGATGCTGAACGGCGTGGCCAACGAGATCGCGGCGCTCAGCCTCGCGGTCATGTTCGCCGCCGCGGCCGCGGGCTGGCTGGTCGCCCGGCGCATCACCCGCCGCCTGGTACGGCTCGCCGGGGTGGCCGAAGACGTCAGCGTCCACGGCCTCGTGGACCGCAAGGTGCCGGTGGACGGATCGGACGAGGTGGGGCGGCTGTCGATCGCGTTCAACACGATGCTCGGCCGCCTCGCCGCCGCCCGCGAGGCCCAGGACAGGCTGGTGGAGGACGCCGCCCACGAGCTGCGGACGCCACTGACCAGCCTGCGTACGAACTCCAGCGTGCTGCGCCGCTTCACCGAGCTCTCCCCCGACGCCCGCGACCGGCTCCTCGACGACGTCGAGGGCGAGGCGCGCGAGCTCAGCCACCTGGTGGACGAGCTCGTCGAGCTCGCCCTCGCCCGGTACAACGACGAAGCCGAGGCGCCCGTGAGCCTGGCCGCGGCGGCCCACGGCGCCGCGCTGCGCCTGCGCCGGCGCGCCGGCCGTCCGGTGCGGATCGACGCCGACGGCTCCCTGGTCCGCGGCCGCCGCCAGAGACTCGAGCGCGCGATCAGCAACCTGCTGGAGAACGCCGCCAAGTTCGACGGCGACGGCACCGAGCCCATCGAGGTGCGCGTTCACCAAGGCACCATCACCGTCTCCGACCGCGGGCCCGGCATCCACGCCGACGACACGGCACGCGTGTTCGACCGGTTCTACCGGGCCGGCGCCGCCCGCGGCCTGTCCGGGTCCGGGCTGGGCCTGGCCATCGTGCGGGACGTCGCCGAGGCGCACGGCGGCACGGTCTTCGCCCGCACCCGGCCGGGTGGCGGGGCCGAGGTCGGGTTCACGGTGGACGGCGCCCGCCTGCTGGCGGACGGTGGACGGAGCAGGTGATCGTGACCTTCGACGAGCGGTGCGTCACTCCAGGGCGAGGATCGCGTGCGCGCCGCGGAGCAGCTCGGCACGCAGGTCGTCCACCGGCACGTCCGAGAGCTGGCTGACCGGGTCGGTGGCCGCGGCGAACGCCTGGGCGGCGCGTACGCGACGGCGCCAGTCGGGATCGGGACCGGCGAGCAGGTCGATGGCCCGGTTGACGATGGTCACCACCCTCGACATGACCTCGGTCGTCTCGTCCCCGTAGACCGAGGCGTCGCGCAGGAGCAGGGCCATGGTCTCGCGGTGGGCGAGCACGACGTCGAGGCAGCCTTCGAGCACGCGCTGCCGGGTCTCCGCGTCGGTGGGGCAGGTGGCCGCGTCCGCGACCGTCGATGCGAGCTGGTCGATCGGCGGGCCGACCAGGCTGGCCAGGATCTCGCTCTTGCTGCGGAAATGGTGGTACAGCGAGGGCTTGGTGATGCCGACCCGCTCGGCGATGTCGCGCATGGAGGCCGCGCGGTAGGTCTGCGTGGTGAACAGCTCCCGCGCTGTCTCGATGATGCGACGTCGGGTGTCGCCCGGCTCGTGACGAGGCAACCGCGGTCCTCCGCATTCGGGTGATGATCCGCTGCAGGCTATCAGGCTACCTATCGGTCGGTTGACATGCGTACAGCGCCTTGATCAGGCCACGGACCCGGAAGTCGCCGCCTTCCAGCAGCTCGGAGCCGCGGTTGGGGACGTACGCGAAGGCCAGGCCGCGCTCGGGGTCGGCGAAGGCGAACGAGCCGGTGGCGCCGCCGTGCCCGAACAGGCCGGTGAGGTGCTCCGGCGCGGGCCACATCGGGCCGCCGGGCAGCTGGAACCCCAGTCCCCACGACGTACGCACGCGCAGGATCTCGTCGATGCCGTCGCCGTGGGATCGCCGCACGTCGTCCAGGAGCGGGGGGCCGAGCAGCCGGACGCCGTCCACCGGGCCGATCAGCGCGGCGAAGTAGCGCGCCAGCGACGCGGCGGAGGCGACCCCGTCCATGGACGGGCTCTCCACCTGGTAGGTACGCGGGTCGTTGGCGGCGTCCCAGTCGATGGCGACGCTGCCGTACATCGACCGGTACGTCAGCGTGGCCGGATCGTTCAGCGCTCGGACCATGTCGGCCAGCTCGGGCACCTGCATGCCCAGCGCCACCTGTTCGGCGTCCGGGACCACCATCGTGGCCAGCCGGGGCAGCTCGGCGTCGGGCACCCGGACGTAGCAGTCCAGGCCGCCGAGCGGCGCGGCGATCTCGCGGGCGAAGAACTCGCTCAGGCTCGTCCCGGACACCCGCCGGACGATCTCGCCGATCAGGTGGCCGATCGTCACGCCGTGATAGCCGTGCGCGGCGCCGGGCGGCCATGCGGGCGCGGCGGCGGCCAGGGTGTCGGTGATCGGCGTCCAGTCGCGAAGGTCTTCCCAGGTGACCGGCCTGGCCTCCATCGACGTCAGACCCGCGCGGTGGCTGAGCAGCGTGCGCACGGTGATCCCGTCCTTGCCGTTCTGGGCGAACTCCGGCCAGTACGCGGCGACCGGCGCGTCCAGGTCCACCCGGCCACGCTCGACCAGCAGCAGTAACGCCCCGGCGGCGAACGTCTTGGTGGTCGACGCCAGCGCCGCCAACGTGCCGTGAGCCCAGGGCCGCCGGGCGCCGGGGTCGGCGTAGCCGGCCCACAGATCCACGACGGGCTCGCCGTGCCGGTAGACGGCCAGCCCGGCCCCCACCTCGGCGCCCTGGGCGAAATTGTGCTGGAACACGTCCATCACCGGCTCGAGGCCGCCGGTTACCGTCCCGCACACGTCCATGAGACTCCCTTTCGTCGCTCTACCTACCGGTCGGTCGGCTCGCGACGAGGATAGCCTATCTACCGGTCGGTCGGGTAGTGGTCCACGGAGATGACGATCTTGCCAACCTGGTCACCGGCTTCCAGATAGCGGTGCGCCGCGACGATCTCGTCCAGGCCGAAGACCCGGTCCACGACCGGCTCGAACGCCCCGCTCCGCAGGCCGGAGGAGACGAACGCCGCCGCCCGCCGCAACCGCTCAGGATCGGTGGTCGTCTCGTGGACGAGGTAGGTGCGCATGTTCAGAGCCGGCATGCCGAGCTCGAACCCCGGATAGGGGGTGACCTCGCCGCTCAGCGCCCCGTACTCCAGGAGTGTGCCGCCCGGGGCGACCACCTTGGCCAGGTCCACCACACCGGGACCGGCGACGGCGTCGAAGACGAGCTCGGCACCCCGCCTCCCGGTCAGGTCGAGCACGCGCGTGACGACGTCCTCCTCGTCCGCGACGATCACCTCGGCCGCCCCCGCCTTGCGGAGCCGTTCGGCCTTGGCGCGGGTGCGGGTGGTGGCGATGGGCGTCGCGCCGACGCGGTTGGCGACCTGGATCGCGGCCAGGCCCACGCTGCTGGAGGCGGCGGTCAGCACCACCGTGTCCCCGGCCCGCATCCCGCCGACCTCCACCAACGCGCCGTAGGCCGTCAGGTACGGCATCCACACGGCCGCGCCCTCGACCGCGCCGACCCCGCCGGGGCGGGGCACCACCGCGGCCGCGGGCACGATCGCCCGCTCGGCGTAGACGCCGTAGTCGTTCATCGAGAACGCGGGCACCACGCTGACCGGCTGCGCGGCCTCGAACCCCGCCACGTCCGCGCCGGCGGCCTCGACCACCCCCGCGGCCTCGGCACCGAGCCTGGCGGGGAACTCCTTGACCGGTTCGATGTAGTCACCACTGCGGAACAACACCTCGGCCCGGTTGAGCCCGATCGCGTCCACACGGATCAGCAGCTCACCGGGACCAGGCTCGCCGACCTCCACGTCCTCCAGCCGCAACACGTCCGGCCCGCCGTACTCGTGGAACCGCACCGTCTTCGCCATCACCCGCCACCACCCCATCCGATTCGGTTTCGGTGCCTCACTCAAGCCGAAAGTACGATTCCTGTCAAACTTCGATGCCGATCGTACTTCGATGTTTATCGTACGATGGTGCGGTGGCAACGCGGCAAGCCGGGCGGGAGCGCATCCCGCCCCATCCCGACATCCGGACGATCACTCTGCAGCAGGTGCTGGAGGCCCTGGTCGACCCGGTGCGCCGCCGGATCGTCAACGAGCTGTACACCGGCGGCCAGGACCTTCGCTGCGGCACCTTCGACCTGCCGATCAGCAAGTCCACCGCCACCCACCACTTCAACGTGCTGCGCGAGGCCGGCCTCATCCGCCAGTACTACGTCGGCACCTCCCGCATGAACGCGCTGCGCCGCGACGAGATCGACGAAGCCTTTCCCGGGCTCCTCCGCGCCCTGTCAGGACGGGAGTGACGGCGCGACCGGGGCCGTGGGCGCCTGCGGCAGCCGCTTGCCCGCAGGCAGCAGCGACTCGCACGCCTTGACCGCGGCCCCGTACGTCTTGGACAGGACGTCGACCCGTTCCCCCTTGATGTGCAGGTTGACCAGCCCGTCCGAGGAAACCGCCACCTCAGGGAAATCGGGCAGTCCGTGCGAGCGCATGCAGGCGACGAATTCCTTGACGTCCCCCGTGGGCGCCTCGTCCGAGGCCGCGGCCATCCCGCCCATGCCGGCGGCGAGGACCGCCGCGGCCAGGACCAACCTTCTGATCGTCGAACCGACCATGATGCTGCCTCCTTCTCTTTCCGGTGCGACCAGCCAATCCCGATACCGGTTACAGGGCGGCAACGGCGGCTGTTACCCCGCTGTAAGGGGGTGAGGAGGCATCCTGGAGATCATGCGGGTGTTGGTGGTCGAGGACCACGAGGAACTGGCCCTGACGGTGGCCGCGGGACTGCGCCGCGAGGGCATGGCCGTCGACGTGGTGCTGGACGGCCCCGCCGGGCTCGAGCGCACCTCGGTCAACCATTACGACGTGGTCGTGCTCGATCGCGACCTGCCCGGCATCCACGGTGACGACGTGTGCAGGTCGCTGGCCGCCGCCGGCCATCCGGCGCGGGTGCTGATGCTCACCGCCGCCGGGACGATCGACGACAAGGTGACCGGGTTGGGCGTCGGCGCCGACGACTACCTGCCCAAGCCGTTCGCCTTCGCCGAGCTGGTCGCCCGGATCCGGGCGCTGGCCAGGCGGCCTGCTCGCGTGCTCCCGCCGGTGCTCGTCCGCGGCGACCTGCGGCTGGACACCGCCACCCGGATCGCCACCCGCGACGGGCGGCGGCTGCCGCTGAGCCCCAAGGAATTCGCCGTCCTGGAGCTGCTGCTGGCCGCCGAGGGCGCGGTGGTCTCCGCCGAACAGCTGCTGGAGCGCTGCTGGGACGAGTTCGCCGACCCGTTCACCCAGACCGTGAAGGTGACGGTCAGCCGGTTACGCCGCAAGCTCGGCGACCCGCCGCTGATCGAGACCGTCCCGCAGGCCGGATACCGGCTATGAGACGGACCGTGCGGCTGCGCCTGACCCTGCTCTACAGCGGCCTGTTCCTGATGGCCGGGGTGGTGCTGGTCGCCCTCATCTACCTCCTGGTGGAGTACTCACCGTTCCCGGCGCCGCCGGCCGCCCCCGCGCCCGGCGGGTTCCCGGTGCCCGTCCCGACGCCCCGCGTGGAGCAGGCGGGGAACCTGAGCCGGCTCCTGGTCAACTCCCTGGTCGCGCTGGCCGTCATGGCGTTGGCGGCGATGTTGCTGGGCTGGCTCATGGCCGGGCGGGTGCTGCGGCCGCTGGGCGAGATGACCGCCACCGTTCGCCGCATCACGGCCGATCGGCTCGACCGGCGGCTGGCCGCCTCCGGGCCGGACGACGAGCTCAAGCGGCTGGCCGACACCTTCGATGAGCTGCTGGACCGGCTGGAGTCAGCGTTCACCGCGCAGCGGCGCTTCGTCGCCAACGCCTCCCACGAGCTGCGCACCCCGCTGACGTTGCAGCGCGCCATGGCCGAGGTCGCGCTGGCCGACCCGGAGGCCGGCAGCCGGGAGCTGCGCACCGTGCTGGAACGTGTGGTGGCCGCGGGCAAGCACCAGGAACGGCTCATCGAGGCTCTGCTCACCCTGGCCCGCAGCCAGCAGGGCCTGCAGGACCGCGGGCCCGTCGACCTGGCCGCGATCACGCGGCAGGCCCTCGAAGACCTTGACGAGATCCGTGTCGAGTCCACTCTCGACCCGGCGCCCCTGTCCGGGGACCGTGCCCTGATCGAACGCCTGGTGGCGAACCTGCTGGACAACGCGGTGCGGTACAACGTGCCCGGCGGATGGATCACGGTGGAGACGGCCGTAAGGTCGGGCCACTCCACTCTCCGGGTCTCCAACAGCGGCCCGCTGATCCCGCCCGACCGGGCCCACCTGCTCATCCAGCCCTTCCAGCGCCTGGAGGGCGGCAGAAAGGCCGGCGGCGACGGGCTCGGACTGGGCCTGTCGATCGTGGCCGCCATCGTCGAGGCGCACCACGGCACGCTCGAGGCCCGCCCTCGGCAGGAGGGCGGGCTCGACGTGACCGTCACCCTCACGTAAACGATCAGGCGATGGTCGCTACCGGCGCCAACCCCGTCGCCCGCTCGCCTGGGCGGCGTGCCGGGAGCCGGCAGGTTGTCAGGTGGTGAACGATTTGCTCCCGCGATCCACCCAGGTGCCGCGCTCGCCCCAGTACGACCGGGCGGTCACGGTGAGGGAGGTGTTCTCACTGTAGATGGTGTTCAGGTACCTGCACGTGCCGCCCGGCTTACCGTAATAGTTGTTGAGGTCGGTGATGGTGAACGTGCTGCCGCCGGCTGGCAGCTTCACCTCCACCGAGCGGGCGCCCTCGGAGTCGTACGCCCGCACGCAGAACTTGTTCTTGGCATCGTCGTAGGAGACGACGCCGTCGCCGACGTTCCACGAGAACGTGCTGGCCATCGCCGGCTGCGCCATGGCAAGGCTCGACGCGATCACGGCAGCTCCGACCACAGCGGTCTTGAGCAGGTTTTTCATCATGGTTCCTTCCGTTTGGACGGGTTCTGATACCGCCCGGAAGGGAGCCTGGGTCACGACCGAATGCGACGACAGATCTTCTGAGCACAGTTCGCCGACTGGTCACCCAAACGTAGATCGCCGGCCACCGGTTCGTTGAAAAGCTAGTGGCCCACTAGCGGCCCAATAGCGGCGCGCTAGCGGGTGCGCATGTCACTGGTGGGCTTGTGCGGTCGGCTCGGCGCGCGGTGTCGGTGTTGCTGCCACCGGTCCGTTTCCCAAGCCGCCGTCCCGAACCCGCCGTGCGTCTCTTGACGCAACGGGCTCTCCACGTGTCTTGCTCGGTGGTCAGCTTGTGGCTGCCGGTTCCATGGTCCACGGAGCGCGGAATCTCCGCAATTGTCTTCCTCGGGATTCGCCTTGCCACCGCATCGGATGGACGCTCCGGACGACGAGCTCAAGCAACTGGCTCCGACAACGGCCCCTCCCGGCCCCGCCAGGAGGGCGGGCTCGACGTGACCGTCGCCCTCCCTTGAAAGGTCACGCGATGTACGCGAGGTGCTCCGGCTCCACCCGCCCGAGCAGCGGCGCGCCGCTGAGGAGCCGGCTCACCTCGGCGACGGCGAACTCGCCGAGCCGCCGCAGCTCGCGGCCCTGGGCCCCGGCCAGGTGCGGAGTGATCATGACGTTGGGCAGGGTGAAGAGCGGGTGCCCCGGCGGCAGCGGCTCGGGGTCGGTCACGTCGAGGACGGCGGAGATCCGGCCACTGGCGCACGCGCGGGTCAGCGCCTCGGTGTCGATCAGCGATCCGCGGGCGGTGTTGACGACGACCGCGCCGTCGGGCAGGAGGTCCAGCCTGCGGCCGTCGAGGATGTGGCGGGTCTCGGGCAGGGCGGGGGCGTGCACGGTGACGAGGTCGCTGCGGCGGCAGAGCTCGTCCATGCTCACCTGCTGGACGCCGAGGTCCGACGCCTCGGCGTCGGTCACGTACGGGTCGTAGAGCAGGACGCGGACGTCGTACGACCGGAGCCGCCGCAGGACGAGGCGGCCGATCCGGGAGGCGCCGATCACCCCGACCGTGCAGTCGTGGAGCCCGGTGCCCTCCCCCGACAACCAGTCCCTGGGCGTGCCCTCGACGGCGGCGGCGTAGCGCTTGGCGCGGCTGAACGCCTGCTTGGCGCCCAGGACGAGCATGGCCATGGTGTAGTCGGCCACCGGGACGGCGTTCGCCTCGGCGGCGGAGGACACGATGACACCGCGCTCGAACACGACGGGATCGACGAGGGCCTTGACCGTGCCGGCGGCGTGCACGACAGCACGCAACCGCGGCGCGGCCGCCAGCACACCGGCGTCGATACGCGGGCACCCCCACCCGGACAGCAGGATGTCCGCCTCCGCCAAGGCCTCGGGCTGCCCGTCCAACGAGGTGAACGTCGTCGCCGGATCGATGTCCGCCAGCTCCCGCAACCGGGTGAGGAGGTCGGCGGGGAACACGCCGTCGAACGCCCAGGGGGCGATGGCGAAGACCGCGACGGGTCGCCGTGGCAAAAGGGAGCTCCTGTCGTATGTAAGCGGTTTCACAGACACGACTACTCTACGGGCAAGCCGGTCCTGGAGCGTTCGCAGGCAGGCACGTCGCCCAGGCGCACCGTCACCGTGTCCCCGCCGAGCAGGGAGAGCACGACCAGGTCGCCCTCTACGCGCACGCCCGGCGCGGGCGGCTCCTGCTCCCCCGCCAGCCACACGAGGCTGACGTAGACGGCGGTGCCGCCGGGGTGGGCGTCGGCGACGACGTACGGGGTGGCCGAGTGCGTCCCGAAGGCGTTGGCCTCCTCCGCCGCCACCAGGTCGGCGCCCGTGTAACCGTGCAGGGCCCGCACGGCGCTGCTCAGCCCGTCCGGCCGCCGGGCCAGCGCCACACCTTCGCCTGCACGCAGGTCGAGCGGGACCGCCGCGGCCAGGGCGTGGCCGCCGTCCCGCACCTGGTGCCCGGCGGGGGCGGTGACCTGGTGGATCCTGATCTCCGACGCGCCGTCGACGACCGAGGCCGTCACCACCCGCACCGGGCCGTCCTGATAGGCGGAGGCGGCGAACCGGTCCGCCACGACCAGGGGCTCGATGAACCGCCTGACCGAGGCCGCACCGTCGGGTGCGATGACGGCCAGGTGGTTGTCCACGCCGTGCGCCTTCTCCCCCACCTCGGGCCCGGTGTGGGTGGTGTAGGCGAACTTGAGGTAGTGCGGGTCGGGCGGCCCGTCCGGGTCCTGGACGCGGTCCCGGTCGCTGCCGTGGTTGACGAGCCGCACGACGCCGTCCGCGCGGGTGGCGTGCAGCAGCCAGCCGGGCGCGGCCATCGCCACCGCCTGGTCGGCGAGGTCGACCGGGGCGGGCTCCTCGGGATCCGTCCAGACCGGGTGCCCGGGTGGCAGCAGCAGGCCGAGGAACGCCTTGCTCGCCCAGTACGGCGACGCCGGACCCGAGTAGTCCTGCGTGACCGGCCGGAACGGCTCGTACCAGCCGAGGCTGAGCAGCCCGCGCTCGTCAGGCACGCCCCGCTCGGCGAAGTGACGCAGCACGCCGCTGGCGATGCGCCGGGTCCGGCCAGGTGGTAGCGGCGAGGCGCCGGTCAGCGCGCCCAGCCACAGCGGCGCCACCGTCGCGAACCGGTAGGTCAGCGAACGCCCCTGGTGCACCGGTCCGCCGTCGGCGGCGAAGAAGTGCTGGTAGTGGCCGAGGAAGCGGTGCAGCCGCGCCGCGTAGAGCTCCTGCCTGGCGGTGTCACCGGCCATCCGCGCCCACAACGACGGATACAGGTGCATCGCCCAGCCGCAGTAGTAGTCGAAGTTCTTCCCCTTGCCGTCGGAGTACCAGCCGTCGCCGGCGTACCACTCCTCGACCCGCTCCAGCCCGCCGATGATCTCGCCAGGCTCGTGCGGCCCGCCCACCTCGGCCAGGAACTGCTCGACGACCACGCGGAACATCACCCAGTTGTTGTCCGGCGTGCGCCGCCCCACGAACCCGGCCAGCCACGCCACCACCCGCTCCTGCTGGGCGGGCGAGAGCCGATCGAAGATCCACGGCCGGGTCTCGTGCAACGCCAGCGCCACCGAGGCCGCCTCGACGAGCTGCTGCGACATGTCGGTCAGCGCCGGCCACGCGTACGGGTGCGCCGGATCGGTCCCGGCGGCCAGACCGCTCGCGTACCGCTCCAGCAGCTCCGGCGGCACGTCCCCGCCCGCGCCGGCGATTTTGAAGGCGGCGAGCAGGAACGTGCGGGCGAAACCCTCCAGGCCGTCACTCACCGGCCCCGACCGGCTCGGCCTGCCGGGCAGGCGGAACTGGGAGAAACCGTCCGTCGCGTACGGCATCACGGACGCCAGCAGGTGATCGGCCATCGCCTCCCAGTGCGCCCGGGTCCAGCCGGTGTAGCCGGACAGTCGGTCATCGGGCGATGGGAGGCGCGTTGACATAGACAAAGGAGCTTAGCTTCCTGCGTAGGTGATGTTCGGCCGGGGCGGCTTGGTCATGCCGGCCCCGAGGAAGTAGTCGACGTGGTGGGACTGCATGTACCCCTTGAGGGTCATGGCATTGCGGTAGGCGGGGTTGTGGGCGAGGGTGTACAACCTGGTGCTCGACGGCACGTTGGTGGTGAAGATGATCAGTTCGTTGTAGGCCGCGTTGGTGTACACGACCTCCTCGCGCCAGTCGCCGAGGATGTCGCCGACGAAGGCGGGGTTCGGGCCGCTCGCGTTGACCGCGCCGTAGTTCCAGGTGCTGACCAGCCGGGGCACGCTGCCGGTCGTGGTCGGGCTGTTCGGGTTCCACTTCTCGATCTTGCCGTCGTTGAGCAGCTCCATGGTGACGTCGCCGTCCCACCACAGGCCCAGGTGCGGCCACGGCCGCAGTGACGTGTTCGGCTCGGCGAGCCGGTTGCCGGGGGCGTTGTAGAGACCGGAGAAGGACCAGACCTCCATGCCGGGGAAGCGCGGGTCGATGTCGCCGGCCATGCCGCGGCCCACGTCGGCCGTGCCGGATTCGACGTGCTTCCAGATCATGGAGCCGTTGGCGGCGTCGTAGTAGTACTCGCGCAGGCCGCTGGGGTTGACCTGCTGCACGCCGTATCCCTGCAGGCCGGGACGGTTCGGGTCCATCTTCGCGATGTGGAAGCGGTCGCCGTGGATGATGCCCTGGGGCGCCAGCGAGTACCGCAAGGTGCCGTTGCCGTTGAGCACGAACCCGATCTCGGCGACCTCGTCCGTCCCGTCGCCGTTGACGTCGATGATGCGGGTGTTGTGCCCGTCGGGCATGTCCTGGTTGCCGCGCAGCCACTTCCACTGCTGGGTCAGCGCGGTCCCGGTGAACTTCCAGGCGGTCATCATGAGGTTGAAGTCGCCGCTGCCGATACGGTTCTTCATGTACGCGACGAGGCTCGGCGTCGCGCCGTCGAGATATCCGACGCCGAAGCGCGCGTACATCGGGCCGTCGGCCAGGTAGTCGGTCGGCACCGGAGCCGTGGCCCGGGGCGCCCCGGTCGCGCCGTCGAGGATGGCGATGAACTGGCGGTTGTTGTCGCTGTTGGTGAACCTGGTCCCGTTGCCGAAGGTGACGCCGTTGGCGATGCGGACCGCGACCTCGGCGCGGCCGTCGCTGTTGAGATCGTGGACGGTGACGCCGTCATTGTGGCCCACGTCGATGGTGGACGAGCCGCCCTCGATGTTGTCCTGGTTGGTGCTGTTCGGTCCCATGTCGACCTGCCAGAGGAACTGCCCATTGCTCCGGTAGGCCTCGATCTTCTGCGGGGACGTCTGCCGGTCGAGCACATAGTCGTACTCGCCGTCGCCGTCGAGGTCGCCCACCCAGACGAACTTCACCGGGCCGCCGGCCCGCAGCGGCAGGCGGACCACCGGCTCGGTGGCGTGGTTGGCGGTCAGCGTAAACGCCCTGCTCGGCGCCTGCTCCACGCCGCCGGCCACGGGCCGCACGTAATAGCTGTTGGCCCTGGTCAGGTCGGCCGTGGAGTCCACGTAGTTGGTGCCGCCGGTCAGCACGCTCGTGTTGAGCTTGACGTACGAGCCGCCGGCGGTGGACCGGTAGACGTTGAAGCCGATGCCGTCCGGGTCGAGGCCCAGCAGCCGCCAGGTCACCAGGACGCTGGTGCTGCTGGAGCGCACGGCCACGACCCCGCGGCCGAGGTTCTCCATCACCCGCGGACCCGCGAGGGCCGACGCGGTGGACGTGGAGCCGGCCACCAGTGCCGTGCTGACGGCCAGGACCGCCGAGGCGATGACAGCCGCTTTGCGTAAGGCGCGCATGTTCTCCTCCTTGGATGTGCCGGATTACGCGGGAAGGTGGTCGCCCACGAGGGCGAGGCACTGGATGGCGGCCAGGCCGTACTGCGAGGAGGCGTTGGTCGAGGCGAAGGCGGTCTCGTCGACCGGCTTGAGCACCTTCGAGCCCGCCACGCGCACCGCCTTGAACTCCAGGGTCTTGGGGTATCCGGCGTGGCCGGTGTCGAACTCCTTCCACGCCCGCGCGGCCAGGGTCGCGTCGCCGAGCTTGGCGGCGGCGTAGGCGGTGAGCCGGGAGTGGGCCTGGCGCAGGTTCAGGTTGCCCCACGACTGCCCGGTCTCCGCCTGCTGCTGGGCGGCGGTGCCGTTGTAGAGGCGGCAGTACTGCAGCCACGCCTTGGTGAACGCCTCGTCACCGGTCAGGTGGATGATCTCGCTGCAGACCTCGACCAGCCCGAACACCGAGCCGAGCGAGCCGACGCTGACGGCCGGCTCGGTGGGCTTGAAGGTGCCGTCGTCGAGGTCGTACAGGCCGCCGCCGCGCGCGAAGCCGTTGGGCATCGCCGCGATCGTGCGCATGCTGTTCAGGAGCTTCTCCTTGGCGATCGGGTCGCCGCCGCGCTCCCACTCGGTCAGCCAGGCCAGGGCGAGGCCGCTCCAGTCGGTCCCGGTGCCGACGGAAAGGGCGTGCGGGTCCGGCTCGTACGGGCCCGTGCGGATCTTGCGGATGGGGTCCAGGACCAGGAACGACTTGTCGGAGTCCACGAGATCGTGCATCAGGTCGCCGATGCGCTCGTCGGCGGTGAGGAAGTACAGGAATCGCCGGTAGCCGGCGGTGCTGATGCGCAGCTGCTTGGCGCTGTCGGCCCAGTGCTGCACGCCGTGCCGGGTTCCCAGGTCCCGCCATTTGCCGAGGTGGTAGACGTCGACCTCGCCGGTGTGCCGGGTCATCGCCTCGGCGAAGCGGAACGCCTCGGCCTTCCCGGTGCGCAGGTAGTGGTACCAGAGCCACAGGTCGGGCGACAGCTCGGAGTTGGCCCAGGCGTAGCCGCCGACGTCGTAACGCCAGACGTGCCGGTCGGGGTCGTAGCTGTGCATGATGTCGCCGTAGTCCCAGAAGCCGTACCAGGACCTCTGCTCGACCTGCTCGCTGTGGAAGTCGAACAGGAAGTCCAGGCGGTCCTCGATGCGGGCCTTGGCGGGGGTCGAGCGGTCGACCGGCGACCAGTCGCCGAAGACCTTGGCCGCGTGCATGTGCGCGGGCGGTGCGACGACGAGCGGCGGCGTCTGCACGGCCTGGGCCAGCTCCGCCACCTTCTCGGCGGCCGGGGTGGCCTCCAGCGCCCAGAACATCAGCTCCGTCGTGCGCGCGATGCCGTACGGGGTGCCGAAGCCCGGCTCGTAGTCCTCGTACGTGATCTCCAGGCCCTCGAGCTGCTCGGCGTAGGTGTCCTGGCCCATCCCGTCGTGGTAGAAGCGCAGGTCCATGGGCCCGGCGTCGGGCGACCACAACCACACGGTGATCTCGGCGTTGTCGCCCGCCGCGCCACGGATGTCGAGCTGGCTGGGGTGCAGCTGCCAGAAGTTGCGCATGCCGAAGGCGAAGCCGCCGGTGGGACCGCCGACGTACCCGAGCCCGCCGGCGCGGCCACCGGCGTCGACCGGGATCCAGCCGTGCCCGCTCTTGGTGCGCTTGCGGATCTGGAAGCCGTCGGCGGTGAGCTGGCGCAGCGAGTAGTCGCCGAAGGCGGGGATGAGGTGCAGCCGCGAGCTGACCCGGGTGTCCCAGGTCGCCACCGGCGGGGTGGCCTGCCCGGCGACCTGCGCCTGGCGGACCGCGGCGCCCGGGTCGCGGCGCAGGCCGGTGATGCCGCGCACCGCCTCGGCCAGGACGCCGTCGCCCGTTCCGGCGAAGCGCACGTGCCGGTTGTACAGCTCGTCGCGCATCGGCACCTTGAACCGGATGCCGAGACCGCGGATGAAGTCCTCCTTCTCGTCGCCGTCGTAGACGAAGCTGTGCACGGCGCGGATGCCGTCGCTGCCGGCGTAGAAGTACAGGCGCACGGTGAACGGCAGCCAGGACCGGTTGCCGTGCCGGTGCGCGCCGTCGATCCTGACCACCGCGCGGACCGGGCCGGACTGCTCGACCGTCACCTTCTCCGTCCGGCCGGTGAACCTCTCCTTCTTCACCGAGCCGCCCTCGTCGTCGCCGGGGTCAGTCTGTCGCAGGCAGACGAGCTCGCCGTCGCGGGCGATCTCACGGTCGCCGCGCAGGATGGCGCTCACCAGCCGGTCGCCCTTCTTCGGGATCAGGCACCGGATGACGCCGGTGCTCACCTCGACCTGGTCGTCGCCGTCCTTGACCGTCACGGCCGCCGCGGGCGCGGCCGGTTGTCCTGCGGTGAGCACGTACTGCTCGGCCGGGGCGACCTCGGCGCCGATGGCGTGAGCGGTCCACTTGAGCGACCCGTCCGGCCAGTACGCGGTGGCCCACGTCTGCACGGGCACCTGCTGCCCCGCGGCGGTGCGCAACGCGAAGGCCTGGTCCTTGGGCACGGTGCCCTTCGGCCACGGCACGCCCCACGTGGACCCCGCGGCGAGTTGCCGGGGCGCGCCGCCTTCCAGCCACCGGAGCTGGACGCCGTCGTCAAGCGCGCCGCTCGCCGTGACCGGCTGCGCGGCCTCGGCACGCGCCGGTCCCGCGGTCCAGCCGACCTGCCCGGCGGCGCCGACCGCCGCCGCGCTCAAGAGAAGGTTTCGTCGGGACATCATCGCCATGGGGGGGCTCCACTCGGTAGGCGTAACAGCGATGAAACGGCGAGTTGTTAAACCGTTTACTAAGAGCAGATCGCAGCATGAGCTGCAATGGCTGTCAAGGGCCCTCTGCAACCATGGGATGCGTTTGCATGGCCGACCTGCGACAAACCCTGGTGTGCGCGCCGCCCACCCGTCTGGCCTGCGGGCATGCGAGCGGTGATTTGACACTCCTGCGGCGAGGCGGAACCATCGTATGAAAGCGGTTTACCAGCGTGTTGCAGCGCCAGGGGGAGGTAGGATGGCCCGGCGTGCTGCGTCCGGCGACGAGGGGCGGCGGCCGACGACGATCCGCGACGTGGCCGCGCACGCGGGCGTGTCCGTCGCGACGGTCTCCCGGATCCTGTCCGGCACCTACCCCAGCGCACCCGCGACCCGCAGCAAGGTCATGCGCGCGGTCCGGGAGCTCGACTACGTGGCCAACGCCAACGCACGCGGGCTGGCCGGCGCGAGCAGCCGCAGCGTCGCCATCATCGTCAACTCCGTCGTCTCCCCCCACTACGCCCACGTCGCCCAGGGCGTCCAGGCCCAGGCCGCGCTCGAAGGCAAGCTGTGCATCGTCGGCACCACCGGCGGCGACTCCGAGCGCGAGCTCGCCACCGTGCAGCTCATGCGCCAGGAGCACGCCGAATGCGTGATCCTCGTCGGCAACGTCGTCAACGACGAGGCCTACCGCGAGCGCATGGCCGAATACGCCCGCGCGCTGGCGCTCGCCGGCTCGCAGCTCGTCCTGTGCGGGCGCCCGCCGCTGGGCCCCGGCGTGCCCGCCCTCGTCGTCGAGTACGACAACACCGGCGGCGCCTACGCCATCACCAGCCACCTGCTGTCGGCAGGCCACCGGCGCATCCTGTTCCTCGGCCGGCGCGACGGCTACACCACCCCGGAGAGCCGCGTCGCCGGCTACCGCAAGGCCCTGGCCGACCACCGCGTGCCGCACGATCCCGGCCTGGAGGTCGAGGGCACGATGGAGCGGCTCGAGGGCTACCGCATGGTCCGCCAGCGGCTGGCCGCCGGGCCCCGCGACTTCACGGCCATCTTCGCCGGCAACGACCTCATCGCGGCCGGCGCCCGGCAGGCGCTGCGGGAACACGGGCTGCGCGTTCCCGACGACGTCTCCATGGTCGGCTTCGACGACCTGCCCCCGGCCGCCGACATCGACCTCACCACCGTGCACGTGCCGCACGAGGAGCTGGGCCGCACCGCCGTACGCCTGGCGCTCGGACGGGGGCAGGATCAGGCGGGCATCCAGGCGGGCATGGCCGAGCACGTCCTGCTCGGCACCCACATCATCGTCCGCGACTCGGTCCGCCCGCTCAGGAACCAGGCACCATAGGGGCATGGACGAGCTTGTCGTTGAGATCCACGTTCCCCTCGTCGCGGATCCACGGGTGCCCGAAGACGACTACGCCTTTCCGTGGATCGAGGTGATCGACGAGTTCGTCTTCGAAAGGGAGCAGCAGGGCGAGGCGGAGGTCTTCGACGACAGTGAGGAGTTCGGGGACGTCTATGTCTTCTTCATCAGCGGGGCCGACGAAGACACGCTCCTGAGCATCGCGTCCCGCGCGGCCGTTCTCGACGGAGTGCCCGTCGGCGCGTACGCCATGGTCACGCATGACGAGGCGGGCTCGTTCGGATTGGGGCGGCGGGTGGACCTCCCGTTGCCTCGAGAACGGGACTGAGCGGCACCGCCCTCGGCGGAGTCCTGCACCGCCAGTCGGCTCCAAGCCGCCCACAAGAGCCGTCCACCACCATTTCCGGCTGTGAACGGAAATATCAGGAAAAGGTTTACGAAGATCGCCGCGACCGCGGCGGTGGTGATGGCGGTCGCGCTGCCCGTGTCACCGGCGGCGGCCGAGGTGGCGCCCGATGAGCGACCCGATGTGCCCGTCGGCACCTGGCTGGCCGCTCGCACGCAGCCCGCGGTCCAGCTGACCAGCTTCACCTACACCGGCACGGTCGCCGTGCCGACCAGCACGATCAACGAGACCGCGTTCGCCCAGCTCGTCCAGCAGGCCACGGCGACCGTGCAGTCCGGCAAGATCGCCTCAGACGAGCGCAGCATCGCCAAGTGGCTGTTCCAGCGGATCGCGGCCGACGTGGACACCTACCTCACCTCGACCACCCCGGAGCGTACGGTCGACGCCGAGGTCGGCGGACTGTGCACCGGCTGGTGGGTCACCCCCGACGGCTACATGGTCACCGGCGCGCACTGCGTCCAGGTGGGCGAGACCGAGCTCAGCCGGCTGTTCGCGCAGCAGGCGCTGAAGAAGTTCAACGAGCAGGACGCCAAGGAGATCATCAACGGCCTGCAGGGCATCGAGGCCGACGAGGAGATCGTCAAGCTCGCCCAGCAGATCTACGTGACGTTCAACACCGACCACATGAAGATCCGCAACCTGCAGCAGAGCCTGTCGGTCGTGCAGAGCCTGCCCGGCGGCGGCGTGGACAAGACGGCCAAGCCGGTCCCCGCCGAACTGGTGTCGGTGGGCGAGAGCTACCCCGGCAAGGACTTCGCGCTGCTCAAGGTCAACGGGCAGCAGAACCTGCCGACCGTGCCGCTGGGCGAGGACGCCGACGTGCGGACCGGCGACACGCTGTACATCAGCGGCTTCCCTGGCTTGGTCACGAACACCCCGTTCTTCAGCCTGGAGTCCAAGCTGGAGCCGGCGCTGACCGAGGGCCCGTACAACGCCAAACGCACCACGCAGACCGGTGTGCCGTACATCCAGACCCAGGCGCCCTCCTACAAGGGCAACTCCGGTGGCCCGGTGTTCAGCAAGGACGGCAAGGTCATCGGCATGCTGATCGCCGGCACGGTCAGCGAGGGCGGCGAGGCGTCGGAGAACGAGAGCTTCGTCCTGCCCGTGGGCATCATCAAGGAGAAACTGGGCGAGAAGAACATCAAGCCCGCCCAGGCCATCACGACGACCCGGTACAACGAGGCGCTCAACGACTTCTTCCGGCACCACTACTCGGCCGCGCTGCCGAAGTTCCGCGAGGTCCAGGCGCTCTTCCCGAACCACCCGTACGTGGCCAAATACCTCAGCGACACGCAGCAGGCCATCTCCGCGGGCAAGGACGAGACGCCCAAGTCGATCCTGGTGTGGGTGCTCATCGGGGCCGGCGTGCTGGTCGCGATCGTGATCACCCTCATCCTGGTCAAGGTCCTCCGTGGGCGCCGCCGCCCCGAGCCGTCCTTCGCCCCGCCGCCGTACGGCGCGGTGCCCCCGCCTCAGTGGCGGCAACTCCCGGCGAGCCAGGCCCAGGTGTCGCCTCCGGTGCAGGGCGCGTACGGGCAGGGCCACGGCGCCGGCGGCCACGAAGCCGCACCGTGCAGGTCGCCTTCGACGCGGCCTACGCCACGCCGGCCGAGGACGAGTTCTGGCAGAGCCCGCCCGCCGACCCCGGCGGGCCGGAGAACCTCTTCCACGACCCCGTCTACGACCGCGGCGCGA
>NZ_VCKY01000066.1 GCF_005889735.1 Nonomuraea turkmeniaca
CTGAGGGCCTGTGGGCTGCGTCCAGGGGCCGGGGTAAGCGTCCTGGCCGGGGCCAGGCTGGGCGGCACCGGTCTGTGACCCGGAGCCGGGCTGAGAGGTGCCGCCAGTCTGCGCGGCGGTCGCGGCGCCGAGCTGCTGTCCCGTCACCGGCTCGATCGCCGACGTCGGCACCGGCTGGCCGGTGAGGCGGAGGATGAGACCGTCGGCGCTGGGCCGTTGGGTGGGGTCCTTGGAGAGACAGGCGGCCACCAGGTCGCCCAGCTCGCCCTCCATCCCCCCGATCTCCGGCTCCTCGTTCAGGATCCGGTTCATCACCACCGGAATGGAGTCCGCGCCGAACGCGGGCTTGCCGGTCGCGGCGTACACCATCGTGACGCCCCAGGCGAACACGTCGGCCGCCTCCGACACGGCGGCGCCGCTCAGCTGCTCCGGCGCCAGGTACGACGGCGTCCCCATCGCCATCCCCGTGGCCGTGGCGCCGGGAGAGTCCAGGGCACGCGCGATACCGAAGTCGATCACGACGGGCCCCTCGGGCCCCATGAGCACGTTGGCGGGCTTGAAGTCGCGATGCAGGATCCCCGCGCGGTGGATGGCGGCGAGCGCGGTGGCCGTGCTGATCGCGAGCCGTTCCAGCGCCGCGCCCCGCCGCGGCCCCTCGTTGATGACCAGCTCACGCAGGGAGGGGCCGGGGACGTACTCGCTCACGATGTACGGTCGGCTGCCGTCCAGGTCGGCGTGGAGCACGGGGGCGGTGCAGAACCTGGCCACCCGCTGCGCCACCGCCACCTCGCGCAGGAACCGGGTCCTGGCGTCGGCATCGGCCACCAGGGCGTGGTGCAGCAGCTTGACCGCGACCTGTTCCCCGGAGTCGTTCTTGCCCAGGTAGACAACCCCTTGGCCGCCCTCGCCGAGCCGGGCGACGATGTCGAACGCCCCCAGCCGTCGCGGGTCGTCCGCCGCCAACGGCTGGAACTGATTCACGTCGGACCCCCATCACAACCCAATAGATGAGGCAAAACGCTACCAGCGTGACCATTGGGACGTCTGCCGGATGTGTCAGAAGGTTCATGTTCTGACGTCGCACGTCAGCGTTTCGTCGCAGGTCGGGGTGCGTGGCGACGCCCAAGGTCACGGCTTGGTCAAGGGCGGCTCAGATGGCCTTACCGGGGTTGAGGATGCCCAGGGGGTCGAAGACGGCCTTGATTCCGCGCTGGACCTCGGCGGCCACCGGGCCCGCCTCCATCGCCAGCCAGCGCTGCTTGAGCAGCCCCACGCCGTGCTCCCCGGTGAGCGTGCCGCCCAGCTCCAGCGCGTGCGTGAAGATGTCGTCCGCCGCCGCCCACACCTCGGCGGGCGGCTCCGCCGATCCGCGGTCGAAGATGAAGACCGGGTGCAGGTTGCCGTCCCCGGCGTGCGCGACCGTGCAGATCCGGACCCCGTGCCGGGCCGCCGCCGCCTCGATCGCGGTGATCATGTCGGGCAACACCGACCGCGGCACGCAGACGTCCTCCACCAGGCACGCCCCGAGCCGCTCCTTGGCGTCGTACGCCATCCTGCGCAGCCCGATCAGCTCCTCGGTCTCCTGCGGGCTGGAGGAGACGGCCACGAACGAGGCGCCGTTCTCCATGCAGATCCGCTCCATGCGCTCGGCCACCGCCTGCCCGTCGGACGCGTCGGACTGGCCGATGAGCATGGCCGTCGTGCCGGCCTCCAGCCCGAAGTTCCGCAGGTCGTTGATGGCCTCGAGGGTGGCCCGGTCGAGGAGCTCCATGAGCGACGGCTGGCAACCGGCCGCCATGATCGCCGACACGGCGGCGCCCGCGTCCCTGAGCGAGCCGAACTCGGCCGCGAACGTCGCCGGCGGCCCGGCCGGGGCCCGCCGCAGCCGCACCGTGGCGGCGGTGATCACGCCCAGCGTGCCTTCCGAGCCGACGAACAGGCCGGTCAGGTCGTAGCCGGTGACGCCCTTCATGGTGCGGCGGCCGGTGTTCAGCACGCGGCCGTCGGCCAGCACGACCTCGAGGCCGAGCGCCGAGTCGCGGGTCACGCCGTACTTCACGCACCGCAGCCCGCCGGCGTTGGTCGCCAGGTTCCCGCCGATCGTGGAGATCTGGTACGAGGACGGGTCCGGCGCGTACATGAGGCCGTGTTCCCTGGCGGCCCTGTCCAGGTCGGCGGTGATGACGCCGGGCTCGACGACGGCGATCTCGTCGGCGGGGGAGAGCTCTCTGATCGCGGTCATCTTGGCCAGCGACAGGATGATCGCGCCGTCTCCGGCGACGGACGCGCCCGCCAGGCCGGTGCCCCCGCCGCGCGGCACCACCGGCACCTGGTGCTCGCTCGCCCACTTCATCGTCGTCACCACGTCGTCGCGGGAGGTCGCCAGCACCGCACCGAGCGGTTTGCCGGGCTCCAGGAACGTCCGGTCACGGGCATAGGAGTCGATCACGTCGGGGTCGGTCAGCACGCGGCCATCGGGCAAGGCGTTCACCAAGGCATCAATCGGTCTCACATGATGCAGCTTATGGTTTGCGCAGAGTGCTCCTTAGGGACAAACTGCCCAGGTGGAAGTCAGGTGCCCGGTGTGTTCGAGGACTGACCAGGTCGTCGCGGTCCCCGGAGCGGTCGCCGCGGGGACCACGTACAAGATCGGGCGGGTCAGGTTGCCGGGCACGCGGGAGGTCGCCGACCTGCCCACCGCCGCGACGCTTGGCGCGTCCAAGCACGTGATGAGCCGCACGCAGCTCGCGGTCTGGATGTCGTTCCCCAGCCGCCACTACACCCCGTGGGCCAGGAACCAGGGCTACATCATGTTGTGCGCGGCGGCACTGGTCCACCTGGTCGTGTCACTGGTGATCGCGATGGGGCAGGACTCGCAGTGGGGCGAGGTGCTGCTCGCGCCGTTCTGCCTGACGGGCCTGTTCTGGGGGTTCGGGCTGCTGAACGTGCTCGGCTCGTACGGCGCGCGCAGACGCGACAACGTCGAGGCCCCGGCCAGGGAGAAGGCCCTGGCCGTCTGGGAGGGCCTTTACTACTGCGCCCGCGACAACGTCGTCTTCGAGCCGGAGGTCGGCGTCTCGTTCCACCCGAGCGAGACGCGCGACTACATCTTCGGCTTCAGAACGGGCCGCTAGGCGGTCAGCCGCGCTCCTCGGCGACCAGGCGCACGCACACGGCCAGGCCGTTGATGGCCTGCTCGAGCTCGTCAAGATCCGGGTACGTCGGCGCGATCCTGATCGTGCGGTCGTCCGGGTCCTTGCCGTAGGGGTGCGTGGCGCCGGCGGGCGTCAGCGCGATGCCCGCGGCCTTGGCCTTGGCCACCACCTCGGCCGCGTGCGGCACCTCCAGGCTGATGAAGTAGCCGCCCTTGGGGCTCGTCCAGCTCGCCAGGCCGCCGAGCTGCTCGGTCAGCACCTTGTCCACCAGCTCGAACTTCGGCCCGATCAGGTCGGCGTGGCGGAGCATGTGGAGAGCAACGCCCGCAGGGTCGCGCAGGAACTCCACGTGGCGCAGCTGGTTGATCTTGTCGGGGCCGATGGACTGCTTGGCGGTGTTGTGCAGGAACCACTCGACGTTCGCCGGTGAGGAGCCGAAGAACGACACGCCGGCCCCGGCCAGCGTCACCTTGGACGTGGAGGCGTAGACGAACACCCGGTCGGCGTTGCCGTGCGCGGTGGCGAGCGCCAGCAGGTCGGCCAGCTCGGCCGGGGTGTCGGTGAGGTGGTGCACCGCGTAGGCGTTGTCCCAGAAAATCCGGAAATCGGAGGCGGCGGTGGGCATGGTGGCCAGCCTGCGGACGGTCTCGTCGCTGTAGACGATGCCGGACGGGTTGCTGTACTTCGGCACGCACCACATGCCCTTGACGCTCGCGTCGGTGGCCACGAGGCGCTCGACGACGTCCATGTCGGGGCCGCCGGCGTTCATCGGGACGGGGACCATCGTGATCCCGAACCGCTCGCAGATCGTGAAATGCCGGTCATAGCCGGGCACCGGGCACAGGAACGTGATCTCCGGCTCCTCGATCCAGCGCCGCTCGGCCCCGGGGACCTTGGACAGCAGCGCGTGCACCACCGTGTCGTGCATGAGTGCCAGGCTGGCGTTGCCGCCCACGACGAGCTGCTCGGCGGGCACCTGGATCAGCGGCGCGAACAGGGCGCGCAGCTCGGTGAGGCCCTGCAGGTTGCCGTAGTTGCGGCCGTCGGTGCCGTCGGCCGCCTTGTAGGACGACGGCAGTTTGAGCATGTCGTTGGAGAGGTCGAGCTGGCGCGGCGACGGCTTGCCCCTGGTGAGGTCGAGCGAGAGCCCTCGCTGGACGAGGGCGGCGTAGTCACGCTGAGCGGTCACAGAGATCTCTCCTCGGAATCGGTCCCAGACCGCCAGGATAGAAGAACCCACCGGACGCTCCGGCCCTCATCCGGGATGTGGGACAAGCGACGAGCAAAAACATGGGCGGTCAATGTCAAAGAACGACTTCCCGAGCGGCTGCGGTTGGCGTGGAATGGGTAGATCGGGGCAGGCCCAACTCCGCACTGGAGGGAGCAGCCGTGACGACCGTTCGCGAGCCCTCGATCGAGCAGGTCCGGCGCCGCCGTACCGGGACCGTCATCGCCTCCTGGTTGTCGACGACCGACCACAAGGTCATCGGATACCTCTATCTGATCACCTCGTTCGGGTTCTTCCTCGTGGCCGGGATCATGGCGATGATCATCCGGGCCGAGCTGGTCGCGCCCGGCATGCAGCTCGTCAGCCAGCTGCAGTACAACCAGCTCTTCACCATTCACGGAACGGTGATGTTGCTGCTGTTCGCCACGCCGCTGTTCGCCGGGTTCGCCAACGTGGTGATGCCGCTGCAGATCGGCGCGCCGGACGTCGCCTTCCCCCGGCTGAACGCGGTGGCGTACTGGTTGTTCCTGTTCGGCGGGCTGATGGTGGTGGCCGGGTTCTTCACGCCGGGCGGGGCGGCCGACTTCGGGTGGTTCGCGTACACGCCGCTGTCGTCGGCGGTCTTCTCGCCGCAGATCGGCGCCGACCTGTGGATCATGGGGCTGGCGCTGTCGGGGCTCGGCACGATCCTCGGCGCGGTCAACTTCATCACCACGATCATCGGCATGCGGGCGCCGGGGATGACCATGTTCCGCATGCCGCTGTTCACCTGGAACGTGCTGCTCACCAGCATGCTCGTGCTGATGGCGTTCCCGGTGCTGGCGGCGGCGCTGCTGGTGCTCGAGTCGGACCGCAAGCTGGGCACGCAGGTCTTCGTGAGCGACAACGGCGGGCCGCTGCTCTGGCAGCACCTGTTCTGGTTCTTCGGCCATCCCGAGGTGTACATCATCGCGCTGCCGTTCTTCGGGATCATCACCGAGGTGATCCCGGTGTTCAGCCGTAAGCCGATCTTCGGCTACATGGGGCTGGTCGGCGCCACGATCGCGATCGCCGGGCTGTCGATGACGGTGTGGGCGCACCACATGTTCCCGACCGGCCAGGTGCTGTTGCCGTTCTTCTCGTTCATGACGTTCCTCATCGCGGTGCCGACCGGGGTGAAGTTCTTCAACTGGATCGGCACCATGTGGCGCGGGCATCTGTCGTTCGAGTCGCCGATGTTGTTCGCCGTGGGTTTCCTCGTGACGTTCCTGCTCGGCGGGCTGACAGGCGTCATCCTGGCCTCGCCGCCGCTCGACTTCCACATCAGCGACACCTACTTCGTGGTCGCCCACTTCCACTACGTGGTGTTCGGGACGGTCGTGTTCGCCATGTTCGCCGGGTTCTACTTCTGGTGGCCGAAGATGACCGGCAGGATGCTCGACGACCGGCTCGGCAAGGTGCACTTCTGGACGTTGTTCATCGGCTTCCACACCACGTTCCTGGTGCAGCACTGGCTGGGGCAGCTCGGCATGCCCAGGCGTTACGCCGACTACGGCGCGGCCGACGGTTTCACCTGGCTCAACCAGGTCTCGTCCGTCGGCGCGTTCCTGCTCGGCGCCTCCACGCTGCCGTTCCTCTACAACGTGTTCAAGACCACCAGGCGCGCTCCCAAGGTCACGCTGGACGACCCGTGGGGGTACGGCAACTCCCTGGAGTGGGCCACCTCCTGCCCGCCGCCCCGGCACAACTTCACCAGCATTCCGCCCATCCGCTCCGAGCGGCCCGCCTTCGACCTGCACTACCCGCGGGAATTGGAGGAGCGGCCCTCGGCGGTGGAGGAGGGCGAGGCGGTCGATGAGGTCGAGGGGCGCGAAAATCCTGAGGTCCCGCGTCGCCAGGACACATCCGACTGACCTTTCCCGAACCAGATCGCGGTGCTTGTGTGGAGATGACGTTTCGCCTATCTAAGGAGATCGGCGATGACAGGCACGAAGATCCCCTTCGACCCCGAGACGGCCCCCTGCGGAAAGAAGTCCGGAGGTCAGCGCCTCGTCGACGACGACGGCTACGGCCTGCTGATCCGTGACCAGTTCTTCGACTGCGGCTGCCGCCGGATCCGCCACGAGTACCACGACGGAAGCATCCATCTGTCCGCCATCCGCCACGACGGCAAGCGGGTGAAGGACCCGATCCAACCCGACCACGGGAGCTGAGGCATCAATGATCGACGTGCTGATCGTCGGGGGAGGCGGGGCGGGCCTGCGCGCGGCCATCGCGGTCGCCGAGCTGGACCCGTCGCTGAAGGTGGCGGTCGTGTCGAAGGTCTACCCGATGCGCAGCCACACCGTCTCCGCCGAGGGCGGCGCGGCGGGGGTGATCGGCCTCGACGACACCCTCGATGAGCACTGCTACGACACGATCTCCGGCGGCGACTGGCTGCCCGACCAGGACGCGGTCGAGGCGTTCGTGTACGAGGCGCCGCGCGAGCTGATGCAGCTCGAGCACTGGGGCTGCCCGTGGAGCCGCGAGCCGGACGGCCGCGTGGCCGTCCGGCCGTTCGGCGGCATGAAGAAGATGCGCACGTGGTACGCCGCCGACAAGACCGGCTTCCACCTGCTGCACACCCTGTTCCAAACAACCCTGAAATATCAGGACATCATCAGGTACGACGAGTGGTTCGTCACCAAGCTCGTCGTCGACGACGGCCGCGTCCACGGCGTCGTGGCAGTGGAGATCAGAACCGGCCGCATCGAGACCATCCCCGCCAGGACCGTCATCCTGGCCACCGGCGGCTGCGGCCGGGTCTTCCCCTTCACCACGAACGCCGCCATCAAGACCGGCGACGGCATGGCCCTGGCCTACCACGCCGGCGCGCCGCTGAAGGACATGGAGTTCGTCCAGTACCACCCGACCGGCCTGCCCTTCACCGGCATCCTCATCACCGAGGCGGCCAGGGCGGAGGGCGGCTGGCTGATCAACAAGGACGGCTACCGCTACCTGCAGGACTACGACCTCGGCAAACCCACGCCCACGCCCAAGCTGCGCAGCATGGAGCTCGGCCCGCGCGACCGGCTCTCCCAGGCGTTCGTGCACGAGCAGGAGAAGGGCCGCACCGTCGACACCCCGTACGGACCGGTCGTCTACCTGGACCTGCGCCACCTCGGCGAAGGCAAGATCGACACCCGGATCCCGTTCGTGCGCGAGCTGTGCAGGAGCTACCAGAACCTCGACCCGGCCACCGACCTCATCCCGGTGCGCCCGGTCGTGCACTACATGATGGGCGGCGTCCACACCGACATCGACGGCGCCACCCCCGTCGCCGGCCTGTACGCGGCCGGCGAGACCGCCTGCGTGAGCATCAACGGCGCCAACCGGCTGGGCTCGAACTCGCTGCCCGAGTGCCTGGTCTTCGGCCGCCGCGCCGGGACCGCCGCCGCCGAGTTCGCCCTGTCCCACCGGGACGGCGAGGCGGCGGCCGTCCGCAGCCAGGGCGACGACGAGCGGCGGCGCTTGGAGCGCGCGCGGGAGGGCAGGAGGACCGGCGAGCACGTCGCCGACCTGCGTGAGCAGATGCAGCACACGCTGGAGGGCGCGGCCGGCATCTACCGCAACGGCGACGTGCTGGCCAAGGCCGTCGACACGCTCGCGGAGCTGCGCCAACGCGCCGACGAGGTGTGTTTCGACGACACCGGGGCCGCCTTCAACACCGAGCTGATCAACCTGCAGGAGCTGCACACCATGCTGGACGTCGCGCAGACGATCGTGGCCTGCGCGCTGAACAGGCAGGAGTCGCGCGGTGCGCACCAGCGCACCGACTTCGCGGCCAGGGACGACGCGAACTACCTGGCGCACTCGCTGGTGCACCGCGCCCCCGACGGCACCCCGTCGGTCACCCTGCTCCCCGTGACGATCACCCGCTGGCCGCCGGGAGAAAGGGTCTACGGCCGTGACTGAACCCGACGTAGTGAGCGGAGTGGGGGTGCCGTGAAGCAAGCGACCTGCGGAGCGAATGAGGAGGGTGGAGGAACCAATGAGCGCGCCTGAGACGAAGGAAGCCATCGAGCGGGCGGCGTCGACGACCATCCGGCTGGAGGTCGCGCGTTACCGGCCCGGTGAGGACGATGCGCCGGCCTTCCAGCCGTACGACGTGCCGCTCATGGCCGACTGGGCCGTGCTGGACGGGCTCAACTACGTCAAGGACCACCTCGACGGCAGCCTCACCTACCGCTGGTCGTGCCGGATGGGCGTGTGCGGCTCCTGCGGCATGAACGTCAACGGCGAGCCGCGCCTGACCTGCGGCACCTTCCTGTCCGAGTTCGGCGGGGGGCCCGTGCGGATCGAACCGCTCAAGGGCTTCCCAGTGATCAAGGACCTGGTCGTGGACATCGACGACTTCCTGGCCAAGCTGTCGTCCGTGCGGCCCTGGCTGGTCAGGGAGGGCGAGGAGCTGCCGCTGAGCACCGAGTACGCCCAGACGCCCGCGCAGCTGGAGGCGTACAAGCAGTACAGCATGTGCATCAACTGCCTGCTGTGTTACTCGGCGTGCCCGGTCTACGTGCTCGACCCCGACTTCCTCGGCCCGGCCGCCATCGCGCTCGCCCAGCGCTACAACCTGGACTCGCGGGACATGGACGACCGGTTCGACGTGCTCAATCAGGACGAGGCCGTGTGGGGGTGCACGTTCGTCGGCGAGTGCACCAAGGTCTGCCCCAAGCACGTGGACCCGGCCGAGGCCATCCAGCGTTACAAGCTGACCGCCGCCATGCGTTCGGTGCTGCCCTGGAGCAGGCGATGACGGCCACGTACCGGCCGCGCCGCGACAATCTGTGGTTCGCCCGCACCCGCAGCTACACGATCTTCGTCCTGCGCGAGCTGACCAGCGTCTTCGTGGCCTGGACGATCGTCTTCCTGCTGATGTTCCTCGACGCGGTCCTCGGCGGGCGCCTGCCGGAGTTCGCCGCGCTGGCCGGGCAGCCGTGGATGATCGCGATCAACGTGGTCGCCCTCGCCGCGACCTGCTTCCACGCCATCACGTTCCTCAACCTCGCGCCCAAGGCCACCGTCGTCAGGCTGGACGGCTGGCGGGTGCCCGCCTGGATGATCCAGGGCGGCAATCATTCGCTCTGGGTGCTGGTCTCCGCAGTGATCGCCTACTTCGTCCTGAGGTCGCCATGAAGCGCACGCCGGAGCCGTACCTGTGGTTGTTGTTCAGCGGCGGGGGAGTGGTGGCCGCGCTCGTGCTGCCCGTGCTCGTGCTGCTGTTCGGGGTGCTCATGCCGCTCGGCGTGGTGGACTGGCCCACCGCCGAGCACCTGCGCGCGCTGGTGGATCACGCGCTCGTGCGACTCGCGCTGCTGGTGGTCGTGGTGTTGTGCCTGTTCCACGCGGCGCACCGGATCAGGTTCACCAGTGAGGAGCTGCTCGGCATCGCCAGGTTCGACCTGGTGATCGCGGTGATCTGCTACGGCGGCGCGATCGCGGGCGGCGTGATGGCCGCGCGATTGATGAGCTGATTGTCGTAGTTTGATCACGTTTCAACAACGTACTTTACGATCGGTTGATTGACGCTCTAGCGTCCGGCATTGCACACCCTATGGCCATGCGCCCGGCGATCCCGGGCAGAGAGGGTTCCTGGTGCCCAGCACGAAGCGCTTATTAGCAGCCTTCCCGGCGATCGCCCTCCTTGGCGCCGCCCTGTCCGTGCCCAGCGCTCAAGCGGCGTCCGTCGCGCATTACGAGCCCGCGGTCTCGGACTTCTACATCAACTACGCGCCGCCCGCGGTCGGGGACGACCCGGAGGAGCCGCGTCCGACCGGGGTGAACGCGCGTTCGCTCACCCCGGCGCAGAAGTTCGACAGGAAGTTCTCCAGCGGCAACCCGGCCGCCGGCCGCATTCTCGCCGCCCGCGAGAACGAGGCCATCAGGACCGGCCGCAACCCGGCTGACTGGATCTTCAAGAACTCCAAGCAGACCCGCACCGCCAAGCTCCTGACCCTCCTGGTCGAGTTCAACGAGCAGGCCAACGACGACTTCTCCGGCTTCAACCGGCTGCGTACGGTCAACAGCGGGCCGGACGACTGCCTGGTCGAGCCCCCGGGCACGCTCATGAACGGCCCCCTGCACAACAACATCCCTGACCCGGCGACGCTCCCGCAGAAGGACAACAACTCCTTCTGGGTCAAGGACTTCAGCCCCGAGCACTTCAACAAGATGCTCTACACCGACAAGGGCATCACCGAGCGGGTCCGCCCCGACCTGAAGGACCCGCGCGACGGCAAGCCCGGCATCGACATCTCCGGCTTCACGATGAAGAAGATGTACGAGGAGATGTCGAAGGGCGCCTACTCCGTCACCGGCTCGGCGGTCGGCTGGATCAAGGTCCCGCACTCCGAGGCCTGGTACGGCGCCGCGGCCTGCGGCGGCGCGCCCCAGGACATGTCGGGCCACCCCGACAACCCGCTCGGCGCCCAGCAGCTGGCCATCGACTCGGTGACCACGCTCGCCCAGACCCAGCCGGACTTCCCGTGGGCCGACTACGACGTCGAGGACATCTCCGACGCCGACGGCGACGGCAACCACCAGGAGCCCGACGGCGTCATCGACCACCTGGTGCTCGTGCACGCCGGCAAGGACAAGTCCTCCGACGGCGGCGCCGAGGGCACCTACGCCATCTGGGCCCACTCCAGCGCGGTCGCCGGCGGCTACAAGGTCCCCGGCACCGACAAGAAGATCTCCAACTACATCGTGCAGCCCGAGGACTCCGGCGTCGGCGTCTTCGCCCACGAGTACGGTCACGACCTGGGCCTGCCCGACCTGTACGACACCTCGGGCCAGGCCAGCTCCGCGGTGGACTTCTGGGACCTGATGTCCAGCGGCTCCCACTCCGGCCCGATCTTCCAGTCCATGCCGACCCACATGGGCCTGTGGGACAAGTGGGTGCTCGGCTGGGCGAACCCGAAGACGTTCAACCCCGGTGACGCCTCCAGGCTCGTCACGGTCGGCCAGTCCTCGCGCACACCCAGGCTCACCGAGGACGGCGTCCGCGTGAACCTGGCCTCCGCGCCACAGAAGATGATCGACGTCCACAGCGGCTCGAACGCCTGGTGGAGCGGCCTGGACCAAGACTGGGCCAACCTCACGCTGACCCGCGACCTGCCCGTCCCCGCCGGCACCGATCTCAAGTTGTGGATGTGGAACAACTATGTGATCGAGCAGGACTGGGACTTCGGCTTCGTCGAGGTCTCCACCGACGGCGGCGAGACGTGGGCCCAGCAGAAGATCTACGACGAGGCCGGCAACGAGGTCAGCACGCCTGACGACTACCCGGACCCCAACAAGAACCTCAAGGCCTTCGGCAACAAGAAGTACGGCCTCACCGGTGACAGCGGCGGCTGGCGGCACGACTACGTGAACCTCACGCCGTTCGCCGGGCAGACGATCAAGCTGCGGCTGGCCTTCAACACCGACGCCGCCTTCCAGGAGCGCGGCTGGCACGCCGACGACTTCCAGCTCACCAACGGCGGCACCGCCGTGTGGAGCGACGACGTCGAGGGCGGCGACAACGGGTGGAAGGCCGTCGGCGGCACGTTCACCAACACCAGCGGCCAGGGCTGGACCCGCAACAACGGCGAGCGCGAGATCTCCCGGTTCTACCTAGCCGAATGGCGCAACTTCGACGGCTTCGACAAGGGGTTGCAGTACACCTACGACACCGACTACCTCCGCGACGGGGCGTGGAAGGTGCAGAAGCTGAAGTACAACGCGCCCGGACTGCTGGTGTGGTACCGCGACTCGACGTTCATCAACAACAACCTCGGCAGCACCCTGAGGCTCCCGCCGAGCCTCGGTCCCAAGGGCAGCCTGCTGGTCGTGGACTCGCACTACGAGCCGCTGCGCCGCACCGGGACCGCGGCCGAGAAGGACCCGACGGCCAACAAGAACCTCCAGGGGCGGGTGCAGACGTCCAACGCCGCGTTCGGGTTCGGCAAGACGTACCCGTTCAAGGAGTGCCTGGAGGCGCCGGCTGAGCCGTTCAGCGAGTACTGCACGGACTTCCCCGCGCAGAAGGGTGTCTCGCACTTCACCGACGCCAAGACCTGGTACCCGGGCCTCGAGGTGCTCAACGGCGCGCTCGCCTACCGGGACTTCGACGCCTCGGTGGTCGTGCCGTCCAAGGGTGACCAGACGTACACCACCCGCGTGGTGCACGCGGACGGCACCCCCGCCACGGAGCTGTACGGCCAGGTGGCCGCCGGATCCGTGCTCGGCACCGGCAACCCCGGCGACGAGGGCAAGGCGCTGGGGGTGCAGTTCAAGCTGCTGAGCCCCCTTCCTGGCAACCTGGGCGCCATTGTTCAGGTTGTACCGCCTAAGAAGTAAATCAACGGGCCGCCGGGGGTTCCCGGCGGCCCTACGATTGATGACCATGAGCGAACTGCGCACCAAGACCGAGCACACCGAGGCGATCTTGAGGGATCGCCGGGTGGCCGTGGTGGTGAACACTCGCTCGCGCCGGGGCCGCCGCCACTACTTCGAGGTGATCGAGCAGATCCACAACCTCGGGTTCGAGCCGCTGGCCGAGCTGTCGGTCTACAACCCCAAGAAGCTGCGCGACCTGCTCGACACCGCCCTGGCGACCAAGCCCGACCTGCTCATCGTGGGCGGCGGCGACGGCACGCTCTCCTCGGCCGTGCGCCACGTGGCGCACCGCGACGTGGCGCTCGGCGTGCTGCCGCTCGGCACCACCAACAACTTCGCCCGCAGCCTCGGTCTGCCGCTCGACCTGGCCGGGGCGATCAGGGTGTTCGCCACCGGCAAGGTGGCCGACATCGACTTGGGCATGGCAGGCGACCGGGAGTTCGCCAACCTGGCCAGCTTCGGCGTGTCGGTGGAGGTGGCGGGCAAGGTCAAGCCGTGGCTCAAGCGCATCGTGGGCCGGCCCGCCTACCCGCTGACGGCGCTGACGATCCTGCCCAACCACAAGCCGTTCCGGGCGTACATCACGGTGGAGGGGCAGCGCCACGAGCTGCTCACCCACCAGCTCAACATCGCCAACGGCCGCTTCCACGGCGGCTGGCAGGTGGCCAAGGACATCAGCATCGACAACGGCCTGCTGGTGGCCTACCAGCTCGGCTCGGGCAAGAAGCTGCGGCTGCTCGGCGAGACCCTGATCAGGGCGACCACCGGCCGCTGGCGCAGCCTGGCGGGAGGGCCGTTCGTGGTCGGGCGGGAGATGTACCTGGAGACGGACCCGCCGATGGCCGCCGACGTGGACGGCGAGGTGCGGCTGCGCACCCCGATCCGGCTCCGCGTGGTCCCCAACGGCGTGCGCGTCATGGTGCCCGCCTCGTTCGAGGACCGCTAACCCAGCTCCCGGTACGCCGGTCCGAGCACTCGCGCCAGATCACCGGGCGGCGGGAAGACTCGGAGCAGCAGGTCAGGGGCGGCGGCCGCGGGGCGGCGCTCCGGGCGGCGCGCCGTGGCCCCAGGGGCGTAGAAGTCGGCCAGCCGGTCGGCGAACGGCACGTCCTCCACCCGCAACTCCTCCACGGTCTCGCCGGCCAGGGACCCGAGCAACTGCTCGCGGGTACGCCCCCGCCAGGCCAGCACCAGGAACGGGTCGTCGTCGAACGACTCGGCCAGCAGGTAGAGCACCGCCGACAGGTGCTTGCACGGGAATCCCCAGTCCGGGCACGAGCAGTCCATGTCCAGGTCGCGCGGGAACAGATCGACCCCCATCGCGGCGAACAGCTCCTCGATCTCGACCGGCATCTCCCCGGCCAGCAGCTTGGCGCGGTAGACGGCCTGCGCCGCGATGGCCTCCTCGAGCGCGGCCCACCGGCTCTCGGCGTACGCCTCGATCCTGATCACGATCTCGTACGGGGTGCGCCGCGAGCCCTGCACGGCCGCCCTGACCTCGCCCGCGGACAGATCGATCGACACGACCTGGCCCTGGCGGGCGTAGGCCCGGCCGCGCGAGAGCCGCCCCTTGTCGCAGATGCGCTCCAGGATGTCGATGAACCGCCTGGACCACCAGGTCGAGCCGATCGTGCCGCGTTGCGTGCGGGCCCTGATGCCGCCGTCCACCTTGATCGGCTTGCCGCCGTCGAACCACGCCATGGTCAGCTCACCCCCTCCGCGGTCAGGCGGAACACCTCGCGCAACTCGTCGGTCGACAGGTCCGTGAGCCACTCCTCGCCGGTGCCGACGACCCGCTCGGCCAGCGCCTTCTTGCGCTCGATCATCTCGTCCACGCGTTCCTCCAGGGTGCCCGCGCAGATCAGCTTGCGTACCTGGACGTTCTTGCGCTGCCCGATGCGGAAGGCGCGGTCGGTGGCCTGGTCCTCGACGGCCGGGTTCCACCAGCGGTCCACGTGCACGACGTGGTTGGCGGCCGTCAGGTTGAGCCCGACGCCGGCCGCCTTGAGCGACAACACGAACAACATCGGCTCCGGGTCCTGCTGGAACCGCTCGACCAGCCGGTCGCGGGTCTTCTTCGGCAGCCCGCCGTGCAGCCACAGGACCGGACGGTCCAGCCGTTGGGCCAGGTACGGCTGCAGCATCGTCCCGAACTCGGCGTACTGCGTGAAGAGCAGCGCCTTCTCGCCCTCCGCCAGGATCTCCTCGGCCAGCTGCTCGAGCCGGGCGAGCTTGCCCGACCGCCCCGCCAGCCGGGAGCCGTCCTTGAGCAGGTGGGCTGGATGGTTGCAGACCTGCTTGAGCTTGGCCATGGTCGCCAGCACCAGGCCGCGCCGCTCGATGCCCTCGCTGTCGTCGATCTTGGCCAGCATGTCGTCCACGACCGCCTGGTAGAGCGAGGCCTGCTCGGGCGTGAGCGGGCACCACTCCTTGACCTCCAGCTTCTCCGGCAGATCCGAGATGATGGATTTGTCGGTCTTGAGGCGGCGGAGGATGAACGGGCCCGTCGCCCGTTTGAGCGCCCGGGCGGCCTGCTCGTCCTGGCGCGCCTCGATCGGCTCCTGGAACCTGGTCCTGAACCGCGATCGCGATCCCAGCAGCCCCGGGTTGGCGAACTCCATGATCGACCAGAGCTCGGCGAGGTGGTTCTCGACCGGGGTGCCCGTCAGGGCCAGCCTGGACGGCGCCGGGATCGACCGCACGGCCTGGGCCTGCAGCGTCCCGCTGTTCTTGATCGCTTGGGCCTCGTCGCACACGACCCTGCGCCATTCGTGCTGTTTGAGTATCTCCAGGTCGCGTTGCGCGGTGCCGTACGTGGTGATCACCAGGTCGGCGCGCTCGATCTCGGCGGCGTCGCGGCCGCTGCCGTGGTGCACGTAAACCCGCAGCCCCGGCGCGAACCTGGCCGCCTCCCGCTGCCAGTTCCCCACCAGCGACATCGGGCACACCAGCAGCGTCGGCACGTCCGACCGCTCGTGGACGAGCAGGGCCAGCGTGGTGATCGTCTTGCCCAGCCCCATGTCGTCGGCCAGCACCCCGCCGAGGCCCAGCTCCGACAGGAAGCTCAGCCACGCCAGGCCGCGTTCCTGGTACGGCCGGAGCATGGCGTCCAGGCCGGCCGGGGTCTTCAGCGGTTCGAGCCGCCGCTCGGCCTGGCCGGACAGCAGGTCGCCGAGCACGCCGTCGGCGTCGATCTCCAGCAGCGGCAGCTCGTCGTCGCCTTCCACGACGTGCCGGAGAATGTCGGCCGCCGTCGCCTCCCCCGCGCGGTCGCCCTCCACGGCCCTGAGCGCCGCCTTCAGCTGCCTGTCGTCCAGCTCCACCCACTGGCCGCGCACCCGGACCAGCGGCACCTTGAGCCTGGCCAGCTCGGCCAGCTCCGCCTCGCTGATCGTCTCGTCGCCCACCGCCAGGTCGATGCGGAAGTCGACCAGCTGCCGCATCCCGAACCCCTGGCTCACGGCCGCGGTCTGCGCCTTGGTCCTGGTGGTCAGCTTGAGGCCGAGCTTGGTGCGTCCGGCCCAGCGGGGCAGCTGCACCCCGAACCCGGCCGCCTGCAACAACGGCGCAGCCTGCCGCAGGAACCCGAACGCCCCCGCCGTGTCCAGCGCCAGCTCGCTCGGCTCCGGCACGCGCAGGGCGCGGTCCAGCTCCGGGTAGAGCCGGACCGCGCGGCCCAGCCCGGTCAGGAGCTCGCGTTCCGGGACCGGGGGCAGGCCGGGCACCCGGGCGCCGCTCCACACCTCCGCGGCGGGGACGTAGAGGCTCGGGTCGTCGGCGGCCTGCAGCGCCAGCTCCACCCGCCAGTCGTCGGTGTCCTCCGGCTCCAGCAGCCGGAAGCACACCCGCGCCGCGCCCTCGGCCGCCGTCGCGGCGTCGTGCCACTTCTCCAGCTCCCCGCGCAGCTCGGGCACGTCGGGGCAGGCGGGGTCGTCGCCGGTCAGCGCCGCGAGCCAGCGGTCCTGGAGGGTTCTGGGGCGGGCGACGAGGGGGTCGGTGAGGGTCTGGCGGACGAGCGCGTCGGTGAAGGCGTCGAGTGCTTCGCGGAGCACGCCGGCGGAGGGGCGCTCGGTGCGGGACGTACGGCACACGGGCGGCATGGCCAGCGCCAGCTCCCGGAAGTATCCGGCGTCCGCTCCGGTGACCACGGGCCGCCAGACGGCTCGCGCATCGGCCTCGGGAGCCGCCCACATGTCCCTGGAACCGCCGGCATGACCGGTCGCGGGAGGTATGAGCTGGGGGATGACGCGGCCGCGGCGTACCAGGTCGCGGGCGAAGTCGGCGACGGCGGCCCAGTGGCGCATGGTGGCGGTGCCGGTGTGGCCGGCCGGCACGCGCAGCGCCACCGCGGCCGGCGGCACGACCGCCGGGACCTGCCACAGACGCAGCCGCGGCCGGGCGACCTCAGACAGCCGGCCGGTCTCCGGTGACGGCAGCGGCTCCTTGACCGAGCCGGGCAGCAACAACTCCAGCGTCCGCTCCGGCACGTCGTCGAGCCCGAGCACGGCCGCGACGCCCGAGGCGGGCACGGCGAACGGATGCGGGCGCGGCTCACCGCCCCGCCGCGCGCGGGCCGGGTCCGGGGCGGGCGCCGCAGAGGCGTCGTCGCCGTTCTCCGCCCAGAAGGCGAGCCCGTCGGCCGCCCAAACCCCGTGTACCAGCACCACGGCAGGTTACCTCCGACGACCGAAGATCAGGCCCGGCTAGGATCCTCACATGGGGTTCTCGGGGGCGGAGAGCAAGTGGCGGGCGCGGCTGGGGACGCTGCGTGACGTGGTCAGACAGGAGCTCGTCACCAGACAGCTCGCCGAGCACCTCCCGCCGCCACCGCGACGGGTCCTCGACGTCGGCTGCGGTCAGGGCACGCAGGCACTCAGGCTGGCCGCCAGAGGAGACGAGGTGACCGCCCTCGACGCCTCCCGCGAGCTGCTGGACCTCCTCGAGTCCCGGATCGAGCCGGGCATGCGGGTCCGGGCCATCCAGGCCAAGGCCGAGAGGCTGGGGGAGCTGTCCGAGCCGGCGAGCTTCGACGTGGTCCTGTGCCACGGCGTGCTGATGTACTTCGACGACCCCGGCCCGCTCATCGCCGCCATGGCCCGCGTGCTCGCCCCCGGCGGCCTGCTCTCACTGCTCGTCCGCAACGGCGACGCCCTGGCCCTGCGGCCTGCGCTGATGGGCGACTGGCGCGAGGCGCGGCTGGCGTTCGACGACACGCGGTACGTCAACAGGCTCGGCGTCGCGGCCAGGGCCGACCGGCTGGAGGAGCTCACCGGGCGGCTCGCCGAACTGGGACTGGAGAGGCGGGAGTGGTACGGCGTGCGCGTGCTCAGCGACGCCGTTCCGGACGACGCTCCCATCCCCGACACCCTCGACGACCTGCTGACGGCCGAGGACCGGGCGGGCAGGACCGACCCCTACCGAGGAGTTGCCCCGCTCATCCACCTCCTCTGCGAGAAATCCGAGAGTTAGCATGAAGGTATGAACCCTCCCGGATCGTGGTGTGAACGGCCGAAGCCGCAGGCGCCGCCGTGCGAGCTCCCGTCCCCGTGGAGCAAGCCGCGGCAGCCGGACAGCTGGTGCGACGTGCCGAAGGACCCCGTGCTTTCGGTTCTCGGTTTCCTGCTCAAGGGCGCCAAGCGCAGATAGCGCGTGATAGAAGGCCATGCGGCTGGGTAGTCGCCTTCCTCAGGAGAGGAGGCGTGCGTCGTGAACGACACCCACAAGCTGGTCAACGATCTCTCCGAGCAGGTCTCCAGGCTCGTCAAGGACGAGTTCCGCCTGGCCAGGATGGAACTCACGGAGAAAGGCAAGCGCGCGGGCTTCGGCGCGGGCCTGTTCGGCGCGGCCGGCACGGTCGCGTTCCTCGGCGGCGCCACACTCGTGGCCGCCGCCGTCTTGCTCCTCGCTCTGGTCATGCCCGGGTGGGCGGCTGCCGCGATCGTGGCGGGCGCTCTGTTCGTCGTCGCCGCCGTGCTCGGCCTGATCGGTAAGAACCAGGTGAAACGCGCCGCGCCGCTGGTCCCAGAAGAGACCATCGCGAGCGTCAAGGCCGATATCGACATGGTCAAGGAGAGGGCACGGCGATGAGCGAGACCGACCCCGGATACGACAGCGAGCATCACGCAGGTGACGTCGGCGCCCGCAGAGCGAGGGTAGGCACGCCGACCGAGCGCGAGTCCATCAACGTGCCCCCGACGAGGCCCGGCGCGGCCGAGAACGCACGGCGGGCGGAGGCCGCCCGCGAGGAACACGAGACATTCATCCCGGAATCCCCCATCCGCGACGAACGATCCGAGGCAACGGAAAGCCTGCGTACCGAGGAGGAGTCGCTGCAGCGGACGCACGGGGACCCCGACGACGATGAGGAAGAGGGCGACGTGCGTAAGGACATCAAGGAAACGCGGCAGGAACTAGGCGAGACGGTCAGCGCGCTGGCCGACAAGGCCGACCTGAAAGGCCGGGCGAGCAACGCGGCCGAGACCGCCAAGGGCAAGGCGACCGAGGCGGCCGAGACCGCCAAGGGCAAGGCGGCCGATGCGGCCGAGACCGTGAAGACCAAGGCGGCCGATGCCGCCGAGACCGTGAAGAGCACGGCCGGCGACGCCGCCGAGGAGGCGAAGAAGCGGCCCGTGCTGCTCATCGCCGCCGCCGGCGCAGTGGCCGCTTTCGTCCTGCGCCGCCTCGTGAGGCGCCGCAAGGGCAAGTAAGGCGTTGTCCCCCCGAGCAGTCCCCGAAGGACCGGCCGAGCTGCCCCGCCGCGCCTGGTGGAACGTGCTGAAGCGGACGGTCGCCGAGTTCAGGGACGACCGTATCCAGGACTTGGCGGCCGGCCTCACCTATTACGCGGTGTTGTCCGTCTTCCCGGCGCTGATCGTGCTGGTGGCGGTGTTCGGGCTGCTCGGCAGGGAAGACGCGGCCGCGCTGGTCGGCAACCTCGTGGTGCTGGTGCCGCCCGAGGTGCGGGACCTGATCGTGCGCGGCGCGGCCGCGGCTCAGGGCGGCGGCCGCGTGGCGAGCGTCGTGGCGGTCGCCGGGCTGTTGCTGGCCCTCTGGTCGGCCTCCGGTTATGTCGCGGCCTTCATCAGGGCCGGCAACGCGATCTACGACATCGAGGAGGGCCGCCCGTTCTGGAAGGTGACCCCGCTGCGGATAGGCCTCACCGTGCTGGCCACCGTCCTGCTGGCGGTCGGCGCGATCGCGGTGACGCTCACCGGCGACCTGGCCCACGCGGTGGGCGACGCCCTGGGCCTGGGCGACGCGGTGGTGGTCACCTGGAACGTGCTCAAGTGGCCGTTGATGGTGCTCGTCGCCGCCGGGCTGATCATGCTGCTGTACTGGGCGGCGCCCAACGTGCGCCAGCCCGGCGTGCGCTGGATCACGCCGGGGAGCGTGCTCGCGGTCGTGTTGTGGGTGGTGGTCTCCGCCGGGTTCGCCCTGTATGTGACCTCCTTCGGCAACTACAGCCGCACGTACGGCGCCCTCGCCGCGGTGGTGGTGTTCCTCATCTGGCTGTGGTTGTCGAACATGGCGTTGTTGTTCGGCGCGGAGCTGGACGCCGAGTTGATGAGGGAGCGCCGCATCGCCGCCGGCCAGGCCGGAAAGGAGCCGTACGCGGTGCCCCGCGATCCGCCGGGGGCCGATAGCCTGCCGGAATGAGTCTTCGAGCGGCCGCCTGGCTCGCCCTGCTGGCCGTCGCGGGATGCGGGGGTGGGACGGCGGTGAGCGACTACGGCACGGTGGTCAAGGGCGCCAAGGGCACGACCGTGCAGGTCGAGCTGCGGCCAGGGCAGCGGTTCTCGCTGGCCGTCGCCGACAACCCGTCCGTGGGTGACGACTGGTCGCTGGTGGAGGTGCCGGACACGAAGGTGGCGTCGTACATCAGCGAGGAGCGCGAGAGCGAGGGCGGCGGCCCCGGATCCGGCGGCACGACCTACTTCGTCTTCAACGCCAAGCGGCCGGGCACGACCGAGGTCAGGTTGTTCAACTGCTGGCGTTGCGGCCAGGACCGGACACCGACCACCGAGGAGAGCAGACGGCAGTCCGGCGAGGCGATCTTCGCGGTGACCGTGAAGTAACCTGCGGATCATGGACTTCATTCGGGTACGCGCCTCCGCCGACGGGGCGGAGACGATCTCGTACTGGACCGGCGACGTGTACGGCTGGCAGGACGACGACGGCCCGCACCACCTGTTCGGGTTCGAAGGGATCAACGTGGCCAGGGCCGTCGAGGCCGACGGTGGATGGCAGTTGCTGACCAGGGAGGCCGCGCTCTACCTCGACCCGCGCACGCGTGAGGTCCTCGACACGTGGGACAACCCGTTCACGGGCCGGGCGGTCGAGGTGCAGCATGTCTTCAACGACCCGGTCAACCAGCGGCTCGGCGCCTACCCCGTGCCGGAGACGCGCCTGGGCGAGCAGGTGGTCTACAATATCGACGTGCGGCTGGCCTACCCCTCGCCGCTCAAGGTGGCCGACTACCCGGCGAACTCCGCCAGTGACACGTACCGCGCGCTGGAGTTGTTCCAGTTCTTCGTCGCCGCGAAGGATCTGGACTCGGGCGTGGCCGACGTGCCGTGCGTGTTCTCCTGGTGCCGGGTGTCGCCGTGGTTGCCGTGGATGGCGATGGGGCAGCGCGGCGGCGGACTGGTCTACCACTGCCGGGGCGCCAAGGTGCCCGAGGTGCCGGAGCGGCTGCGCGAGCGCGTGGGTGAGCGGTTCCTGCACGCCCCCGACGAATGGTCCGGGCCCAACATGACGAGCTGGACGGCCTTCGCCGATAGGGTCAGACGGTGAGCAACGACCTGTTCTGCGAGATCATCGCCGGAGAGCGGTCCGCTTATGTGGTGAGCTCCGACGAGGTGGCGGTCTCCTTCCTCGACGCTCGGCCGGTCTTCAAGGGGCACGTGCTCGTCGTTCCCCGCGTCCACGTGGAGACGCTGGCCGACCTCGCCGACGTCGGGCCGTTCTTCGAGCGGGTCCAGGCCATGGCCAGGGCGGTGGAGACGGGGCTCGAGGCGGGCGGCACGTTCGTGGCCATGAACAACCGCGTCAGCCAGAGCGTGGCCCACCTGCACGTCCACGTGGTGCCGCGCAACAAGAAGGACGGGCTGCGCGGGTTCTTCTGGCCGCGCACGAAGTACGACTCCGCCGAGGAGGCCGAGTCGTACCGGGATGTGATCGCGAAAGCCCTCTGAGTTAGGCTCTGTCGGCGTGGAGTACCTGGTCGGGGTAGCCGTGGTCGCGGTTCTCGTCGGCGTGCCCGCGATCGTGTTGTGGCGGGTCATGCGGGGCCGCCGCGAGCTGGGCACGAGCCCGGCCGAGCGGGCCACGTTCGAGACCCTGCACACCGCCTCGATGGCGGGCCCGCCGCTGCGGGCCGGGCTGACCGCCGACGGCGCCGAGCGGGCCTCGCGGCACCTGCGTGCCCTGCTGGGCTCGGCCGCGCTGGCGATCACCGACGGCGAACGGCTGCTCGTCTACGACGGCGCCGGCGACCACCACGCCGACCAGGCATTCGACCATGCCGCGGCCACCTTGAAGGACGGCCGCACGCAGGTCCTGACCATCGACTGCGACCTGCTCGAATGCCCGATCAGGCATGCCGTGGTGGTGCCGCTCACCACCGACGACCGGGTCGTCGGCGCGCTGGCCGCCTACGGCCAGGACGCCTCGGCCGGGCTGGTCAGGGCCGCCCAGGAGGTGGCCGGATGGGTGGACTCGCAGCTGGAGCTGGCCGAGCTGGACCGCTCGCGCACGCTGCTCATGGAGGCCGAGGTGCGGGCGCTGCGGGCGCAGATCTCGCCGCACTTCATCTACAACTCGCTCACCACGATCGCCTCCTTCGTGCGCACCGACCCGGAAAGGGCCAGGGAGCTGCTGCTGGAGTTCGCCGACTTCACCCGCTACTCCTTCCGCAGGCACGGCGAGTACACCACGCTGGCCGAGGAGCTGCGCTCCATCGACCGCTACCTGATCTTGGAGCGGGCCAGGTTCGGCGACCAGCTGCAGGTCACGCTCCGCATCGCGCCCGAGGTGCTGCCGGTCGCGGTGCCGTTCCTGTGCCTGCAGCCACTGGTCGAGAACGCCGTCCGGCACGGCCTGGAGAGCCGCAACGGCGTCGGCCGCATCACGATCGTCGCCGAGGACGCCGGAGCCGAGTGCCGCATCAGCGTCGAGGACGACGGGCTCGGCATGGACCCCGAGCGGCTGCGCCGCATCCTGGCAGGTGACATCGCCTCCGCGGGCGGCGTCGGGCTCGCGAACGTGGACGAGCGGCTCCGCCAGGTGTACGGCGACGAGTACGGCCTGGTCGTCGAAACCGGCACCGGCGCGGGCACCAAGGTCAACATCAGATTGCCGAAATATCACCCGGGCGTCTCTACCCGTTGACCTCGATCTTTGTTGTCGGTTTTATCACTATCTATGGCACAACTCCGGGTCCTCGCGGTCGATGACGAGCTACCCGCGCTCGAAGACCTGTCGTACTTGCTGCGCGCCGACCCCCGCATCGGCGAAGTGGCGACGGCGAGGGATGGCGCCGCGGCGCTGCGGCTGCTCGACCGGGCCATCGCCGACGGCCGGCCCATCGACGCGGTGTTCCTCGACATCAGGATGCGCGGGCTCGACGGGGTGGTGCTCGGGCGGCTGCTGTCGCAGTTCGCCAACCCGCCGCGGGTGGTGTTCGTGACGGCGTACGAAGAGCACGCCGTGGACGCGTTCGAGATCAAGGCCGAGGACTACCTGCTCAAGCCGGTGCGGCCGGAGCGGCTGGCCGAGGCGATCCGGCGAGTCGCGGTGTCGGCCGACGTACCCGTGGAAGGCGGCGAGACCGACACGATCCCGGTCGAACTGGGCGGGGTCACGCGGTTCGTCTCCAGCGCCGACGTGATCTATGTGGAGGCGCACGGCGACTACGCACGGCTGCACACCGCGGCCGGCAGCCACCTGGTCCGCATCCCGCTGGCCACGCTGGAGGAACGCTGGGCCTCCGCCGGCTTCGTCCGGGTGCACCGCAGCCACCTGGTGGCCGTCAAGCACATCGAGGAGCTGCACATCGACTCGGGCAAATGCACCGTGCGGGTGGGCGACACGGAGATCCCGGTCAGCCGCAGGCACACGCGCGAGCTGCGCGACCTGCTGGTCCGCCGGGCACGGAAGGGCAGGCAGGAATGAGCCCCGAACCGCGTCCGGCCCGCCGTGGCATGCGTGACGCGCCGCGCCGGGTGGCCGTGACGAGCCCCCGCACCGCAGCCGCCCGCCGCCCACGCTTCCCCGCCACCCGGGAGATCGACGAGCAGACCCGGCTCGGCGAGGTCTACATGCGGTCCCTGCTGCGGACCCAGTTCCGGCTGGCGTTGTTCGTCTGCACCGTGCTGGGCTGCGTGGTCGGCGGCCTGCCGCTGCTGTTCCTGCTCATCCCCGAGCTGCGCGAGGTGCACCTGCTCGGCCTGCCGCTCCCATGGGCTGTGCTCGCCGGTCTCATCTACCCCGCCTTCGTCATCGGCGCCTGGTGGTACGTCCGCCAGGCCGAGCGCAACGAACGCCACTTCGCCGAATTGGTCGAGCGCCGATGAACGAGCGAACCGTCACCCCGGCGGAGCCGGTCGCATGAGCTTGACCGCGGTCGTGGTCGTGGTGGTGGCGGCCGTGCTCATCGGGGCGTTCGGCATCAGGGTCTCCCGCACCACCTCCGACTTCTACGTCGCCTCCCGTACCGTCAGCCCGCTCTGGAACGCTTCGGCCATCGGCGGCGAGTATCTGTCGGCGGCCTCCTTCCTGGGCATCGCCGGGCTCATCCTGTCCTTCGGCGTGGACATGTTGTGGCTGCCCGTTGGCTGGACCGGCGGCTACCTGGTGCTGCTGGTGCTGGTGTCGGCGCCGCTGCGCCGCTCCGGGGCGTACACGCTGCCCGACTTCGCCGAGGCCAGGCTCGAGTCGATGACCGTGCGCCGCACGGCGAGCGTGCTCGTCGTGCTGATCGGCTGGCTCTACCTGATGCCGCAGTTCCAGAGCGCCGGACTGGTGCTGCGGACGATCACCGGGGCCCCCGTCTGGGTCGGCGGGCTGCTGGTCGCCGTCGTCGTGGCGGTGAACGTGTTGTCGGGCGGCATGCGGTCGATCACGTTCGTGCAGGCGTTCCAGTACTGGCTCAAGCTGACGGCGCTGGCCGTGCCGCTGGTGTTCCTGCTGATGGCCTGGCACGGGGACGGCGCGCCGGGGGTGAGCGCGGAGGACGCGGCCACGTGGCAGGTGCCGCTGGCCGGGGCCAAGGAGTACGGGTTGTACTCGACGTACTCGCTGATCCTGGCCACGTTCCTGGGCACCATGGGGTTGCCGCATGTGCTCGTGCGCTTCTACACCAACCCGGACGGGCGGGCCGCCCGGCGTACGACGCTGGTGGTGTTGTCGCTGCTCGGCGCGTTCTACCTGCTGCCTGCCGTGTACGGGTGGCTCGGCCGCCTCTACACGCCCGGCCTGGCCCGCACGGACACGGTCGTGCTGACGCTGCCCGCCCAGATGATCGGCGGCACGCTGGGCGACCTGCTGACCGCTCTGGTCACCGCCGGTGCGTTCGCCGCGTTCCTGTCCACCTCCTCGGGGCTGACCGTGTCCGTGGCCGGAGTGATCGCGCAGGACCTGCTCAAGGGCAGCGTGCGCTCGTTCAGGATCGCCACGCTCATGGCGGTGGCGGTGCCGCTGGGCCTGGCGTTGTGGGCACGGCAGTTGCCCGTGGCGGACGTGGTGGGGCTGGCGTTCGCGGTGGCCGCATCGTCGTTCTGCCCGCTGCTGGTGCTGGGCATCTGGTGGCGCCGGCTCAGCACCACGGGGGCGCTGGCCGGACTCTTCGTGGGCGGCGGGCTGGCCTGCGCCGCGGTGCTGGCCACGATCACGGGCGCGCCGTACGGCGGGTTCATGACGGCGCTGCTGGCCCAGCCGGCCGCGTGGACGGTGCCGATCGCGTTCGTGGTCATGGTGGCGGTGTCGTTCCTGACCCCGCACCGGGTGCCGTCCGGCGTGGCCAGGACGATGGTCAGGTTGCACACCCCGGAGGACCTCGACCTCGACCGCGGCGACTGGCGCCCGCGCTCGTCATAGAGGGGCGTCGATTCAGCCGGCTAGGGAGCAGGGCTCCTAGAGCAGGTACGCCTTTTGGATCTCGGTGCGCGCGAAGGCGTGGCCCGCGTCGCAGTCGTGGCAGTAGCCGGTCACCACGCCGTCGGCGAGGTGGAGATCCTCCATGTAGTGCTCGCGGCGCCGCCATTCGATGACGATCACTTCGCCGGTGACGGCGGCCAAGGCCAGCGCCTCGTCGGCGGTGCTCGTCTTCCCGCCCTGGAGAATCGCGGCGGCCGCGGCGGCTGGGTCGTTGCCGCGTTGGCCGGCGATGTCCACCGGGAGACGGCGGCGACGGGCGGATTCTGCCTTGATCGTCCCGTCCGCGGACATGGCGACCGGCGCGTGTCCCGACTGGCGGAGCAGCCGCAGGGTCTCCTCGGGTGGCAGGGCGCCGAGGGCGACCGTCGGGGCGACCTGGCGCAGGCTCAACTTGCGCAGCGCCCTGGCGCCGCACAACTCGGCGATGACGGCGGGATCGCTGGCGATGATCACGGACGGTGTCGCGGCGACCTTGATCGTGCCGTGCTTGCGTGCCGTGTCGGTGACGAGGTAACGCAGCGGCTGGGGGAGCGTCTTGGCGGAGAAGCGGGCGAGGCCGTCGAGCAGGGTGCCGGCGTCCGTGCCCTGGTCCAGCGCTCGCCGTATGGTCCGCTCCGAGAAGCGCCACACGCTGGCCCGGTCGCGGGACTCCAGGTCGGCGCAGGAGTTCAGGAAGGCGGCCAGCTCGGGGGCGGGGAGGCCGGGGACGATCGCGGTCAGGTCGTTCTGCAGCGTCGCGGTGGTCGACGGGGTGGGGAACAACCGGCCGAGGCCGCCGGTCCCACGGTCACGCGCCTCGGCGTCGCCCGCTTCGGCCCGGCTTCGCTCGCGCTCGTCCGCTTCCGCCGTATCCGGTTGGGGCTCGGCCGGCAGGGCGCGGCCCAGGCGGGTCAGGGCGCCGTCCGCGACGATGCCCAGCAGTTCGCCCTCGCGCAGGGCCGCGCCCACGAATGCGTCCGCCGCGTGTGCCGAGTCCGCCAACGCCCGTGTGCGCCAGCCCACCGCCGCCCGCAGCCCTGCGGCGTCCGTACCCAGCCCGGGTGACAACGTACGGAGCACGTCCAGGACCGCGCGCCGGATGCGGCCCGCCCCGCACTCGAACTCATACGGCGGTGCCAGCGGCTCCATGTGGTCCGCACAGCAGCCCACCACCCGGTACGTCGCGGCCTGCGGCAGCCGGTGCCACGCCTCGGCCAGAGCCAGCCACCTGGCGTCAGGGGCGCGCGCCAGCCAGTCGTCCACCAACGTGGTGCTGACCAGCCGTTCGTCCGACTCCGAGGCGAGCAGGTCGGCGCCGTACGCGACGTCCAGCCACAGGGCGGCCTCCTGCTCGGGCACGCCGAGCGCCTTGGAGACGCGCTTGAGCTCGCGGACGCCCACGCCGCCGGACTTCAGCTCCGTGATCGGGGCCGTCGCGGCCAGCTCCACCAGGGCCTCGACGCGGTCGATCGCCGCCAGCGCGGCGGCCACGCCGTCGGCCTCGGTACGTGGGCCGGTCGGCACGCCGGGCTGACCGGTCAGGGCCGGTTGCCAGCCGTCGCCGCGCAGCGCCAGCGCCACCTCCCTGGGCATCTCGTAGTCCCAGCCGTCGCGTGCCACGAACCCGGCGTTGACCAGGAGTTGCACGGGATGCGCCGACGACCCGTAGTACAGCTGCTCCAGGACCGGCGGACCGGCGGCCATGGTCTTGAGCAGCTCGGCGGCCTGGCGGGGCAGACGGGCGGCCCGGGCCCGTACGGACGCGCCGTCACGCAGCAGCTCCTCGGCCTGCGTCACCAGGTCGGCCTTGCGGCCCTGAGGCTGGCCACCGAGCGCCTTGACCATAGTCTTGAGCGCCTCGGCCGTGATCTTCTTCGTGAACTCACGCAGCGGTCGGCCCAGCCCGAACGGGTGCGCCCAGAGGCCAGGGCGGTGCGGTGAACGCACGGTGTCGCCGTCCAGCGCCATCAGGCCGTGGCCGGCCAGCGTGCCGAGCACCCCGTCGAGCCGTCCGTCCGGGTCGTGGAGCATTCCGGCCAGCTCGGCACGGGTGGTCTCGCCGCCGGCCGCCTGCACGGCCTGGCTGACGGTGTGACAGTCGGCGTCCAGGTCGAGCAGCACGGGAACGGCCAGGTCGGGCCTGGCCAGCAGGCGTTCGAGCACCTCGAGCGAAGGGGCGGCGGCCAACTCGGGGCGGCGGCCGAGGAGGGCGGTCAGTTCGGCGGTGGCGCGTAGCACGGCAAGAGCCTAGCGAGGCCGGTGGGTGCGCGCGGGAGGTCCGCCCACAGCCGGGCCGCCGAACGGGCGGGCGAGCGGGGTGGTGCCCGTCTTCACCGTGAACGGGCCGGCGTGAGCTCGCCCGAGCCCCTGGCCATCAGCTCCACCGGCACCTTCACCCGGCGTGGCGCCGATGACGGGTTCAGCAGGAGGTCCACCGCGCTGCGGGCCAGGCGGGCCACGTCATAGCGCACGACCGTCACCCCCGGGCTGAAGACGTCCGCCAGCGCGAAGTCGTCGAACCCCACGTACGCCGGTCGCTCCGGCCGCTCTCGCACTGCCTGCAGGATGCCGATCGCGGCCCGGTTGTTGGTGGCGAAGAACGCCGTAGGCGGATCCGCCAGGTCCAGGAGCCTGGTGACCTCGCGGGACACCCGCCATGGATCGAACACCCCCCGCACCACCAGCGTCTCATCTGCGGCCACCCCGGCCGCGGCGAGCGCCGTGCGGTAGCCGGTCGCGCGATCGTGCACCGAGCTCAGCCCGTCGTCGTCGGAGATCAGTGCGATACGCCGGTGGCCGCCGGCCAGCAGGTGCTCGGTGGCGGCGCGGCCGCCCCGCACGTCGTCGAGGACTACGACGTCAGCCGCCTCCAGCCCCCTGGGCACACGGTCCACGAAGACCATGCGGAGGCTCGCGTGTTCGGCCAGCCAGGCGTGGTCGGCCGCCGAGGGGACGACGATCAGCGAGTCCACGCCGCGTGCGGACATGGACTCGATGAGCATGCGTTCCTTGTCCGGGCTCTCCTCGTACGAGCCGAACACGACCAGCGCCTCGTGCTCGGCCGCGGCCGCCTCCACGGCGGCGGCCAGACGCGAGTAGAACTCGTTGGAGATGTTCTCCATCACCAAGCCCAGCGTCAGCATGGTCGCGCCCCTGGCCAGGCGGGCGGCGGCCTCGTTGCGGCGGTAGCCGAGCGCGCTGATGGCCGCCTGGACCCGTTGCTGCAGCGACGCCCGGACGTGCGGCTCCTGGTTGACGACCCGGGAGACGGTCTTGAGGCTCACCCCCGCGTGCCGGGCCACGTCCGCCATGGTCGGCTTGCGAGTGTTGGCTGTCATACGCTGCCCCCATGGATGATGACGAATGGATCTGTGGCCGGTTGGGCGAGGACGAGCCTTGGGTGCTGGGCGCGGTCAACCCGCCGGTGTTCGAGAACTCGCTGTTCACGTTCGCGACCGCGCAGGAGCTGGGCGAGGCGGTCAGGAACGAGGACGAGAGGTACGTCTACTGGCGGGGGACCAACCCGACGGTTGATCTCGCCCAGCGTAAGCTGGCCGCGCTGGAGCGGGGAGAGCGCGCCAAATGTTTCGGCTCCGGGATGGGCGCCATCTCGGCGACGATCTCGTCGCTCGTGTCGGCCGGCGACCATGTGCTGGTGCTGGGCGCCGTGTACGGGCCGACCACGCAGTTCCTGCGTTACCTGGAGAAGTTCGGCGTCACGCATACGCACGTCGGCGACCTGGCGGGGGGTGACAGCGCTATCACGGCGGACACGCGCCTACTCTACTTCGAGTCCCCCTCCTACATGGCCTACGCGGTCGTCGACATCGCCGAGGTGACCGGGTGGGCGCGGGAGCGCGGGCTGGTGACGGTGATGGACAACACCTGGTCCACGCCGATCTTCCAGAAGCCGCTGACGATGGGCGTCGACCTGGTCGTGCACTCGTTGTCGAAGTACATCGGGGGGCACAGCGATCTCGTGGGCGGGGTGGTCGTGGGTCCTTCGCGGCTGATCCGGCCGTTGGCGCTGACCGAGTATCAGCTCTATGGCGCCGCGATGTCGCCGCACGACGCGGCCAAGGTGATCAAGGGATTGCGCACGCTGCCCGTGCGGATGGCGGCCCATCAGGAGCGGGGGCTGGCGGTCGCCGACTTCCTGGCGGATCACCCGGCTGTGCGGGCGGTCAACCATCCGGGATTGCCGTCGCATCCAGGGCATGCGACCGCGAAAAGGCAGATGTCGGGGTTCTCCAGCCTGTTCAGCATCGAGCTGGCGACCGAATCACGGGAAGAGGTCGCGATTTTTCTTGATAAATTGCGGCATTTCAGGATCGGCGTGTCCTGGGGTGGCTTCGAGAGCCTGGTCAACGCACCCGCCCTGTCCACCGAAGAGAGCGTGCGGGCCACCATGGGCATCCCGGTCGGCCTCGTCCGCCTCTCGGTCGGCCTGGAGCCCGCGGACACTTTGATCAAGGACCTCGGTCTAGCGCTGGAAGGCGTCGGTCGCCTAGCGTGATTGACAGCGCTGTCCGAACCGGCGCTGCCTGAAACACGCGGGAGGCTCCCCATGAAAAAGCCCCTCCTGGCGGCCGCGGTCGCCACCACGCTGGTGCTCGCGGGTTGCGGCTCCGGCTCGTCGTCCTCGGGAGAGGTACGGCTCCGCATGATCGAGAGCCTGACCAGCCCCGAACGTACGAAGCTCATCAAGACCCTCATCGCCGGCTTCGAGAAGGCCAACCCGGGCGTCACGGTCGAGCTCGTCTCGCCGCCGCTCGACAGCGCCGACCAGAAGATCACCCAGATCCTGCAGACCAAGAAGGACCTGGACGTGCTGGAAGTACGCGACCACACGGCCAAGTCCTTCTCCAACAACGGCTGGCTGGCCGAGCTGCCCACCACCGAGTGGCCCGGCTGGTCGGACCTGACCGAGCTGGCCCAGAAGAAGGCCGTCGAGGTCGGGGGCAAGGCGTACCTGATCCCGTACGGCTTCTACCAACGCACGCTGTTCTACCGTACGGACTTCGGCATGGCCCAGCCCCCGACGACCTGGGAGGAGCTCTACGAGGCCGGCAAGAAGATGACCTCGGGCGACCGGTACGGCTACTCCTTCAGGGGCGGCAAGGGCGGCGCGGACTACGCGGTGATGATGATCAGCGCGTACAACGGCGAGGCCCTGAACCCCGAGAAGTCCTTCTATCTGAAGGACAAGCGCACGATCTTCTCCACCCCCGAGGCCGCCCAGGCCATGGAGCTCTACGTCAAGATCTTCAAGGAGGCGTCGCCGCCCGACTCGGTGTCCTGGGGCTACCCCGAGATGGTCCAGGGCTTCACCTCGGGCGTCACCGGCATGCTCATCCAGGACCCGGAAGTGATCAAGACGGTCGAGGACAGCGGCGTCACCGCCTGGTCCACCACCCCCATCCCCAAGGGCCCCACCGGGTACGCCTTCCAGCCCGTCGGCTACGCCGGCTGGGGCGCCACCTCCTTCACCAAGCACCCCAAGGAGGCGGTGAAGCTGGTGCAGTTCCTGTCGGAGGCCAAGCAGAGCATCGCCTTCGCCAAGGGCAACTCGCTCATCCCGATCTCCAAGCAGGCGCAGAACGACCCGCAGTTCTCGCAGGGCGCGTGGAAGGCGTACCTGCAGGCGCAGCAGGACCCCAAGCAGGTGACCACGATCAGGCCGGTGGACTACCCGGGCTGGAGCCAGTTCGGCGTCGACTCCGACCGCGACGTGCAGGCCCTGCTCACCGGCAAGAAGACCGTCGCCGAAGTGCTCAAGTCGTGGGACGCCTTCTGGATTGACCAGGCCAAGAAGGTGTCGTGAGGACGTTCAGCGTTCGGCGGGCCAGGTTCATCGCGCTGTGCCTGCTGCCCGGCGTGGTGTTCGTGGCGCTGTTCACGTACTACCCGGTGATCCGCGGCGCGGTGATGGCCTTCCAGCGGTACAACCTGTTCGACCTCACCTCGACGCCCTTCGTCGGCCTGGAGAACTTCCGTGCCGTGCTGGGCGAGGACCGGTTCTGGACGGCGCTGCGGAACACCGGCACGTGGGTGGCCGTGTCGCTGTTCTTCCAGTTCTTCCTGGGGTTCGGGCTGGCGCTGCTGCTGCGGCGGCACTTCCGGGGGCGTGGCCTCTACCAGGCGTGGGTGTTCTTCCCGTGGGCCATGTCGGGGTTCCTCATCGGGTTGTTGTGGCGGTGGATGTTCAACGGGCAGTTCGGGGTGATCAACGACCTGCTGCTCAAGACGGGGATCATCGACCAGCGCATCGGCTTCCTGGCCACGCCGGGGTGGGCGATGACGTCGGTGATCGTGGCCAACGTCTGGTACGGCGTGACGTTCTTCGCCATCATGATCATGGCCGCGCTGCAGTCGGTCCCGAAGGAGCTGTACGAGGCGGCTTCCGTGGACGGGGCCTCGCGGCTGCGGCAGTTCTGGCACGTGACGTTGCCGCACATCAGGCCCACGCTGGCGTTGATCGTGTTGCTGCGGATCATCTGGATCCTGAATTTTCCGGATCTCATCTATTCGATGACCGGCGGCGGCCCCGCCGGCAGCACCGACATCATCACGACCTTCCTCATCCAGCAGGTCATCGGCGGTGACTACGGCCGGGCAGGCGCGGTCGGCCTGCTGATCCTCGGCCTGCTCCTGTCCTTCAGCGTCTTCTACCTCAACGCCACGAGATTCGAGAAGGCCCGATGAGACGTGTCGCGACGGTCGCCAAGGTAGTCGTCTTGACCGCTTGGCTGCTGATCACCCTGTTCCCCCTGTACTGGATCGTCGTCACCTCGCTCAAGCCCAAGCCCGAGATCTTCTCGGTGCCGCTCAAGTACTGGCCGGGCACGGTGACGTTCGAGCACTACGCGGACCTGTTCTCTTTCGCCGACTTCGGCGCGTACCTCCTCAACAGCCTCATGGTCTCCCTCGTCGCGGCCGGGTCGGTGACGGCCATCGGGGTGCTCGGCGGCTACACCCTGGCCCGTTTCGCCTTCCCCGGTCGCGGCGTGCTGATGCTGGCGTTCCTGGTCACCCAGATGATCCCGCTGTTCATCGCGCTCGGCCCGCTCTACCTGCTGATGTCCGACCTGGACCTGCTCAACCGGCTCGCCGGGCTCATGCTCGTGTACGTCGCCATGCTGGTGCCGTTCGCCACGATCATCATGCGCGGCTTCTACGAGCGGGTGCCGGTCGCGCTGGAGGAGGCGGCCCAGGTGGACGGGGCGTCGCGGCTGGTGGCGATGGTGCGGGTGGTGATCCCGGTCATGTTGCCGGGCATCGCGGCGACGTTCATCTTCGCGTTCGTGCAGTGCTGGAACGAGTTGTTCCTGGCGATCACGTTCATCGACAGCGAGGACGCCAAGACGATCCCGGTGGCCATGAACTCCTTCATCACCCAGTACGACATCGACTGGGGCTCCATGGCCGCCGCCACCGTGGTGTCCGTCGTGCCCACGCTCGTGCTGTTCGCCGCCATCCGCCGCTACATCGTCGAAGGGCTGACGGCGGGGGCGGTCAAGGGCTGACCCAGTAGCGGATGTCGCGGAAGCGGGACTCCGCCCGGCCTTCGCCGTGGTGGTAGACGCCGTTCTTGAAGTGGCGGGTGGCCGGGCCGCGGTCGGAGACGGTGGCCACGTGCTGGTCGTCGACGTAGACGTCGATCTTCCCTGCGGTGGCGTCGTGCGCGACCCTCAGGTTCCACCACTTGTTGTAGGCGTTCGTCTTGAGCACGGTCCCGGTGTAGATCTTGATGGTGCCGCCGTTCTGGTTGTAGGCGTTGACCATGAAGTCCGTGGCGGGTGTGCCGGACGGGCGCCTTATCCGCAGGATCTGCATGATGGTGGCGCCGTCGGTGCTCGCGGGGACGTACACGTCGGCTTCCCACATGTGGCGGCCGGTCGCGTACTCCTGCAACCAGCGCATCTCCGTGCGGGGGTCCGTCTCCGAGCCCTGCGACATGGGCTCGTCGCTCGAGTAGACCCACATGCGGTGGGTGCCCGTGGCCGAGTCGTACGCGTACCGCTGGCTCAGGCTGAGGTTCCAGGGTTTCTGCATGTTGTAGGTGAAGTTCACCTGCCGCCATTCGGCGGCGTGGGCCGGACTGGCGGCCAGCAGGATCGTGATGGCGGCGACGGCCATCGTGCGCGGTAACGGCATGGGTGTTTTGTACCGGCGCCGCGCCGCGATGTCCAGATGCATCCGATGATTCGGCCACCACGCAACGGTGGAGATCGTCGTCCAGAAGACATCTCGAATGCCATTTCCGCAGGTTGACCGGGCAAGAAGGTTTCTTGAAGGTTGATGGACGAGCACAAGATCCCTTGACGGCGGTGAATCTATGTGTCATACAGGCGAAAGATCCGATCTCTTTCTGGAGAATCCTGATGACACCCCCCATTGAAGACCCGACCCGCCGAACCGTCATCGGCGGCTTGGGCCTCGCCCTCGTCCCCATGGCGGCCGCCCCCGCGCAGGCGGCGGCCGGATGGCGCCTGCAGGAGCGCGTGCCCTGGCCGGAGTTCATGAAGGGCCAGGACCTGATCTGGGGCAAACTGCCCAAGGCCTGGCACGAGGGCCCGTTCCTCGGGGACGGGCTGCTGGGCAGCATGATCTACCAGGAGCCCGGTCAGAACAAGATCCGCCTCACCGTCCAGCACGGCCGCGTCCAGGACCACCGGCCCCAGTTCGGCAGCGGCTGGGGCACCTGCCGCCTGCCCGTCGGCCACGTCACTCTCGACCCGGTCGGCACGATCACCGCCGTCGACTGGCGGCTCAGCCTGTGGGATGCCGAGGTCACCGGCACCGTCACCACCGACAAGGGCACACTCGCGTTCACCGCGTTCGTGCACGACGAGATCCTCGTCGCCAAGGCCGAGGCGACCGGTGAGGAGCAGGTGCGCTGGGTCTTCCACCCGGAGACGGCCATCAGCCCCCGCGCGGCCACGGAGGCGCCGCCGAGTGGCTACCTCCCCAACCCGCCCTGGACCACTGCCACCGCCGACGGCGTCGAGCAGGTGATCCAGCCGCTCACCGGCGGGGGCCAGACCGCCACCGCCTACCGCGTCAAGGACGGGACGCTGCTGGTTGCCGTGGCCCACAGCTTCCCGTCGTCGGACGCCGAGGAGGCCGCGCTCGGCAAGATCCGGAACGCCGCGCCGTACGGGACCCTGCGGAAACGGCACCGGGACTGGTGGCACCGCTTCTACACCAAGAGCTTCATCTCCCTGCCCGACCAGCGGCTGCAGAGCTTCTACTGGATCCAGCTCTACAAGGTCGCCGCGGCCAGCCGGGCAGGCGGCCCGGTCATGGCCACCACCGGTCCCTGGCTGGAACCCACCCCGTGGCCCGCGGTCTGGTGGAACCTCAACGTGCAGCTCGAATACTGGCTCATCAACGGCTCCAACCACCTGGAGCTCGACTCGCTTACCAGCACGCTCGACCTCAACCGGCAGCAACTCGTCGACAACGTGCCGTCGGCCTACCGTGCCGACTCCGCCGGTGTGGGCCGCAGCTCCGACATGTTCGCCAACCGCGGCGTCGGCACGCCCGGCTCGGGGGCGGAGGTCGGCGACCTCACCTGGGCCCTGCACAACGCCTGGTTGTCCTACCGGCACACCATGGACGACAAGCTGCTGCGTGACACCGTCTTCCCGCTGCTCAGGCGCGCGATCAACTACTACCTGCACTTCCTGGCCCCGGGCGTGGACGGCAAGCTGCATCTGCCCAGCACGCTCTCACCCGAGTACCCCGTCACGCCGCCCCGGGACACCAACTACGACCTGGCGCTGATCAGGTGGGGCTGCCGGACGCTGCTGGACTCGGCCGCGCGCCTCCGCATCGACGACCCGCTCAAGGCCAAGTGGCAGGAGGTCCTCGACAAGCTGACCGGCTATCCGGTCGACGCCAACGGCTTCATGATCGGGGCTGACACGCCCTATGCGCAGTCGCACCGCCACTACTCCCACCTCCTCATGGTCTACCCGCTCTATCTGATCAACTGGGACCAGCCGGAGCACCGCGAGCTCATCGAGAAGTCGGTCGTGCACTGGCAGTCGCTGACCAGCGCGCACCGCGGTTACAGCTTCACCGGCGCGGCCTCGCTCTACGCGATGATGGGCCAGGGCGACACCGCGCTGTCCTACCTCGACAGGTTCTTCGATCCCGCCGCCCGCTACCCGTGCCGCGCCAACACCCACTACGCCGAGGGCGGGCCGGTCATCGAGACGCCGTTGTCGGCCGCGCAGTCGATCCACGACATGCTCTGCCAGAGCTGGGGCGGGATCGTCCGGGTCTTCCCCGCCGTGCCCGCGGCCTGGCAGGACGTCACGTTGCACGACTTCAGGACCGAGGGTGCGTTCCTCGTCTCGGCGGTCAGGAAGGCGGGGCGGACGAGCTTCGTCCGCGTCAGGAGCGCTCCGAGCGGAGCTCGGCAATCGGACGGGGCGGAGCCGCTGAGGATCAAGCACGGGATCGACGGCCCGCTTGCCGCCGTGCTCGACGACGGCCGTCCGGCTCAGGTGAAGGACCTGGGAGAGGGAATCGTCGAGATCGCTCTGGGCCGGGGGAGAGAGGTCCTGCTCTACACCGGTCGCCGGCCCGAAGCGGTCGTCGCCCCGGTGAAGCTCGCCAAGCCCGGCGAGCCGTGGGGCCTGCCGCCCGTCCCGCCGCCCGGGGTGACCACGCCGGTGGACCTGTCGGCGCACGTCGACAACGACGGCGTGTCCACGCACGAAGCCATGACCGACGGCAACGTGGACGGGTCCGGCTACACCTACCCGGCCGAGGAACTACCGCCGGCCGGGCCGCTCACGCACGAAGGGCTGAGCTTCGTCTTCCCCGCCTACGGTGACGGGGTCAAGAACAACGTCACCGGGCAAGGGCAGACCATCGACGTGCCGCCCGGCGCGTACGCCAAGGTCCGCCTGCTCGGGGCCGGCACCTCCGGCAGCGTCAGCGCCGCGCTGACCGCCACGTACGCCGACGGCTCCACCGCCCAGGTCCCGTTCGTCCTGCCTGACTGGGGCGGCCAGCCCGGCGCCGGGACGACCGAGGTGCTGCGGTGCACCCATCGCCACGGCCAGAACGGCCCGCACACGCTGCGCGTCGGCCTGTTCGAGACGCAGGCGGCCCTCGACCCGGCCAAGGAGCTACGCTCGCTCACCCTGCCGACGCTCACCCGCCCCCAACTCCACCTCTTCGCTCTTTCCCTGGAGGCGCCGCGATAGGGGCCGTAATGGGGTGAAAGGGATGGCCGACCGCTCGTCGTGCTGAACGGACCTTTCACCGCAGTCCATGCCCAACTAATCGACGCACGCCGTCGCCTCAGCGAACAACCCACCTACGGATCTCCCCGGCGGGTAGGTTGCGCTCTTACGTTGAGCGTGATCCGCATCACAGTGGAGGTCCCGTGACGACAAGAGAACATGACTCATCGGTCTATGAACAAGTCCAGGAGAGCACCGAGTTCCAAGAACTGAAGAAACGTTTCCGCGCCTGGACATTCCCCATGACCGTGGCGTTCCTCGCGTGGTACCTGCTGTACGTGGTGATGTCCGGATGGGCACGCGACTTCATGGCGATCAAGCTGCTCGGGGAGATCAACGTTGGGCTGATCTTCGGGCTGCTGCAGTTCGTGTCCACGTTCCTGATCGCGTGGGCGTACGCCAGGCACGCCGAGAAGAAGCTCGACCCGATCGCCGACAAACTGCGTCACGAGGTTGAGGAGAGGGCCAAGTGAGCTCGACCACGCTGGGGATGATCCTCTTCCTCGCCTTCGTCGCCGGGACGCTGGGGATCACGTTCTGGGCGAGTCGCCAGACCAAGACAGCCGCCGACTACTACGCGGGCGGCCGGTCGTTCACCGGCGTGCAGAACGGTCTGGCCATCGGCGGCGACTACATGTCCGCCGCCTCCTTCCTGGGCATCGCGGGCATCATCGCGCTGTCCGGCTACGACGGGTTCCTGTACTCGATCGGGTTCCTCGTCGCATGGCTCGTGGCGTTGCTGCTGGTGGCCGAGCTGATGCGGAACTCCGGCAAGTTCACCATGGCCGACGTGCTGGCGTTCAGGATGAGCCCGCGCCCGGTCCGCACGGCCGCCGGCGTGTCCACGATCGTGGTCAGCATCTTCTACCTGCTGGCGCAGATGGTCGGCGCGGGCGCGCTGGTCGGCCTGCTGCTCGGCATCACCTCCCCGGCCGGCAAGGCGTGGACGATCGTGGGCGTGGGCGCGCTGATGATCGTGTACGTGGTGTTCGGCGGCATGAAGGGCACCACCTGGGTCCAGATCGTCAAGGCCGTGCTGCTGATGGGTGGCGCCGCGCTGGTGACGGTGCTGGTGCTGGGCAAGTTCGGCTTCAACCTGTCGTCGCTGCTCGGCCAGGCCGCCACCACCAGCGGCCCGAAGGCCAACCCCGGCTCCTTCCTCATCCCCGGGCTGAAGTACGGCACTGACGCCCAGGGGCTGGCCGGCAAGATCGACCTCATCAGCCTGGGTCTGGCGCTGGTGCTGGGCACGGCGGGCCTGCCCCACATCCTCATCCGCTTCTACACGGTCCCCACCGCCAAGGACGCCCGGAAGTCGGTCCTGTGGGGCATCGGCATCATCGGCACGTTCTACCTGCTGACCCTCGTCCTCGGCTTCGGCGCGGCGGCGTTGGTCGGCAAGGACGCCATCGTCGCGGGTGACAAGGCGGGCAACACCGCGGCGCCGATGCTTGCCCAGGCCGTCGGTCAGGACATCTTCGGCCCGGTCGGCGGCACGATCCTGCTGGCGCTCATCGGGGCCGTGGCCTTCGCCACGATCCTGGCCGTGGTCGCCGGCCTCACCCTCGCCTCCTCCTCCAGCTTCTCCCACGACCTGTACGCGCACGTCTTCAAGCGCGGCAGCGCGACGGAGCGCCAGGAGGTCGTGGTGGCCCGCATCTCCGCCCTGGTCATCGGCGCCGTCGCCATCGGCCTCGGCATCCTCGCCCAGGGCCAGAACGTGGCGTTCCTGGTGGCGCTGGCGTTCGCGGTGGCGGCCTCGGGCAACCTGCCCGCGATCCTCTACAGCCTGTTCTGGAAGCGGTTCAACACGGCGGGCGCCGTGTCGGCGATCTACGGCGGCCTCATCTCCGCCCTGGTCCTGGTGATCTTCTCGCCGGTGGTGTCCGGCGGGGAGACGGCGCTGTTCAAGACGGCCGACTTCGCCTGGTTCCCGCTGAGCAACCCCGGCATCCTGTCGATCCCGATCGGCTTCCTGTGCGGCTGGCTCGGCACGATCATGAGCAAGGAGTACAACGCCGCCAAGTACGCCGAGATCGAGGTCCGCTCTCTGACCGGCGTCGGTGCGGAGAAGGCCGTACAACACTGAGTCCCTAGCCCCCATCGAGGCGCCGCCTGCCCTGAGGCGCCTCCCCGCCGAAGGCGTCCTACTCCCCGCCCGGGGCGTCTTCCGCGCCGAGGGCCCGGCCTCCTCGCGAGGCCGGGCCCTTTCTCCTGCGCGCGCCCTGCCCGACGACGTGCCTCTCATGGGGAGCGGCACGTAATGCCGGATGGGTGACGCGCGCCGGATGTCGGCGGCCAGGAGGGGGTGTGAGGGAGTTCTGCCTGGGAAGAGGGAGCGGGCGTCCCACACCATTGTTGATCTTAACGACCACGAAACGCTGTGAAACGAGTGGTTGACGGGATTTCGGCGGTATGGGTACGTTCTCAGATGTGTGAACGTTGCCACACTGGCCTGGCGCCACGTGGCCGTCATCAGGTGCCAGATGCCCCGCTTGACCAGTGTGGAGGCGAAACCCCAATGAAATCCCCCCTCGCTCGTTGGTCCGTCCTCACCACGTCGCTCGTCCTGGCGCTCACCGCGTGCGCCAAGGGCACCGGCGGAGGCGCCGCCCCGGTGCAGTCTCCTGGTCAGTTCAACACCGGCGCCGCCTTCCAGGGCACGATCTCCGTCATGGGCTTCGGTGCGACCGACGAGGTCGGCACGGCGCGGGTCGACAAGGCCAAGGCGGCACTCGGCGGCGCGGACGTGAAGTTGATCGAGGGCGACCTCGACATCCAGCAGTTCCTGTCGTCGGTCGCGGCCGGCAGTCCGCCGGACATCATCTATGCCAACCGCGATCAGATCGGGACCTTCGCCTCACGTGGCGCGATCGTCCCGTTAACGGCCTGCATCCAGGGCGAGCAGATCGACACGTCGATGTTCAACAAGAACGCGATCGCCCAGGTGACGTTCGGCAACGAGATCTGGGGCATCCCCGAGTTCAACCAGGTGCAGATCACGATGGCCAACGCCCGGCTGCTCAAGGAGGCCGGCCTCACCATCCAGGACGTCAACGGCTCCAGCTGGGACAAGGTCACAGCGGCGGCCAAGAAGCTGGTCAAAGCGCCGGGCGGCAAGGTGCAGGTGATCGGCTTCGACAGCAAGCTGCCGGAGTTCCTGCCGCTGTGGGCCAAGGCCAACGGCGCCGACCTGTTGTCGGCCGACGGCAGGACGGCCCAGCTCAACAGCCCGGCCGTGGTGAAGGCGCTGGAGTTCGCCGTCGGCATCTACGACGCGCAGGGCGGCTTCGCCAAGGTGAAGGCCGTACGCGACTCGGCCGACTTCTTCGGCAAGGGCAACCAGTTCGCCAAGAACGAGCTGGGCGCCATGCCGATGGAGCAGTGGTACGTCAACGTGCTCAACGACGTCTCGCCCAAGGCGCCGCTCGCGTTCGACACCTTCCGCACCCCGCAGGGCCAGCCGCTGGCCTACTCCTCCGGCTCGGCCTGGGCGATCCCGAAGGGCTCCAAGAACGCCGCGGCCGCCTGCCGCTTCGCCAAGACCATGACGCTCGTCGACTCCTGGAAGGCCGCCGCCCAGGCCCGCCTGGAAAAGCGCGGGCAGGAGAAGAAGCCGTTCACCGGAATCCTCACCGGCAACGTCAAGGCCGACGAGGAGATCCAGACGATGCTCACCACGGGCGGCGAGCCCTGGGACTCCGGCGTCAAGGCCTTCTACGAGGCCAACGACCACACCTTCAGCCTGCCGGCCAACCCGGCGGACGCGGAGTTCAAGAAGGCCTGGCAGGACGCGGTGAACCGGGTGCTCAACGGCCAGGAAGAGCCGCAGGCCGCGCTGGACAAGGCGCAGCAGGAGGCCCAGGAGGCGCTGGACAAGGCCTGGGCCGGGTGGACGAAGCGCACCAACTGACATGTCCCGTTCCCAGTCCAAGGCCCCGCGGTGGCGGTCCATGCGGTTCACCGAGACCCGGGCGGCGCTGCTGTTCATCAGCCCCTGGCTCATCGGGTTCTTCATCTTCACCGCATGGCCGGTCATCAACAGCGCGTACCTCTCACTGACCGACTACGACGTCATCAACGACCCGAACTTCATCGGGTTCGACAACTACGTGACGCTCTTCGAGGACCCCAAGGTCGGGCTGGCGCTGCGGAACACGTTCATCTTCACGGTGATGTCGGTCCCGGCCCAGCTGGTGGTCTCGCTGGGGCTCGCGTTGCTGCTCAACGCCGCCACCAGGGCCTCCGGCTTCTTCCGCACCGCGTTCTTCCTGCCGAAGATGACGCCGCCGGTCGCGATCGGCATCCTGCTGCTGATGTTGTTCAACGGCCAGAACGGCCTGATCAACAGCTTCCTCGCGATCTTCGGCATCGACGGGCCCGCCTGGACCACCGACCCGGACTGGGTCAAACCCGGACTGGTGCTCATGAGCCTGTGGACCGTCGGCGCCTCGGTGGTCATCATCCTGGCCGCGCTCCGCGGCGTCCCGCAGGAGTTGTACGACTCCGCGCTGGTGGACGGCGCCGGATGGTGGCGGCGCACGCTGCGCATCACCGTGCCGATGATCAGCCCGACGTTGTTCTTCCTCTTCATCGTGGACAGCATCAACGCGCTGCAGTCGTTCACCGAGGCGTACACCGCGTTCTTCGGCTCCGGCAACACCACCTACAGCAACGACGCGGCGCTGTTCTACACGATCTACCTGTTCCAGCAGGCCTTCGAGTTCCTGCACATGGGGTACGCTTCCGCGCTGGCCTGGCTGCTGTTCATCGTGATCATGGCGATCACCGTCGTGCAGATCCTGCTGACCCGGCGGTTCGTGCACTACGAGGGAGGGCAGCCGTGAAACGGCGGATCAGGCTGATCCTCACGTGGACCGCGCTGAGCGCGTTCGCCCTCGCGTTCATCTACCCGTTCATCTGGCTGCTCAGCGCGTCCTTCAAGCCGCGTAGCGAGGTGTTCGACCACCGGATCCTGCCCGAGACCTTCACCTTCGACAACTACATCAAGGTGTGGCAGGAGGCGCCGCTGGCGTTGTGGATGTTCAACACACTGCTGGTGACGGTGCTGGCGGCGGTCGCCGTGACGATCACGAGTGCCATGGTGGCCTGGGGCTTCGCCTACTTCCGCTTCCCCGGCAGGGGAGCGTTGTTCGGCGTCGTGCTGGCCACGATGATGTTGCCGGGCGCGGTCACCATGATCCCGGTGTTCCTCATCTGGAACTCCCTCGGCATGGTCGGCACGCTCACCCCGCTCTGGGCACAGAACCTGTTCGGCAGCGCCTTCTACATCTTCCTGCTACGGCAGTTCTTCATGGGACTGCCGCGCGAGCCGTTCGAGGCGGCCAAGATCGACGGCGCGAACAACTGGAAGATCTTCACGCGCATCGCGTTGCCGCTGTGCAAGCCGGCGGTCGTGGTGACGCTGCTGTTCGAGTTCCAGGCGGCGTGGACCGACCTGATGCGGCCGCTGATCTACCTGCGCGACTCCTCCACCTTCACGGTGCCGCGCGGGCTGAAGGCGCTGCTCGACCAGTTCGGCTTCGGCGGCGAGTGGCACTGGGAGATCGTCATGACGGCCAGCGTCATCACCACGATCCCGATGATCATCCTGTTCTTCCTCGGCCAGAAGCACTTCGTCAAAGGCATCGCGACGACAGGAAGCAAAGGATGAGTTTTCCCGACGGATTCCTGTGGGGCGCGGGCACGTCCGCGTACCAGATCGAGGGCCACCACGGGCGCGGCGAGTCCGTGTGGGACGAGTTCTGCCGGCGGCCCGGCGCGATCGAGGGCGGTGGCGACGGCTCCCGGGCCTGCGACTCCTTCCTGCGCTGGCAGGAGGACATCGAGCTGATCAAGGAGCTGGGGCTGGGCGCCTACCGGTTCTCGACCGGCTGGTCGCGGGTCATGCCGGACGGCGTACACGCCGACCCCAAGGCGCTCGACCACTACGAACGCTTCGTGGACGCGCTGCTGGAGGCCGGGACCGAGCCGGTGCTCACGCTCAACCACTGGGACATGCCCGCGGCACTGACCTGGGCGCAGCGCTCGACCGTGCACGCCTTCGCCGCCTACGCCGAAGCGGTCGCCGGGCGGCTCGCCGACCGCGTCACCTGGTGGATCACCCAGAACGAGCCCTGGATCATCGCGCTGCTCGGCTATCAGCTTGGCCTGCACGCACCCGGCGTGGCCGACCTCGGCACAGCCGTCAGGGCCGGGCATCACGTGCTGCTCGGCCACGGCGCGGCGGCGGACGTGCTGCGGACCTTCCCCGGCGCGCAGGCGGGCTGCGCGCTCAGCCTCTTCCCGTGCGACCCGGCCACGGACAGCGAGGCCGACTGGGCGGCCGCCGCGGGGTCCGACGGCTACGTCAACCGCTGGTACCTCGACCCGCTGCTCGGCGACGGCTACCCCGCCGACACGCACGAGCACTGGGAGCGGGCGCTCGGCCGGCGAGATGGTCAGGGCCTGGACTTCATCAGGGACGGCGACGAGGCCGCCATCGGGGGCCGCAGCGACTTCCTGGGCATCAACTACTACACGCGGCGCGTCATGGCCGCCGCGCCGCCCGACCCGTTCCCGTGGCGGGTGGTCGGACCCAGCGGCGACGTGGCCAGGACCGACGAGGGCTGGGAGATCAACGCGGACGCGCTGCGCGACCTGCTGATCGGGCTCAGCCGTCGTTTCCCCGGCACGCCGCTGCTGGTCACCGAGAACGGCGGCGTCTTCGGCGACGCCCCCACCCACGACGGCCTGATCCACGACAACCGGCGGATCGCCTTCCTCCGTGACCACGTCGAGGCCGTCCGCGCGGCCCTCGCCGCGGGCGCCGACGTGCGCGGCTACCTGCACTGGTCGCTGATGGACAACTTCGAATGGGCGCTGGGCTACCGGCCACGGTTCGGGCTCGTGCACGTCGACTACGCGACCGGTGTGCGCACCATCAAGGATTCTGGGCGATACTACGCCCAGCTCATCGCGGGGGGCGGCACCGTCCCCGACCTGCCCAGGATCGAGGCTTTCGGCTAACACATGCGCATCACCACCACCGACCAGGCCTACCACCTGGACAGCGGGCACTACCGGCTGACCGTCTCCCGCACCGACCCCAGCGCCGAGCTGGAAGGCTGGATGACGCTCAGCCTGATCGCGTCGGTCGGCACCGCGAGCGGGCGGGACGAGACGTACGAGACGTTCCCCGCCGTGCTCGCCGGGCACGGCAACGGGGTGATCTTCGACTTTCCCCAGCGCACGACCCAATGGGAGACGAAGACCGTCCGGCTGACCTGCACGCCCGAGACGATCGCGCTGGAGGTGCGGGTCGAGGGCGACGGCGTGCTCGGCGACGTGACGCTGATGGGCGGGCGGGCCGTGCTCAACAGCCGCGCGGCGGGCATGTTCCGCAG
>NZ_VCKY01000067.1 GCF_005889735.1 Nonomuraea turkmeniaca
GTGCGGGGCGGAAGGCGGGGCTGCGCCGGTGGGCCGAGCGGATCAGGCTGGAGGCGCTGCTGCTGGCTGCCAGGAACGTTCCAGCACAGGCCGAGGCGAGCTTCGTCCGTGCGCTGGCGCTGGTCGAGCGCGGCGTCTGCCCGCTGGAGGAGGCGCGGGTGCTGCTGGACCTCGGACGGCTGCTGCGCCGCACGGGCAGGCGCAGGGCGGCCGCGGAACGGCTCGCCGCCGCCCGCGCGATCTTCGAACGCCTGGGCGCCCGCCCGCTCGCGGACCGCTGCGTCCAGGAGGTGGAGGCGTGCGGGCTCGAACCACAGGCCACGGTACGGCTCGGGCTGACACCCCAGGAGCTCAGCACCGCCACGCTGGTGGCCCACGGCCTGACCAACCGCCAGATCGCCACGGAGCTGCTGATCAGCGTCAAGACCGTCGAGTACCACATCGGCAAGATCTACACCAAGCTCGGCATCAGCTCCCGTGTCGCGCTCGCCGCCAAGGTGGCGACGGACGCCCGGCCGGCGTGAACCCGCTCGCACCGGATCCGGCTCGCCGGCCGCGACGTCGGACGGCGAGCCGGGCGAGGCGTACGCGCTCGGCAGGACGTGCGCGCTGGCCGCCGAGTGCGGCAGGGACCTGCGACGCTGCGCCCAGATGTACGGCGTGCTGTTCCCGCCCGCGGCCTTCGACGCCGCGCTGTACAACACCCTGACCCTCGGCACCGCCTTCAGCGCCCCCTGGGCAACCGCCGACCGCCTGAAGGTCGTCAACCGGGCCTCCCTATGGGTCCTGGCCGTCGACCGGCTCGTGGACCACACCGCGACCACCCGCGAGCAGGTGAACCGCCTGACCCGCGAGTGCCTGTCCGTCGCCGAGGGCGCCGTGCCCCGCTCGGCGGTCACCCGGTTCCTGGCCGACCTGCGCGACGAGCGGGCCACCGTCAAGGAGTTCGACGGCCTGCGGTGGCTCTGGCGCGACCAGCTCACCAGGATGCTGGCGGGCATGGCCCAGGCGTGGGTGTGGCGCGACACGCACGCCGGGCCCACACTGGACCGCTATCTCGACAATGCCGACAGCCGCGGCTCGTGCTTCGTGGACCTGTCACACTGGATTTACACGGGCGACGACTGGACAAAGGCCCACCTCAACAATTACGCGCCGTCAGCCGGCATGCACAGCGCTATCTGCATCTGCTCGGTGACGTGGCGTCGTATCGGAGAGACATGAGCTGCGGCGATCTCAATATCCTGGGCCTCGGCGTCAGCCGAGCCGAGGTGACGGAGGCCACGGCCGGGCTCGCGCGCGAGGCGGCGCAGCTGCTCGGCCCGGTACGCGAACGCAGCCCCCGTGCCGCCGCCTACCTGCGCCGACAGCTCGGATTCCACTCCGGCTTCCATGGCATCCCCGACCCTGGCCACCCAGCGTTCAGCAGGTGTCGGAGCTCATGACAAACGGGCTTGACTCTGCCCAGACCGATCGGGCGAATAACAGGGCCCCGAACGACAAACTGTGACATTTTGATTCTTGCAACAAATTGCGGCTTGAGTGGAAAATGTGGCGTTGCTAGGGTGTCTCGATGCCAGGCATGTGGATCGGCCTTCTCAACACACCTTGACAGGTACCACTGACCACGGCACCTCAGGGTCGGGGCCGCGCATGCGCGGGAGATGTACGGGCGGTGCTGGATGGAATTCGGTCGCTCTGACCATTGGCGACTTCCGACGGCGATCAAGATCTTGATCGCCGGGGGATTCGGCGCGGGCAAGACCACCATGGTCGGCGCCGTCTCCGAGACCCGGCCCCTCCGCACGGAGGAGGCGCTCACTCATCTCGGCACGCACATCGACGACCTGTCCGGCGTCGAGCGGAAGCTCACCACCACCGTGGCCATGGACTTCGGCCGCATCACCATCCGCGACGACTACATGCTCTACTTGTTCGGCACCCCGGGCCAGGAGCGGTTCTGGTTCGTGTGGGACGAGCTCGCGATGGGCGCGCTGGGCGCCGTGGTCCTGGCCGACACCCGCCGGTTGGACGACTGCTTCCCGTCCGTCGACTACTTCGAAAAGCGCGAGCAGCCGTTCGTCGTGGCGCTCAACTGCTTCGACGGCACGCAGCCCTTCACCGTCGGCGAGGTGCGAGACGCGCTCGGCCTGGAGCCCGACATCCCCATCGTGCGCTGCGACGCCCGCAGGCGCGACTCGGGCAGGGAGGTCCTCGTCGCGCTGATGGAGCACGCGATGCGCCGGGGCGTCACTCCGGTCGGGACCATGTCGTGACCATGACCGGCTACCTTTGACCGATGGAGGAGATCGACCGCCGGATCGTCACGCTGCTGGCCCGCGACGGCCGCATGAGCTTCACCGACCTGGCCAGGGAGACCGGGCTGTCGGTCTCAGCGGTGCATCAGCGCGTACGCCGCCTGGAAAAGCGCGGTGTCCTGCGCGGATACGCCGCGATCATCGACCATGACGCGATCGGGCTGCCGCTGACCGCGTTCGTGTCGATCAAGCCGATCGACCCCGCCGCGCCCGACGACGCCCCCGAGCGGCTGGCCCACCTGGCGGCCATCGAGGCGTGCCACAGCGTGGCGGGCGACGAGAGCTACATCCTCAAGGTGCGCGTCGCCTCCCCGGTGGCGCTGGAGGACCTGCTGCAGCAGATCCGCGCCGCCGCCAACGTCTCCACCCGCACGACGGTGGTGCTGAGCACGCCGTACGAGCACCGCGCCCCCGACGCGACCGCCGAACCCGACCCCGCCCACAACGGCTCCGCCTAGTCACCGCTACGGGCGGGTGTGACCACCTGTCAATCCGCCTGGCTCTCCTCGGTGAAGTCCCCGTACGCCGGCTTGCCCGCCGGTTGGTAGACACTGAGCACGCAGCCGCTGCCGGTCGTCTTCGACTCGATCAGGCGCAGTGCCGTCGCCACGCGACCCGGCTCGAGCAGCCGCTTGCCGCTGCCCAGGATGACCGGGTAGGTCCACAGTCGCAGCTCGTCGATCAGGCCGTGATCCAGCAGCGACCGCGCGAGAGCACCGCTGCCGTGGATCTGAAGCTCCCGGCCGGGACGGCTCTTCAGCCGGGCCACCTCATCGAGGACGTCGGACCTGATCAGCGTCGCGTTGTTCCATGCGACCTTGTCCAGGGTCGTCGACACGACGTACTTGGGGAGGGCGTTGAGGCGTGCCGCGATCAGGTTGTCCTCGTCGGTGACGGTCGGCCAGTAGGCCGCGAAGATCTCATAGGTCTTCCGGCCCAGAAGGAAGGCGTCCGCCTCGGCGAACCACTTGGCGGTGTCCTTCCCTAGCTCCTCATCGGCATAGGGGAACTGCCAGCCGCCGTGTTCGAACCCGCCGCTGGTGTCCTCCTGGGGCATCCCCGGCGCCTGCATGACCCCGTCCAGCGACAGGTACGTCGCCAAGGTGATCCTCATGATCCTGCTCCTTTCTCTCCGCACCGATGGAGACCTGCCGCGCGCCGGGAACTCATCGTTCGCCGCCGCTGGCCGCCAAGTTGTACGACGACATAGGATGTTGTCATGATGACTTCTGCGGATCGTATTGCCTGGGTACGCCTGTCCTCCGTTTACCTCCCCCTCGACACGCCGATCAGCGACGCCAAGGTGCTGACCGGGCGGCAGCGGCCGATGACCGAGATCGCGTTCCTGTTCGCCGAGATCGGCACCGAGCAGGGGCACGAGGGCATCGGGTTCGGCTACTCCAAGCGCGCCGGCGGCCCGGGTCAGTACGCGCACGCGAAGGAGATCGCCAACGATCTGGTGGGCGAGGACCCCAACGACATCGCCCGGTTGTGGGACAAGCTGTGCTGGGCGGGCGCGTCGGTGGGTCGCAGCGGGCTGGCGGTGCAGGCCATCGCCGCGCTCGACGTGGCGCTGTGGGACATGAAGGCCAAGCGCGCGGGCCTGCCGCTGGCCAAGCTGCTCGGCGCCCACCGCGACTCCGTGCGCTGCTACAACACCTCGGGCGGATTCCTGCACGCGCCGATCGAGCAGGTGATGGAGAACGCCACGGCGGCGCTGGAGCGCGGCATCGCCGGCATCAAGATCAAAGTCGGCCAGCCGGACACCCGGACGGACCTGGCCAGGCTCAAGGCCGTACGCGGGCACCTCGGCGACCAGGTGCCCCTCATGGTGGACGCCAACCAGCAGTGGGACCGGCCGACGGCCGCGCGGATGGGCCGGGCGATGGAGGAGTACGGCCTGGTCTGGATCGAGGAGCCGCTGGACGCCTACGACCACGCCGGACACGCGGCCCTGGCCGCCGCGCTGGACACCCCGATCGCCACCGGCGAGATGCTGACCAGCGTCGGCGAGCACGCCGAGCTGATCAGGGCCCGCGGCGCGGACGTCATCCAGCCGGACGCGCCCCGCATCGGCGGCGTCACCCCGTTCCTGCGGCTGGCCGCGCTGGCCGAGCACGAGCGGCTCCAGCTCGCCCCGCACTTCGCCATGGAGATCCACCTGCACCTGGCCGCCGCGTACGCGCTGGAGCCGTGGGTGGAGCACTTCGAGTGGCTGGAGCCGCTGTTCAACGAGCGGCTGGAGATCCGCGACGGGCGCATGCTGGTGCCGGACCGGCCGGGAATCGGCGTCACGCTGAGCGAGCAGGCGGTCAAGTGGACCGCCGAGCGGTACGAGACGACGTGACCAGCCGCACGCAGCAGCTCGTCGACACCCTGACCGCGCGCATCCAGGAAGGCGTGATCAGGCCCGGCGAGCGGCTGCCGACGGAGAGCGACCTGGTGGAGACGTACGGCGTGAGCAGGACCGTCGTACGCGAGGCCATCGCGCGGCTGAAGGCGGCCGGGCTGATCGAGACCCAGCACGGGCGGGGCAGCTTCGTGCTGGCCCGGCCCAGCACGACCGGCTTCGACCCCGCGCCGGCCCAGACCCGGCAGGAGGTCCTCGACCTGCTCGACTTCCGCATGGGGGTCGAGGTCGAGGCGGCCGGGCTGGCCGCGGCCCGCCGCACCGACGCCGGGCTGGCCGGGCTGCGGGAGGCGCTGGAGAGCTTCGAGTCGGCGGCCGGGCACCCGAGCGCGGCGGTCAACGCCGACTATCGGTTCCACCTGCGGATCGCGCTGGTCACCGGGAACCGGTACTTCGCCGATCTGCTCGCCTCGCTCGGCCCGTCGATGATCATCATGCCGCGGGAACGCCTCCGTCCCGATCGGCCGGACTTCGCCAGGATCGTCGCCGAACACGACCACATCTACGCCGCGATCCGGCGGCAGGACGCCGAGGGCGCCCGCGCCGCCGTCCGCGTGCACCTGGCCAACAGCCGGGCGCGCCTGCTGCAGGACGAGGACGCCGCCCGCGCCTGACGGGCCGATCCAGGGCCGCCCGAGGGCCCGGACGGGCCGGACGGGCCGGACGGGGCCGGGTCTGGAGGCCCGGACGGGGGCCCGGACAGCGGGCAGGGCGTCCTTGGGCGGCGGAAGCGGCTCAGGCCGTGCGAGAGGGCTCGAAGTGGGCGCGCAGCCGGGTCCTGGCCGCCTCGGAGGCGCCGAGGTGGTCCAGGCCGAGCAGAGCCGCGCCCATGACCGGCGCCACGTCGGCCACCACCAGCTCCGCCCTCGGCGCCCGCACGGCGAACTCGGTGTCCAGCAGCGACGTCAACAGCGGGTCCCCGGCGGTCAGCAGGCCGCCGCCCAGCACCACCTCCGCGGGCGTCTCCAGCAGCCCGAGCCGGCGCAGGCAGACCTCGGCCATGACCGCCACCTCCTCGGCCTGCCGTTCCACCAGCGACCTGGCCACCGCGTCCCCGGCCGCCGCCAGCGCGAACACGCCGGGCGCGAGCTCGTGCAGCCGCCCCCCGTCCAGGCGGCCGAAGTGGATCTCCAGCACCAGCTCCTCGACGGTTCGTGTCCCGAAGTGGGACGTGACCAGCCCGGCCAGGGCGGTCGGCGCACCCCGGCCGTCCTCGGCCCTGGCGGCGTGCCACAGGGCCTGCTCGCCCAGGCCATGGCCGCCGCCCCAGTCCCCGCTGATCGGCCCGAGCGCCGGGAAGCGGACCACCACGCCGTCAGGCGAGACCCCGACCGCGTTGATGCCGGCCCCGCACACGACCGCCACGCCCCACGAGGCCGACGCGCCGGCCCGGAGCAGCGCGAACGTGTCGTTGCGCACCACGACACCGGCTCCGAACCCCCGGGCCGTGAACTCCCGTGCGAGCGCCTCCTCCTCCACGGGCAGATCCGCCCCGGCCAAGCAGGCCGACACGTGGTCGAAACCACCCAAAGGCGCCAGCGCCGCGACCGCCGCCTCGACGACGCTCACGGCCGCCGCGACACCGTCCCGCTGCGGCACGAACGGCCCCGAGCGGCTCCTCCCGAGCACCTCGCCGTCCTCGGAGAGCAACGCCACGTCGGTCTTGCTGTTGCCGCCGTCCACGGCCAGAACGAGCCTGGGAGGCGCCACTAGCCCACCGTCCACGGCAGGTGCTCGCGACCCGCCTCGAGCAGCAGACCGGTCAGCTCCTCGGCGAGCTCGTCCTGCCCGATCAGCGGATGGGCGAGCAGCGCGTCCCGCACCCGGTCCGCGCCGCCGTGCAGGGCCGCCTCCAGGGCGAGCGTCTCGTACGCGGACACGTTCGCGATCAGCCCGGCGTACAGCGGCTCGACGGGAGCGACCGGCAACGGCACGGCCCCGCCGGCGCCGACGGCCGCCGGCACCTCGATCACCGCCTCGTCGCCGAGGAACGGCAGCGTGCCCGCGTTGCGCACGTTCACCACCTGCGTGTCGCCCCGGTCGCCGAGCAACGACGCGATCAGCGCCACCGCCGCCTCCGAATAGAACGCCCCGCCCCGCTGGGACAGCAGCTCCGGTTTCTCGACCACGGACGGGTCGGCGTACAGCTCCAGCAGCCGTGCCTCCATCTCCGCCACCTCCGCGGCCCGCGACGGCTTCGAGCGCTGCTCGCGCACTACCGCGTCATGTGCATAGAAATACCGCAAATAGTAGGACGGGACGACGCCGAGCCGCCGCAGCAGGCCCGGCCGCAGGCCGAGGCTGCCGGCGATCTCCTGCCCGTGCTCGGCCAGCAGGTCCGGCAGCACGTCCTGCCCGTCGAGGTGGACGGCCCGCTCCCAGGTCAGATGGTTGAGCCCGACGTGGCCGAGCGAGACCCGCGCCGGGTCGGCGCCGAGCCAGGCCGCGAAGCGGCGCTGGAAGCCGATCGCCACGTTGCACAGCCCGATCGCCCGGTGCCCGGCGTCCAGCAAGGCCCGGGTGACGATCCCGACCGGGTTGGTGAAGTCCACGATCCAGGCGTCCGGGGCGTGCTCGCGTACCGTCTCGGCGATGCGCAGCACGACCGGGACCGTGCGCAGCGCCTTGGCCAGGCCCCCCGCGCCCGTCGTCTCCTGCCCCACGCAGCCGCACCGCAGCGGCCACGTCTCGTCCAGCTCGCGGGCCGCCTGCCCGCCCACGCGCAGCTGGAACAGCACCACCTGAGCCCCCGAGACGCCCTCGGCGACCGAGGAGGTGGCCAGCACCCGCGCCGGGTGCCCGGCGTGCGCCAGCATCCGCCGCGACACCCCCGCGACCAGCTCCAGCCGGGCGGCGTCAGGGTCTATCAGGGCGATCTCCGACACCGGCAACTCGTCGCGCAGTCGCGCGAACCCGTCGATGAGCTCAGGCGTGTACGTCGAGCCGCCCCCGACCACGGCCAGTTTCAACCCTTCACTCCCGTCAAGGTGACGCCCTCGATGAACACTCTCTGGGCGAGGAAGAACACGATGATCACCGGTGCCGTCACCATCAGCGTGGCGGCCATGGTGAGATTCCACTGCACGCTGTGGAACGCCTTGAACGTCGCCAGGCCCAGCGACAAGGTCAGCTTCTCCTGCTCGACGCCGGCGTACAACAGCGGCCCGTAGTAGTCGTTCCAGCAGTAGAAGAACTGGAACAGGGCCACCGCCGCGATCGCCGGCCGCGCCATCGGCAGCACCACCCGCAGCAGCGTCCTGAGATCCGAGCAGCCGTCCACCTTGGCCGCGTCGGTGTAGTCGCGCGGGATCGTGACCAGGAACTGGCGCAGCAGGAAGATGGAGAACGCGTCGCCGAGCACCATCGGCAGGATCAGCGGCCACAGGCTGTCGGTCAGCCCCAGCCGCGCCCACACCAGATAGATCGGCACGGCCACGACCTGCGGCGGCAACATCATCGTGGTGATCACCACGAGGAACGCCAGCCGCCGCCCCCGGAACCGGAACCTGGCCAGCGCGTACGCCACCGGCACCGACGACACCACGGTGAAGACCGTGCCGAGCGCCGCGTACATCAGCGTGTTGCCCGCCCACCGCAGCAGCAGCGACTTCTCGAACACCACCGCGAAGTTGTCCCAGTTCCAGCTCTGCGGCCACAACTCGCTGGTCAGCGCCTGCTCGTCGGTCATCAGCGCGGTCAGCCCGATGAACACCACAGGGGCCAGGAACATCAGCGCCAGCGCGATGGCAACACAATGGGTGGCGATCCACATCAGCACCCGCCGCCGGCGCGCCCTGCCTCCGTCGTGCCGCGCGCCGCGGGCGACCGCCGCCCGCGGCGGCGCGGTGATCGTGGCGCTCATGAGACCTCCTCGGCCCGGCGGAACTGCCGCAGCAGGATCAAGGTGAAGATCATGGAGGTGCCGAACAGCAGCAGCGCCAGCACGCACGCGTAGCCCATGGAGTAGTCGCGGAAGCCGACGTGGAACAGCCACTGCGGCAGTGTGAGCAGCGACTCGTCCGGGTAGCCGGGCGAGAAGGAGCTGCCGGCCGAGTCGGTCACGCCCGAGGCCACGCGGGAGGCGATCATCGCCTGCGAGAAGTACTGCAGGGCGTAGATGACGTTCGTGACCAGGGCGAACAGCAGCACCGGCGCGATCATCGGCAGGGTCACGCTGCGGAACTGCCGCCACGGGCCCGCGCCGTCGATGGCGGCGGCCTCGTACAGGTGCCTGGGCACGTCCAGCAGGGCCGCCATGAAGATCACCGTGAGCTGGCCGCAGCCCCACAGCGACAACATCGTCAGGCTGGGCTTGGACCAGGCCGGGTCGCCGAACCAGTCGGGCCCCTCGATCCCGAACCAGGCGAGCACCTGGTTGACCGGGCCGGTGCCCGGGTTCAGCAGGAACACGAACGTGATCGTGCCCGCCGTCATCGGCACCAGCGACGGCAGATAGAAGATCGTCCGCAGCAGGCCGACGCCGGCCTTGAGCCTGATCACCAGCTGCGCGAGCGCCAGCGAGAACAGCACGGTCGCCGGGACCATGACGGCCACCAGCCACAACGTGTTCCGCGCCGAGGTCGCGACCCTGGCGTCCTGCAGCAGGTAGCGGTAGTTGTCCAGGCCGATGAACTCGAGGGTGTACATGTCGTAGCGGTGGAAGGAGAAGTACACCGTGGACAGCAGCGGGTAGACGAAGAAGATCGACACTCCGGCGATCCACGGCGACAACCAGACGAGGGCACGCAGGCCCTCGCCGCGCCACCGGCGTGGCGGCGCGGCGTGGACGGCGGTCACATCAGCCTCCGGACAACTTCAGCTTGTCGTTGATCTGCTTGTCCACGTCCTTCAGCCCGGCGTCCAGGTCCGGTACGGAGCCCTTCTCCCACTTGGTGATGAACGAGGCGAAGACCTCCTGGTTGAAGACGCTGTTCACGCTGGCGGGCAGCGTCGAGGTCTTCGGGTGGGCGAAGATGTCGAGGAACGTCTTGAAGTTGGCGTCCTTGGCCAGGTCGGGGGAGTCCATGGAGGCCTTCGTGGTGGGGACGTTGCGCAACGCGTTCGACAGCGTCACCAGCGAACCCGTGTCGGTCGTCAAGTGCTTGATCAACTCCCAGGCCTGCTGCGGGTTCTTGGCGCCCTTCGGCACGCCGATGACGGTGCCGGCGGTGAAGCCGCTGCCGTACAGGCCGGGCTTGTCGTCGGCGACCGGCAGGGGAGCGGTGCCGTAGTCCAGGTCCTTGGCGTCATTGGCGAGCATGGCGTTGCGCCACTCGCCGTCCAGGATCATGGCGACCTTGCCCTTGTAGAACGGGTGCTCGGCGCTCCACTCGTCGCCCAGGCTCTTGCGGAACTTCTCCAGCTTGTCGTAGCCGTACCAGTCGACCAGCTCCTTCTGCCAGGTCAGCAGCTGCTTCCAGGCCGGGTCGGAGCCGATGGCCGAGGTGCCGTCGTCGTTGTACCACTTGGCGCCCACCATGGGGCCGATGTGGCTGGGGCTGTTCTCGTAGTACTGGACGCTCGGGATGAAGCCGGCCACCTTGATGTCGCCGTTCGCGTCGCGGACGGTGAGCTTCTTGGTCAGCTCGGTCAGCTCGCTCAGCGTCTTGGGCGGCTCGTCGCCCTTCATCAGGGCCTTGTTGTAGTAGAGGCCGTAGGCATCGGCCAGCAGCGGCAGCGTGCACTGCTTGCCGTCGAAGGCCGTATAGGAACGTGCCACCGCCGGAAGCACCGTCAGATCGATGCCATCCTGCCGGATCACCGGAGTGAGATCTTGGAACGCTCCCGACTTGCACCACTGGGCGACGTTGTCGGTCGTGAACGAGGCCGCGACGTCGGGCGCCTTGCCGCCGCGGATGGCCTGGGTGATCTGGTCGTCCTGGACGCCCTTGGTGGCCTTGACGGTGATCTGCGGGAACTTCTTGTTGAACCCGGCTATGGCGTCCTCGAAAGCCTTGACCTCGGCGTCGGTGGAGAAGCCGTGCCACAGCTCGATCGTGGCGGCCGGAACAGCCTGGGAAGCGGATCCTGAGGGTTTGGGCTGGGCGCCGAGCGACGGCCCGGCCTCCTTGCCGGCGGTGCAGGCGGTCAGCGCTGCCGAGCTCAAAAGGGCCGCGGCGACCGCGAGGGGGACGAAGCGCACGGGGGGTGCCTCCTGCCAGAATTCATGATGGAACGGTTGAGCTGAAGACCTCTTCACGCACGGTGTCGAGGGCCAGGTCGAGGGCGCCGGCCAGGACCGGGTTGCCCTCCACGCTCGACAGCCGCACGCGAGGCCGGGGGATGGTGAGCGCGTGCAGCTCGTGCTCGACGAGCTCGCGCAGGGTCTCGCCGCCGGACAGCACCACGCCGCCGGTCAGCACGATCAGGCCGGGGTCGATGACCGAGGTGATGGCGGCCAGGCCGACGGCCAGGCGGGCGGCGATGTCACGCAGACCGGCTCTGGCGTCGTCGGCCTTCTGCCCGGAGCCTTCGGCCGCGCGTACGGCGTTCGCGACGGCCTGGCGGAAGTCGGCGCCGCGCACGCCGTACGAGCGCAGCAGCTTGAGCACGGCCGGGCCGCCGGTGAGCGCCTGGTATCCGTGGTCGGCGAGGCGACCGGCTTCGCGGGCCGTCGGCGCGCCGGGGGTGGGCATGTAGCCCACCTCGCCCGCGCCGCCCGTCGCACCCCGGTGCATGCGCCCGCCCATGACGATGGCCGAGCCGATGCCCGAGTCCGCCCACAGCAGCACGAAGTCCTGGCTGTCCTGGGCGGCGCCGTGCGCCTGCTCGGCGAGCGCGACGAGGTTGACGTTGTTCTCGACGTCCACCGGCATGCCCAGCCCGGCGCTGAGCGTGGGCACCAGGTCCGGGATCTGCCAGCCGGGCACGTCCTTGGTGACGGCGTACCCGAGTCTGCCGGTGGTGGGGTCGATCGCGGCCTGGACGCCGATCACGACGCGGCGCAGCTTGTCGGGCGGGTTCGCGCCGAGCAGCGCCGCGTTGAGCCGGTCGACCAGCTCGCCGTGGGGCCGGCGCGGCGTCGGCAGGGTGTGCTCGCCCACGATCGCGCCGGTGATGTCGGCCACCTTGACCTCGATCCGGTCGGGAGTGACGTCGAGCGCCCCCACGTACGCCGCTGCCGGGTTGATCCGGTAGACCTCCGCCGTACGGCCCGGCAGGCCCTCCCTGATGCCGTCGAGCACCACCAGCCCCGCCTCCTGCAGCCGGGCGAGAAGCTGGGATGCCGTGGGCTTGGACAGCCCGGTGAGCGCGCCGATCTCGGGGCGGGTCAGCGGGCCGCGTTCGAGGAGCGCCTGCAAGGCTGCGCGATCGTTGATGGCGCGTAGCAGACTGGGTGTCCCCGGCACGGGACCGCTCACGGCGGCTCCTTCCGCTGAAGTTAGGAAACTTTCCTAACTTCGGATGAAGGTAAGGCGGACCTGCCGGAATGGTCAAGAGGTGAAACGAAGACGTAACCGAACGCCGGTGACGGAAGAAAAGAGGGGCAGAGTACCTCGACAGGCATGCTAATGTCGTCGTTTGTCGTAACAACAAGCAGAATGGCCCGGAGTGTCCCATTAACCACATTAATGGTCAGGCGGCAACTCGTCAAACGGAGCTCGCCAGAGAGCAAGCGTACGTCACCCGCCTCTATGACCGGCTCGACACGCTGCGCGAGCGTACCCAGCACCAGCTGAAGGAGGTGCTGGCCGCGGGCGCCGTCGGCACGATGCAGAACCGGTCGGAGCGCGACACGTTCGCCGACATGTACGCCTCCAGACTCGCGCGGCTGTGGGCGGTCGAGCGCGGCCTGGTTTTCGGACGGCTGGATCACGTCGAGGAGGGCCGGCTCTACATCGGCAAGCTCGGCCTCAGCGACGACGACCAGCGCCGGTTGCTCATCGACTGGCGAGCGCCGGTCGCGCAGCCGTTCTACCGCGCCACCCCGGCCGCCCCGATGGGCGTGACCAGGCGCCGCCATCTGCAGACCAAGGGCCGCGCGGTCGTCGGCGTGGACGACGACCTGCTCGACCTCGACTCGCTCAGCGACGCCGACCGCGCCACGCTCAACGGCGAGGCCGCGCTGCTGGCCGCGCTCGACGAGCGGCGCACCGGCCGCATGCGCGACATCGTCGCCACCATCCAGGCCGAGCAGGACCGCGTCATCCGCAGCGACCTCAACGGTGTGCTGGTCGTGCAGGGCGGCCCGGGCACCGGCAAGACCGTCGTGGCCCTGCACCGCGCCGCCTACCTCCTCTACACCCACAGGGAACGCCTGGAGCGCCGCGGCGTGCTCATCCTCGGCCCCAACCTCACGTTCCTGCGCTACATCGAGCAGGTGCTGCCCTCGCTCGGCGAAACCGACGTGCTGCTGTCCACGGTGGGGGAGCTGTACCCCGGGGTGACCGCCACCGCCAGGGAACGGCCCGAAGTGGCCGCGGTCAAGGGCGACCTGCGCATGGCCGAGGTCATCGCCAAGGCCGTGCGCGACCGGCAGAAGGTGCCGCGCAAGCCCATCGAGCTCGCCGTCGGGCGCATCACGCTCACCATCGACCGTTCCATGCTGGAGGCGGCCAGGAACAAGGCCACCCGGACGCGCCGCCCGCACAACCAGGCCCGAGCCGTGTTCGTCAGGTCACTGCTCAACGCGCTGGCCAGGCAGCAGGCCCGCAAGATCGGCAAGGGGCTGATCGACGAGGAGGAGCTGGCCGACCTGCGCGAGGAGCTGCGTACCGAGCCGGTGGTCAAGTCGGCGCTCAACCGGCTGTGGCCGTACCTGACGCCGCAGCGGCTGCTGCTCGGCCTGTACGGCTCCGCCGAGCGGCTCGGCTACGCGGCCTCGGCGCTGACCCCGGAGGAGCGGGCGCTGCTGCGCCGCGACGGCGGGGAGTGGACCGAGTCCGACGTGCCGCTGCTGGACGAGGCGGCCGACCTGCTCGGCGAGATCGACGAGCAGGTGCTGCGCGCCACCGCCCTGCAGGCGGAAGAGGAGCTGGCCGCCGCCCGGCAGGCCGAGGAACACCAGCGCGAGGCCGAGCTCGCCTACGCCCGCGAGGTCCTGGAGCTGACGGGCCTGTCCGACGTGATGGAGGCCGAGCGGCTGGCCGAACGCCAGCGCGGCGAGGGCCCGTACCTCACCACCGCCGAGCGCGCCGCCGCCGACCGCACCTGGGCCTACGGGCACGTGATCGTGGACGAGGCACAGGAGTTGTCGCCGATGGCGTGGCGGTCGGTCATGCGCCGCTGCCCGACGCGGTCGATGACGATCGTCGGGGACATCGCCCAGACCGGCTCGGCGGCCGGGGCGCGGTCGTGGTCGTCGGTCCTGGATGTGTATGTGGCCGGGCGCTGGCGCCAGGAGCGGCTCACCGTCAACTATCGCACGCCGGTCGAGCTGATGGCCGTGGCCGCCCGCGTCCTGGCCACCATCGACCCCGCTCTCGAGGCGCCCACGTCGGTGCGCGAGCTGGGCGTCGAGCCCTGGGCGGCGCCGCTGCCGGCGCTGCCCGAGCTGGCCAAGGCCGAGGTCGGCGAGGGCGGCAAGGTCGCGGTGGTGGTGCCGGACGCGCTGGTCGAGTCGCTGGGCGCCGAGGTCGCGGCGACCGTCGCCGGAACCGTGGTGGTCACGCCCGGGGCCGGGCGGGCCAGGGGAGCGGAGGCCCTCGACGCGCCGGTGGCCGTCATGGGGGTGGCCGACGCCAAGGGGCTGGAGTTCGACTCGGTGATCGTGGCCGAACCGGACCTCATCGCCGCTCAGTCGCCACGAGGACCCAGCGACCTGTATGTTGCTCTCACTCGCGCCACGCAGCGGCTGGGCGTCGTCCACGAACGGCCGCTGTCGCAGGCCCTGCAGGGCTTGCCGAGCCGCTCGCCCGCACCGGCAAATGGGCTTTGATCTGCATTGCGGCGGCAGGTCATACATGTCCTACCTGCGGAAACTTGATGTTTCTGCTGATCGGGACACGGTTGACATCTGAGGTGGAGTCGGTAGTTTGCTGCGCAGTCCAGCACGGGACTTGGCCGGTTGGCCGTCTCTGACATCGCCGGATCCTGCGTCCGTGACGGAGTGTGACTTCGTCCACACAGCCAGGTGCAGGGCCGTCGGTCCGTCGAGTCGGGGCACCCCAACCGGGCGGGGGGTTGGACCCGGGACGGGTCCGGGAGCCCAGTAGACAACGGAATTCCGAGCTCGCCGCCGACGAGACGGGTCCGGTCCGAAGGGTTCCCGGGCCCTCTTCCCGCTCCCGTGTCGCAGGGCTCGCCAGTGCGCCGGGTGGTCCCGTGGGTCGCGGGATCACCCTGTCGCCACCTCATCTTTTCGATCTTTCTTGCGCGCGTGCTGGCATGAGCGCGGCCGTGGGGCGGTAGCGTTTTCCCAAGCAGGCGTTCGCATGGTGGCGAGGAGATCCCGGAGTGGTTCAGGACAGAGCGAGCCTACCGCCCACAACCGGGCACGGCTCACCTCCGGCCATGGAGGCCGCCCCGGACGCCCCGGACGCGCCGGACGCGCCGCCGAGCGGGCCCACCAGGGACGCCGGCCCCGTTGCGCTGCCGGCCGAGCCGGACATGTCCGCCCCCGACCTGATCAGCACTCCCGAGACACGCCCGGAGCGCGCTGCCGCACCGGCACAGGCCACCGACGCCGCGCTCGCGCCCGAGGCTCCCCAGGCCGGCGACGGAGCGGACGGAGCGAGCGGCGACCCCGCGACGGCGGCCGGTGGGCGGCCGGTGGCGGGCGACGCGCCGCGGGAAACGAGCGTAGCGGGGGGCGGGGACGCGGTCCCGGCGGCCGTGGCCGACGGGAGTGACGTGCCGCCTGCGGCAGAGCAGGGCGCGGTGGCAGGGACGCTGACCGGCCGAGGCGGCGGAGGCGACGCACCGCCTGTGGCCGAGGCAGGGGAGGCCAGGGAGTCCCGGAAGGTGCTGGCGGCCCGGGTCGTGGCGGCCGTGGCCGGCGGGATCGCGCTGTTCGTCGCCTTTCCGCCGCTCGGCTGGTGGCTCTGCGCCCCCCTCGGCATCGGACTGATCACCGGGTCGCTCTACGGCGCGCGTCCCAGGCGGGCCGCCTGGGTGGGCTACCTGGGCGCGGCGGTGTTCCTGTTCCCCGCCCTCGCCTGGGTGCGCACCATCGGCGACGACGTCTGGCTCATGCTGGTCGGCACCGAGAGCCTGTTCTACGCCGCCATGGCCGCCCTGGCCGCGCTGGTGTTCAGGCTGCCGGGGTGGCCGGTGTGGTTCGGCGGGTTGTGGGTGGGCATGGAGTGGGCCCGCGGCTTGGTGCCCATCGGCGGCTTCCCGTGGGCGCGGGTGGCCTTCAGCCAGGGGGAGTCGTTGTTCACCCCCTACGCCGCGCTGGGCGGCGCGCCGCTGGTGTCGTTCGCCGTCACCGTGTGCGGCGCCCTCCTGGCCCACGCCGTCCTGGTACGAAGCCGGGCGTGGCGCAGGGCGATCCCGGTGGCGCTGGCGCTGGCCGTGCCGGTGCTCACTCTGGCGCTCCCGCGGCCGGGCGACGAGGGCCGCAGCGTCAACGTCGGCATCGTGCAGGGCAACGTCCCGGGCCGCGGCATGTACGCCCTCGGCGACGAACCCGCCGTTGTCCTGAAAAATCATGCCAACGAGACGAAACGCCTCGCCCAGGCCGTACGGGATGGGAAACTCCCCAAGCCCGACATCGTCATCCTGCCGGAGAACTCCACCGACATCGACCCCTACCAGGATGAGTTCGCCCGCCAGATCATTCAGGACTCGGTACGGGACGTCGGAGTGCCGACGCTCGTCGGCGCCGTCGTCGCGATCGGCGACGAGCACCGCGCCACCCGCAGCCTGGTGTGGGACCCGGTGAGCGGGGCCGGCGCCTACTACGACAAGCAGAACCTCGTGCCGTTCGGCGAGTACACGCCGTTCAAGGACATCGTGCTGGCGTTGTGGGATCGGGCCGGTCTCGTCGGCAGGCAGTCGGTTCCCGGCGGCAAGCCAGGCGATCTGAAGATGGGCCCGGTCACGGTCGGCGCGGTCAACTGCTACGAGGTGGCCTACGACGGCACCGTCCGCGACACCGTACGCGCCGGCGGCACGCCGATCGTGGTGCAGACCAACAACGCCAGCTACGCCCTGTCCAACCTGCCCGCGCAGCAGCTGGCGATGTCGCAGCTGCGCGCCGTCGAGCACAACAGGGCCGTGGTGACCGCCGCCACGACGGGGATCTCCGCTTACGTCACGCCTGACGGTAAGGTCTCCTGGCAGACCCGCGAGCTGGTCGCGGACATGAACGTGGTCAAGGTGCCCGTACGCACTCAGGAAACGCTCGCCACCAAGGTGGGGGCGCTTCCTGAGTGGGCATTGATGATGGGAGCGGCGGCCGCCGTGGTCGCCGCGTGGCGTGCCAGGCGGCGAGGCGACCAGGTGAGGAACGACTGAACATGGAGACTCTCGGCCGGGTGCTCGTCGTCGTCCCGACCTACAACGAGCGCGACAACCTGTCCATGATCGTCGAGCGGGTACGCGCGGCCGTGCCGGACGCCCACGTGCTCGTGGCCGACGACAACAGCCCCGACGGCACCGGCGAGGTCGCCGACGAGCTCGCCGCCGCCGACGACCACGTGCACGTCCTGCACCGGCCGGGCAAGCAGGGCCTCGGCGCGGCCTACATCGCCGGCTTCCGCTGGGGGCTGGGCGAGGGCTACGACGTGCTGGTGGAGATGGACGCCGACGGCTCGCACCAGCCGGAGCAGCTGCCGAAGCTGCTCGGGGCGCTGGCGGACGGCGCCGACCTGGCGATCGGCTCCCGCTACGTGCCCGGCGGCAAGGTGGTCAACTGGCCGCACCGCCGCGAGCTGCTGTCCAAGGGCGCCAACGTCTACACGCGCGTCATGCTGGGCCTGCCGGTACGCGACGCGACCGCCGGGTTCCGCGCCTACCGCGCCGCCACCCTGGAGAAGGTGGGCCTGTCGGGCGTGGAGTCACAGGGCTACTGCTTCCAGGTCGACCTGACACTGCGCACGTCCAGGCACGGGCTGCGGGTGGTGGAGGTGCCCATCACGTTCGTGGAGCGCACGGTGGGCAAGAGCAAGATGAGCGGCAAGGTCATGTCCGAGGCGTTGTGGCGGATCGGCATGTGGGGCGTCACCGGCCTGCCCAGGCGGTTGCGCCGCAAAGGCGAGCGAGGATAGGAACGCATCCGGTGCGCCGGGCGTTGTTCCTGTCGTACGCGCGTGTGCGGAATCGAGGAAAACGATGCGGCTGCTGCTCTTCCTGGCCTTTCTGGTCGTCCCCGTTCTGGAGATCTGGCTGCTGATCCAGATCGGATCCGTGATCGGTGGCCCCGCGACCGTGGCCCTGCTGATCGCCGACAGCCTGCTCGGCGCGTGGATCGTACGCCGTGAGGGGCGACGGGCGTGGCAGGCGCTGCAGGAGGCGTTGCAGTCCGGCCGGATGCCCAACCGCGAGCTGGCCGACGGCGGCCTGGTGCTGGTGGGCGGCGCGTTGCTGCTGACGCCGGGGTTCTTCACCGACGTGTTCGGGTTCCTGTGTGTGCTGCCGTTCACCCGGCCGATGATGCGCCGCCTGGGCGCGTGGTTCTTCGAGCGCCGGGTCAAGCGCATGGCGGCCGCGTCGCCGTACGCGAACATCTTCCCGCCGCGCCCCGACGCCGGCGCCCCGCACGGCGCCTCGCCCGGCGGCCCGGTGGTGCACGGCGAGATCATCCGGGAGGACCGGGACTGAGAGCCGTCCCTCGAGCCGGGACAGTGCGGGCATGAAGAACCCCCGGGCCGTCGGCCCGGGGGTTTCACCGTGAGAGTAGGTCAGGCGCTCTTACGACGCTGCGCCCGCAGAACCGCGAGCCGCTCGTTGAGCACCTCCTCAAGGTCTTCGATGGAGCGCCGCTCCAGGAGCATGTCCCAGTGCGTCCGTGGGGGCTTCGTCTTCTTGGACTCCGGTTGCTCGCCGTCCACGCGCACCGCGGTCACGCCGCACATGCGGCACTCCCAGGTCGCGGGGATTTCGGCCTCGGCGGCAAGCGGAACCTCGAAACGATGGCCCTTCGGACAGGTGTAGGACACCTCCTGGCGCGGAGCCAGATCCGTGTTACGGTCGTTCTCGTAGCTGGTTGCCCCGAGCCGGGTGCCACGAAGCGCGCGCTCGCCCATGTCTCAATGCCTCCTACAGGGCCCCCATGCAGTGGGGGGTCTGTCTCCCACGGTGTCTAACGCTTGGTACCGTGATGGGATTCCCACCTGCGGGGTGATCCAATCGCGGATGGGGCGTCGGTTCTTCAGATGATTGCCGATTCGGCTCGTGTCCGAGCCGTCCCCAGGGCCGTGGCCAGCCAAAGGCCGCCGATCATGATGAGCGCGCCGTGCGCGATTCGCAGCGGGTACGGGCCGAAGAACTGCGGGATGAACAGCACGAAACCCAACGCCAGGGCCGTCCCGCTCCACCGGGGCAGCGTGCCGGAGCGCCACACCGAGACCGCCGCCATGACCATGCTGGCGCCGAGGGACACCAGGCCGGCCGCGAACATGGTGAGCGCGACCGGCCCGTACCTGAATTCCTGGGCCAGCTCCATGAGCGCGGGCGCCTGGTCGCGCAGCGAGCGCTGGGCGATCACGTTCAGTCCGAAGTCCTCGGCGCCGTAGTACGGCAGCGTCAGGCCCGCGCCGATCCACGTCACCACCGCCGCCCGCAGCGACAGCCGGTCGCCGAGCGCCTTGTGGAGTCCGAGCACCGCCAGCCCGAGCAGGATGAAGCCGAGCATCGCGGCTGCGTGCCCGGCGACCCATTCGACGGAGGCCATCGCGACGGCGTCGTCGCCGGACGGGCGGATCGCCGGGTAGATGAGGAAGAAGATGCCGCCGGCCGCGAAGGCGGCGGCGGTGAGTCGTGCGGACATGAATGCTCCTTGGCGAGGGCGTCGCTCTGTTATGAGAGCAATGCTCTCGTTCCGGTGTATCCATGTCAAGAGCGGTGCTCTCGATTCGGATCGATGGCCACTCCCGGGGAGCGCGGGTTCGGTCGCCCCCGGGCGTCCAGTCGGCCCGGGCCGCCGGAAGGCGGCGCTGCTATCGGGGGCGCTTGGTGGTCAGAAGGGGGACCAGTGTCCGGTCGCCGAGCCTGGTCATCGCCGCCAGCGGCTTGACCGCGGCGCCGACCAGGAGCGGCAGTCCGGGCCTGCCTGTCGCCCTGGCCAGCCCGGGGCCGAGTGCCGCCATCAGCGCCGTCAACGCCGGCAGCGGCCGGACCCACATCGTGATCTCCTCGACGAGACCGTCCTCGCCGAGCGAGAGAAGTGTCGCCTCGTGCAGCTCCTGCCGCCCCAGCCGCGCGGTGGCCGTCAGCATGCGCGTCCGCTCGTCCCCGAGGTCGCTCTGGTACCGCAGCTCGGACAGGGCGTCCAGAACGACGGCGAACAGCTCCCGCACCTGGGTCCTGCCCCGGAAGGAGGCGGTGGCGCTGAGTGGCGAGCGGAAGACCACGTCGTCGGCGAGCGTGGCCATGAGCGCGTCGAGGTCGTGCGCCTCGCCCGCCTCGCGGTAGGCCCGGGCAGGTGAGTCCTGAATGTGAACTGTCATGGGTTCACTTTATCAACCCACTATCCTGGGTCCATGAACAGGTTCGGTGAGATGCACTGCTCCATCGCCCAGGCCGTCGGCGTGGTCGCCGAGCCGTGGACCCCGCTGATCCTGCGGGACCTCTTCCTCGGCCTGCGCAGGTTCGACGATCTCGCGGAGGACCTGGGCATCTCCCGTAACCTGCTGACCCGCCGCCTGGAGCACCTGATCGCGGCCGGGGTGGTGGAGAAGCGCCCCTACCAGGAGCGGCCCGTCCGTCACGAGTACGTCCTCACCGACGCGGGCCGGGACATCGTGCCCGCGCTGATGACGCTGATGGCCTGGGGCGACCGCTGGTCCACGCCCCCCGGCGGCCCGCCCGCGCTCCTGGTGCACTCCTGCGGTGAGCGCTTCACCCCGGTCGTCACCTGCCCGCACTGCGGCGGCGAGGCCACCGCCGACACGGTGACGGCCGTCCGCGGCCCCGGCGCGGCCCAGGGGCCGGGCACCATGCTGCTCTCCGCGCCGTCCTAGGCGGCCCGGTCACGGGACACACGCCGCCAGGCCAGCACGCTGTCCCACGATGCGCCCGGACGCGGGGGTCGTGTACCGCTCGTACGGCTTGCTCGAGTCCGCTTCGCTGAAGGTGTTGGTGAGCAGCGGAAAGGCCATCCGGCACGTGATGTGCGTCAGATGCGGTCGGGCACCTCGTTGCCGGCCGCGCGGATGGCCTTGGGCAGGTTCGTCAGCGCCAGAAGCACGAACCCGATGATGAAGAACACGACGAGGGACACGATGGCGATGCGGTAGCTGTTGGTGAGCGTCAGGGCCAGGGTGATCGTCAGGTTGCCGATGAACGCCGAGCCCTTGTCGCTGATCTGCAGCAGGCTGAAGTACTCCGCCTCCCTGCCCTTCGGGATCACCTGGGAGAACAGGGAGCGCGACAGCGCCTGCGTGCCGCCCAGGACAATGGCGATGAGCAGGGCCATGAGCATGAACTGCAGCACCGCCTGCTCCTGCACGAACAGGGCCACGATGACGATCGCGGTCCACACCACCAGACTGCCCAGCACGGTGCGCTTGGTGCCGAAGACGCGGGCCAGCCGGCCCAGCAGCAGCGCGCCGAAGAACGCCACGAACTGCACCATCAGGATGGTGACGATCTGGATGGTCGTGTCGAGCTTCAGCGCCTGTGAGGCGAACGCGGCGCTGTGCCCGATGACGGTCTGGACGCCGTCGTTGTAGACCAGGTACGCCACCAGGAACAGCAACGTCAGCGGGTATCTGCGCAGTTCGGACAGGGTGCGGCCGAGCTGGCGGAAGCTGCCGCCCATCGAGCCGATCGCGGTGGTCTCGTGCGCGGGGACGGGCCGGTTGCGCAGCCGCAGCAGCGGGATGATCGTGAAGGCCGCCCACCACAGCCCCGACGAGACCAGGCTGATGCGCACCGACTCGCCGGTGCTCAGGCCGAGGGCCTCGTGATTGAGGTAGAGCGCCAGGTTGAGCGCGAGCAGCACGCCGCCGCCGATGTAGCCGATGGCCCAGCCCTGGGCGGAGACGCGGTCGCGTTCCTGCGCGGTGGAGATCTGCGGCAGGAACGAGTCGTAGACGACGATCGAGCAGCCGTAGGCGAGATTGGCCAGGACGAACAGCACCAGGCCCAGCATGTAGCGCTCGCCGTCGAGGAAGTACAGGCCCATCACGGCCAGCGCGCCGGCGAAGGCGAAGCCGCCCAGCAGCTCGCGCTTGCGGCCGGTGTGGTCGGCCAGCGCGCCCGCGATGGGCAGGAACACGATCTGCAGGAGCACCGCGACCGTCGTCGCGAGCCCCCAGATGGCCGCCGGCCGGATGTCGGCGCCCAGCACGCTGACGAAGCCGAGATCGTCGGTGATCAGCTTGTCGAAGTCGCGGGCGCAGACGTCGGCCGGTGTGGTGGGGAAGTCCTTGGCGCAGGCCGCGGTCGTGGCCACCGAGATCAGGTACGGGCCCAGGAAGACCGTGATGACGGTGGTGTAGAAGGCGGAGTTGGCCCAGTCGTAGACGTACCAGCCGCGCTGTTCGCGCCGGCGCGCTGGAGGGGAGTCGTCAAGGGCCGCGGGGGGTGCGGGTACGGGCATGGTGTCGAGTCGCTCCTATGGCGGCCAAGCGGCTGGCCGGTCGTGTCGCTGCGGATGCGGCCGGGCGGCCGGCAGGATTGTCAGGCGGCCGTCGTGCGGCCGGGCATCCTGGGATGCCACTGGTCGCGGCGTTCGGGCACCTCGCACGGGCCGGTGACGTTGTCGGCCCTCTTTGACGAAGTGCTCATTCTCGCAGGTAGCCGGTCAAATCTACGTGTCGTGTCCATGACCTTACAATGATCATCTTGTGAGGGAAAGGACTCGGCCCATGACCCAGAAGGGCCGTGGAACCATCAAGAAGGTACAGGGCAACGGCAAGCCCTGTCCCCACGCGGCAGGGACATCATGCTCGTGCACGTGGCACGCCCCGCTGGCGGAGACGGACCTTCAGCGCGGTCGTGTCGCGCCGGCTCCAGTCGTGCGATGGTTCCTGCAAGGTGCGCACCTGCCGTCGATGCCCGTGCCCGTCGACGTCGAGACCCGCAGGATGCACCTGCACGAGCCGTACGTTCCGCCCGCCGGCCGCGAGTCCACGTGGGGTTGCGGCGTTCTCGAGCAGATGCGCCCGCACGGACAGCAGCCGGTGATGCCCGGCCATCCGTCCGTCACTGTCCAGCGTGGCCAGCAGGGCCAGCCCGGCCTGCGGGCCCTCGGTCTCGGCGAGCGCGATCGCCCGGTTGAGCGTGACCATCGGGTTGGGCGCGATCCGTTCCAGGATCAGGTAAAGCGCGTGCACCTGCGGCCAGTCGGTCTCCTCGGCCGTGACCGCGTCGGCGTGCGTGGCGGCGATGGCGGCCTGCAGCTGGTAAGGGCCCAGCGCCGGGCCGGCCAGTGACGCCTTGACCAGCTCCATGCCCTCGTCGATCAGCCCCCGGTCCCACTTCTTACGGTCCTGCTCGTCCAGCGGCACCAGGTCGCCGGCCGCCGTCGTCCGTGCCGCCCGGCGGGCGTCGGTCAGCAGCATCAGCGCGAGCAGCCCGGTCACCTCGCCGTCCTCGGGCAGTTGCGCGTGCACCATCCTGGCCAGCCGGATCGCCTCGTGCGCGAGGTCGGCGCGGTGCAACTCGCTGCCCGAGGAGGCGGTGTAGCCCTGGTTGAAGATCAGGTAGAGCACGTGCAGGACGACCCGCAGCCGCTCCTCGCGCTCCGCGTCGTCCGGCAGGCCGAACGAGCTGCCGGCGGCCTTGATGCGCTGCTTGGCCCGGCTGATCCTGGCCGCCATCGTGGCCTCCGGCACCAGGAACGCGCGGGCGATCTCAGCGGTGGTCAGGCCGCCGACCGCCCGCAACGTCAGGGCGGTCTGGGAGGCCGCGGTCAGCGCCGGATGGCAGCACAGGAACAGCAGGACGAGCGTGTCGTCGGTGTCCGGCACGTCCTCGGGCATCACCTCGGTGGCCGTCGCCGACTCCCGCTCGCGGCGCGCGTGGTCGCTGCGCATCTGGTCGATGAGCCGTCGGGACCCGACAGCCACCAGCCAGCCGCGCGGGTTGTCCGGCACTCCCTCGGCCGGCCACTGCACGGTGGCGGCGAGTACGGCCTCCTGCACGGCGTCCTCGCAGCCCTCGAACTGGCCGTACCGGCGCACCAACGCGCCGAGGACCTGCGGCGTGAGCTCACGCAGCAGGCCCCGATGGGTGATGCCGTCATGCCTCCAATTGTCCGTCAGCGAACATCACCTGCCGCACCTCGACCCCCAGGCCCTCGATCGCGGTGTCCGGGATCCGCGCCGCCAGCTCGATCGCCCGCTCCTTGTTCTCGCAGTCGATCAGGTAGAAGCCGCCCAGATACTCCTTCGCCTCCAGGAAAGGGCCGTCGGTCACCGCGGGCTGGCCGTTGCGTACGGACACCACAGCGGCCTGTGACGGGTCGACCAGCGCCTGCGTGAGGATCAGTTCGCCGGACTTCTTCAGCTCCTCGAGGAACGCGCCGTGGCCGTTGCCGATCGCCGCCTTCTCCTCGTCGGTCAGCGCGTCCAGCACGGCCGGGTTGATGTACAGGCTGATCAGGAACTTCATCTCGCACTCCTCGTGATTGACGGGCCCCGCCTGGGCCCTTCGCCCCCTTGGTCGGAGCCGCCCCCGTCGTCTTGACATACCCTCGCCAGATTCTTCGCGCGAGTCGCCGGATTCCTGCTCCAGCACTTCTGGTGGGGATCGGTGTTCCTGGTCGCCGTGCCGGCGATGGCGTTGCTGCTGCTCACCGGGCCGGTCCTGCTGCCGGAGTTCCGCAGCGACCAGGCCGGCCGGCTGGACCCGGCCAGCGTCGGGCTGTCGCTCGCGGCGGTGCTTTTGATGGTCTACGGCCTCAAGCAGCTGACCGTCGAGAGCGTGCCGGTCGTGCCGGCGGTGGCTCTCGTCGTGGGCGCGGCCATCGGATCGTTGTTCGTACGCCGGCAGTTGCGGCTGGAGACGCCGCTGCTGGACCTGCGGCTGTTCCGCAACCGCCCGTTCACGGCCGTACTCGTCGCGCTCGTCTTCGCCGGCATCGCCATGGCCGGAACGGGCCTGCTGGTGACCCAGTACCTGCAGAGCGTGCTGGGCTTCTCGCCGGTCGCCTCGGCGGTGCTGTTCGCACCCATGGGCCTGGGCGTGGCGGTCGGCACCATAACCGCGCCGGCGCTGGCCCGGCGGGTGAAGCAGACGACCGCGATCGCCGGCGGATTGGTGGCGTCGGCGCTGGGCAGCCTGCTGCTGGTGGGCGTCGACGGCGCGAGCGCCCTGCCGCTGGTGATGATCGGCATCGCCGTACTGGCGCTGGGCACCGGCCCGCTGTTCGCGTTGGGCACCGGGCTGGTCGTCGGGTCCGTGCCGCCGGAGCGCGCCGGCTCGGCGGCGTCGATGTCGGAGACCGGTAACTACTTCGGCGGTTCGCTCGGCTTCGCGCTGCTCGGCGTGGTGGCCGCGGTGGTCTACCGCAGCCGGATGGACGGCACGTCCGACTCGCTGGCCGGCGCGATCGCCGCCGGCCGGAGCCTTCCCGCCGGCCAGGGCGCGGAACTGCTGCATGCCGCGCGGGAGGCGTTCACCGCCGGTCTGCACCTCACCGGCGTCATCGCCGCGGTCATCTTCGCCGGCCTCGCCGTACTGGTGCTGATCATGCGCCCGGCGACCCGGACCACCCCGGCCGCACTCCCCGAGTACGAGGCGACCCGCTCATAGAGCCCTGCGGCAACCTGGTGCCCGTCGGCGCGCCGCATGGCCTGTCACGCTGCCATCCCATGGGGATGCCATTGTCCCCGGCCGTCGAGCACCTGGCGCAGCCCGGTGATGTTGTCGGTCATGATGCCGTCCACGCCCAGGTCGAGCAGGTGCTCCATCCGGGCGGGCTCGTTGATGGTCCACACGTGCACCTGCATGCCGATGGCGTGCGCGGTGCGGACCAGGCGGCGGGTGGTGACGCGCAGGCCGCGGAACCCCACCGGCACCTGGGCGCAGGGGATCTGGGCGCGCGACAGGCGGGCCAGCAGCCGGCCGTAGCCGGAGGTGGTGGCGGCCGCTCGCAGCGCGGCCACGCCGCGCGGCCCGAGCGCCGAGCACACCTCCCTGCCCAGCGCCGCCCTGGCCAGTATCAGGCGCTCGTCGGAGAAGGAGGTCAGGCAGACGCGGTCGTAGGCGTTGGTGCGCCTGATCGCCTCGGCCAGCGGGGCGATCACCGCCGCCTCCTTCACGTCGATGTTGAAGCGGATCCCCGGCCAGGTGCCCAGGAGGTCCTCCAGCAGCGGGATCTCGTGGACGCCGCCGATGCGGGCCTGCCTGACCGCCCGGTAGGGCAGCTCGGAGATGCGGCCGCGCTGGTCGGTCACGCGGTCGAGCGTGTGGTCGTGGAAGGCGACCAGCACGCCGTCGGAGGTGGCGTGCGCGTCGGTCTCCAGATAGGTGTAGCCGAGCTCGACCGCGCGCTCGAAGGCGGCCGCGGAGTTCTCCGCTCCTTCCGCGGCGCCTCCGCGGTGGGCGAAGGCCAGCGGGCCCGGATGGTCGAGAAAGGCGAAGCGGCGGCTGAGCACGTCCTGAAGTATGCCCTTCCTGGGTGAAGCCTGCGGTTACTAATCAGGGAGATTCTGCCACTCCTGGCGGCGGGCCTCCGACAGCGCGATGGCGGCGGCCACCGCGACGTTGAACGACCCGACCCGGCCGACCTGCGGGATGTAGCAGACCCCGTCCACGGCGTCGAGCAGGGCGGGGGAGCAGCCGTGGTCCTCGCTGCCGACCACCAGGCACACGTCGCGGCCGAGGCCTGCCTTGTGCAGCGGCACGGCCTCGGCGGTCAGCTCGACGGCCAGCACGGTGTAGCCCTCTTCCCTGGCGGCCTTGACGGCGTCGGCGGCCGGCACCGGCTCGTGCCAGGTGACCAGCCGCTCGGTGCCGAGCGCGGTCTTGCCCGCCTTGGGGTTGGTGGGCGGGGTGGCGTTGCCGGCCAGCCAGATCTCGTCCACGCCGAACGCGGCGGCGCTGCGGAAGATCGAGCCGATGTTGAACGGGCCGGTGACCGACTCGATGATCAGCGCGAGGCGGTTCTCGGTGTTCCTGCGCCAGGTGCGGTTGAGCCGCTTGACGTCGGTGGGGCGCAGCTGCCTTCTCATCGGGTCACCTTCAATATGCGGTAGGCGGCCCGGCTGGCCTCGCGGGAGGCCTGCCAGCCCTGCTCGCCGAGCCAGCGCTGCAGGGAGTCCGAGCCGAGGTGTTTCTGGACGACCAGGTAGGCCACGCCGTCAGGGGTCAGCCTGGTCAGCCACCTGGTGAGCATGTCGTGCAGGGCCTGCTTCCCAATGCGGATCGCAGGATTGGACCAGATGGCCCGAAATTTCACGTCATCTGGGATTTCATCGACATGCACTGACCTTACTTTGTAAAGGCGGGCGGTCTGGGCGTTCCGCTCGGTCAGCTCCAGGCTCCGCCGGTTCACGTCGACGGCCCACACGGTGGCCTCGGGCGCGCGGGAGGCCATGGTCAGCGCGATCGGCCCGTAGCCGCAGCCCAGGTCGAGCAGGTCGCCCTCCTGCGGCGGCGGCGGGACGGTCTCCAGCAGCACACGGGTGCCGAGGTCGACCCGCTCCGGCGAGAACACGCCGCTGTCGGTCTCCAGCCGCAGGTGCAGGTCGGGCAGGACGAGATCGACCGAGCCCGGCCTGCTCGCGCTTCCCGGCCGCTCGGAGAAGTAGTGCGCCCCGTTACCTTTGGTCACGTCGCCAAACGTTACGGGATACGCGAGCCGAACATGACCGCCGCACCGGCCACCAGCAACCCGGCCAGGATCGCGGCCACGATGAACCACTGGGTGATCTCCTGGTTGACCAGCTTGTAGCCGAGCGAGGTGCCGATCTGCTCGTAGACCTCGCGCAGCTCGCTGCCGGACTCGGCGGCGTAGGCGCGGCCGCTGGTGCCGTCGGACAACGACTGCAGGGTCTGCTTGTTGACCGGCACGTTCACCGGACGGCCGTCGATGTTGACGGTGCCCTCCTGGGTGCCGTACGCGATCGTGGAGACCGGGACGCGGGCCTGCTGGGCCGCCTCGATGGCCTCGTTGACGGACCTGCCGGAGGTGTTGTCGCCGTCGGAGAGCAGCACGATCGCGGCGGGCGGCGGGTCGGTGGCGGCCTGCTGGTCGAACGAGCGCAGCGAGTCGAGCGCGTTGAAGACGGCCTCGCCGATCGCGGTGCCCGGGCGGGTGGTGAGGTTGCCGATCGCGGTGATGACCGCCTGGTGGTCGGTGGTGGGGGAGATGACGACGTTGGCCGAGCGGGCGAAGGACACCACGCCGACGTTGAAGCGGTCGGGCAGCTCGCGGGCGAACGCCTGGGCGGCGGCCTTGGCGGCGGCGATCCTGTTGGGCTGGACGTCGTCGGCGTCCATGGACAGCGACACGTCGAGGGCGATCATGATGGTGGCGCGGTCGCGGGGCACGCGCACCTGGTCGGCGGGTTTGGCGGCGCCGATGACCAGGAACGACATCATGACGAGGAACAGCATGGGGGCGACGTGGCGGCGCCAGCCGGGCCCGGCGGGGGCGACGAGGTTGAGCAGGGCCAGGTTGGTGAAGCGCACGGTGTAGCGGCGGCGGGCGAACATCGCCGCGATGTACCCGGCCACGAGCAGCGCGACCAGGACGAACAGCCACAGCCAGGAGGGGGCGAGGAACGTCATGTCACCTTCCTGTGGCACGGGTCGCGGTTCGATGGGCCAGGTGGCTCATGCGGCGCTGACGCAGCACGAACTGCGCGACGTCGAACACCCAGTCCCGGTCGGTGCGCAGCACCAGGTGGGCGATCCCGGCTCGGCGCAGCGCCAGGCGGGTGCCCTCGCGTTGCAGGGCGGCCGCTTCGGCGTACGCCTGCCGGACTTTGGGCGAAAGGTGCACTTCGCGTACCTTCCCGGTCTCGGGGTCGGCGAACGCGACCCGGCCCACGTCGGGCAGTTCGAGCTCGCGCGGGTCGATCACCTCGACGGCCAGGACCTGGTGGCGGGCGGCGAGACGGCGGATGGGGCGTTCCCAGGGGCGTTCGGCGTCGGGGTCGAGGTCGGGGTGGGCGTCGAGGAAGTCGGAGACGATCAGGCGCATGCCACGGCGCCGGCGGCTGGCCGACAGCACCTCGATGCCCTCGGCCAGGTCGGGCGCGTCCTCGACGATGCGGCCGCGGGGCGCGTCCATGAGGGAGTGCAGCAGCCCGTACAGGGCGGGACGGCCGGTGCGGGCGGGCATGCGGTGGACGTACTCGTCGTGCAGGACCAGTGCGCCGAACCGGTCGCCCATCCGGCTGGACAGGAACCCGATGGCGCCGACGGCGGCGATCACCAGGTCGCGTTTGTCGGTGTCGGCGGTGCCGAAGTCCATGCTGGGCGACAGGTCGGCCAGCGCCCAGGTCTCCAGCTCGCGGTCGGCGATGAGGTCGCGGACGTGGGGGACGGTGGTGCGGGCGGTGACGTTCCAGTCCATGCGGCGCACGTCGTCCTCGCCGGGCACGTACACGCGGCTGTCGCCGGCCTCGCTGCCGGTGCCGGGCAGCAGCCCCTGGTGGGCGCCGTGCAGCAACCCGTCCAGGCGCCGGGTGACGGTCAGCTCCAGCCGCCGGAGTGCCTGCTCGGCAGTGTTCATTGGTCGCTCCCCCTCCTCCTTCGCTGCGTGGAGTCCTTGTCGTGCCGAAGGCGTGCCGTCAGCACGTGTCGGGCCTCCACTTCGCCGGCTGCGTCGGGTTCGCTCCGTGCCGGGCTCAACGGTTCTGGTTCCAGACGACGAGGGGCGGGGGCACCGCGTGCAGGATCTGCTTGACGACCTGCTCGGGGTCGACGCCGTCGGCCAGGGCGTCGAAGGTGAGCATGAGCCGGTGGGCCATGACGTCCACGGCGACGTCGCGCACGTCATCGGGCAGCAGGTAGTCGCGGCCGCGCAGCAGGGCGAGGGCGCGTCCGGCGGCGACCAGGCCCAGGGTGGCGCGGGGGCTGACGCCGATCTCGATGGTCTCGGTGAGGTCGGCCAGTCCGTACTCGGCGGGGGCACGGGTGGACATGACCAGCCGGACCACGTAGTCGGCGACGAGCTGGTGGACCGAGATCTGCTCGGCCGCCTCCTGCAGGGCCAGCAGCTTGTCGGGGTCCAGGACCCGCTCGGGGACGGGCGGGGTGACGCTCATCCGGTGCAGGATCTCCAGCTCCTCGTGGGCGCTGGGGTGCGGCACGCGGACCCGGAACAGGAACCGGTCGCGCTGCACCTCCGGCAGCGGGTAGACGCCTTCGGACTCGATGGGGTTCTGGGTGGCCAGCACGATGAACGGCTTGGGCAGCGGGTGGGTGACGCCGGCGAGGGTGACCTGGCGCTCGGCCATGACCTCCAGCAGCGCGGACTGGACCTTGGCGGGGGCGCGGTTGATCTCGTCGGCCAGCAGGAAGTTGACGAACACGGGGCCGAGCTCGACGTCGAACTTCTCGTTGGAGGGGTGGTAGACGCGGGTGCCGACGATGTCGCTCGGCACGAGGTCGGGGGTGAACTGGATGCGGGCGAACGTGCCGCCCACGACGGTGGCCAGGGTGGAGGCGGCGAGGGTCTTGGCGACGCCTGGGACTCCTTCGAGCAGGCAGTGCCCGCGCGCCAGCAGGGCCACGATGAGCCTTTCGACCATGTGGTCCTGTCCGACGATGACCCGCCGGACCTCGTCGAGACTCTGACGCAGCAGGGCCGCGTCGTTTCCGCCTGGCAACTCTTCGGCGACGCTCATGACGCCATTCCACCAAACACGCCGCAAACGTGCACGACGCCACGTCTGTGCTTTCATGGCAAACGTGGCAAGTCCGCTGCAGTACGGTGATCCGCCCCGGTTGGGGCGGTATGTGGTTCAGGCGCGCCTGCATCAGGCGCCGGCTGGTTTCGTGTACCTGGGCCAGGGGCCCGACGGCCGCGCGGTGTCGCTGGCCGTGCTGACTCGGGGGGCCGCGTTCGACGCGGCGGCCCGGGAGCGGTTCGTGACGGCGATCAGGGAGGCGTCCGGCGGGCGGTCCGGGGTGCGCGGCTGGCTGGGCCGGGGGCCCAGGCAGCGGGGCGCGGTGCTGGACGGCATGCCCGTGGTGCTGGACAGCGACCTGGGACACGCGCCGTGGGTGGCCGTGCCGTACACGCCCGGCCAGCAGGGGGCCGAGCGGTTCCTGGAGCCGGTCATGGTGGGCGGCACGCTGATCGGGCAGGCGCACGGGCCGGACTTCGTCCCGTACTGGCTGACCGACCGCGCGCCCGCGCTGCCGGGGCCGACCAGGCAGCGCCGCCCGCTGACCGAGACGCGGCGGCGGGTGCTCATGGCCGCGCTGGCGCTGGCGCTGCTGTTGCTGCTGGTGACGGCGATCGTGTTGCTGCTGCTGTTCGGCAGGCAGGACAGCGAGCCGCAGCCCAGGCAGCTGCCGCCGACGGTGTTCGTGCCGACGCCGCCGCCGACCCCGGAGACGCCGGAGCCGCGGCCCTCGCCGTCACCGTCGCCCTCGGCGACCGAGAGCGGGCAGGTCACGCCGGGCCGCACGCCCGGGGACGATCCCGGCGAGGAATCTCCGCTGTAAAGGGCGTTGAGCCTCACGCCGCGTGAGGCTTTAGCGTCCAGGCCATGGAATTCGTGATTCACGACACGCTCACGGCGATGGCCGAGCTGCTCGAGGGGCCGCTGGAGGACCGGCCCGGCGCGCTGCGGGAGATGCTGGCGCCCATGCGCGCGGCGATCCCCGTGCCGGGCGACATCGTCGACATCCACCACCAGGGTGGCGGCTTCCGCGTCGACGCCGACGACCCGCGGTACCTGCCCGCCGTGCGGCGCATGATCGAGGCCGACGTGCTCGGGCAGGTGCGGCACGAGCTGGAACGTGCCTCGGAAGCGCTGCGGGAGGCCAAGCAGGCCGACTCGCTGCAGGTCATGTTCGTCATGGGCAACCCCGGCAACGAGCACCTGATGAACGTCGCCGGCGGCTACTACGGCATGGGCGGCTCACCCGGCTGGCTGTACCTGCTGGCCTGGCCGTCGGAGGAGGTGATCGGCAGGATCGCGCACTGCGCCGTGCACGAGTTCCACCACAACGTGCGTTTCAGCAACGTGGAGTGGAACCCGGTCACGGTGACGGTGGGCGAGCACGTGGTGGCCGAGGGGCTGGCCGAGGCGTTCGTGCGGGAGCTGTCGGGGCCCTCGGCCATGGGGCCGTGGTCGTCGATGGTGACGGGGGAGGAGTTCGACCGGGCGTACGAGCTGATCATGGCGGACTTCGACCTGGCGGGGATGCAGAACACGCCGGCGTACGTGCTGGGGGACAGCGCCGTGCGGAACTTCGGGCAGGAGCCTCGCGGCATTCCCGACATGGCGGGATACGCGGTGGGGCTGCGGCTCGTCGACCGCGCTCTGGCCGCCACCGGCCTGACCGCCGCCGAGGCCACCCTGTTGCCGGCGGCGGAGATCCTGCGCCGGGCCGGCATCCGCTGACCAGCGCGCGAGTCCGGCCGCCTCCCCTTCCCAAGGGACCTGTGCCGGAGCACGGCGTGGTGGAGGACCGCGGGCAGGTCGTGGTGACGTGCGGCTATCGGGGTGAGACGAAGCCCGACTCGTAGGCCGCGATCACGGCCTGGGTGCGGTCGCGCGCATGGCGGCCAGGGCGCTCCTGGCAGTGGCGGGGTCGTGGTCGAGTACCTGGCCGGCGGCCGCGGCCCGCAGGGTGACGACGCTCAGCGCGTGCCCCACCGAGTCGTGCAGCTCGCGGGCCAGCCGGTTGCGTTCGGCGAGCGTACGGGCGTGCTCCTCGGCGGCGGCCAGCCGCTCGGACGGGGTGGGGCCGAGCAGGACGGGCGCGAGCCGGGCCAGCAGCGCGCCCGCCCCCGCCGCCATCGCGACCAGCGCCGCCAGCAGCGCGAGCCCGCCCACTGCCCACAGGGCCGCCACCCACCCGGGCGTGACCATGAACCCGAGCACCACCACCGGCCCGCCGATGAACGGCAACACGAGCGTGTAGACCGTGAACGGCACGATCGCCAGCGTGAACCCGCTGACCACACCGCCCACGGCCAGCTGCAGCGTGAACCAGGCGGCCGTGCGCCGCCGTTCCTGCCAGGACCGGCGGTCCGGCTGCCGTGGCGGCGCCTCCACGCGCGCCCCCAGCAGGCCCTGCGCCGCGTTCACCTCCAGTCCGCGCACCGGCAGGAACAGCCCGGTCACGGCCACGACGGGCAACCGCGATGGCCGCCATGTACGACACGATGCAGTTCGTCCGGCCGGAGATCCACACGGTCTGCATCGGTGAGGCGGCCTCGGCGGCCGCCGTGCTGCTGGCGGCGGGCACGCCGGGCAAGCGGGGCGCGCTCCCGCACGCCCGGGTGCTGCTGCACGAGCCGTACGCCGAGGGCGGGCGCGGGCAGGGCAGCGACCTGGAGATCCACGCCAGGGAGATCCTGCGGATGCGTGACCAGCAGGAGGAGATCTTGTCCCGGCACACGGGACGGTCGCCGTTGGAGATCAGGAAGGACATCCAACGGGATCGCATCTTCACGGCGGAGCAGGCGCGATCCTACGGGCTGGTGGACGACATCTACGCCTCGAGGAAGCGCGCTCTCGCCCCGGCCCACTGATCCCGTTCCTCCGCTGAAAGGCGGCGCGCCTCTCCCGGCCGCGCCGCCTTTCCCCGTGCCGCCAGGGGTGGGAGCCCGGTAGCCGGCGCCGTCGTTGCCGGCCGGTGGCTCGGTGAGCCGCTGTCGTGGCACGGGACGAATGGCCGGCGAGCTGCATGGGGCGCGCCCAGCTCCTTGCCCGATCGTCGTCGGGTGAGATGTCCGGCGTGGTGGCGCGGCCGTTCGGTGTTCGATCCCGCGGCCGATCTACTCAGGGGTCCGGAGCGGGTATGACAGGGGCGACGGATCGTTCGACGGCGTGGGTGCGTACCCTGCCGGAGGATCCCAGCGGTATCTGGCGTGACATTGTCGTCCGCCGCCGTCCCGTTCACGTCCACCACTACCGTGACCGTCTTCGCCGAGGCCTAGGCCGCCGGGGCCGGCATGCCGCCGTTGCGCGGCGGGCTCCGCCTGGCCGACGTCCAGGCTGCGCGCGGGCCGATGAGCGAGGACCACCTCGCCGAGCAGGAGGTCGCCTGATGACCGTGGAGAACGAGGCAGGGGCCGGGGAACTGCGTGCCTGGATCGGCGGGCACCGCGCCGACCTGCTCGCCGATCTGGCCGCGTACGTCTCGCTGGAGACGCCCAGTAACGACAAGGCGCTGCTCGACGCGGGCCTGGACTGGCTCGACGGCTACCTGGAGGCCCGGCTGGGCGCGCCCGCGGCCACCCGGCGGATCGACGGCGGGGTGCTCGGCGACATCGGCGGTCGTGGGGACGGCGGCGTGTACGGGGACGTCCGCATCAACGACTACCCGGGCCGGGGCGACGCCCCGATCCTGGTCCTGGCCCACTACGACACGGTCTGGCCGGCCGGGACGCTGCGCGCCTGGCCGTTCACCCTCGACGGAGACCGGGCCACCGGGCCCGGCGTCTTCGACATGAAGGCGGGCCTGGTCCAGCTCGTATGGGCGCTGCGCGCGCTGGAGGCCGCCGGGCTGCCGCGCCCGCCGCTGCGGCTGCTGCTCAACGGCGACGAGGAGATCGGCAGCCCCGCCTCGCGGCCGCTGATCGAGGAGGCCGCTCGTGATGTGGCCGCCGTGCTGGTGTTCGAGGCCAGCGCGGACGGGGCGTTGAAGACCGCGCGCAAAGGGGTGGGCATCTTCCACCTGACCTTCACCGGGGTGGAGGCGCACGCCGGGCTCGAGCCCACCAAGGGAGCCAGCGCGATCGACGAGCTGGCCCGGGCCGTGCGGTGGCTGCACGACCTGGCCGACCCGGGCGCGGGCACGACCGTCAACGTGGGCGTCGTCTCGGGCGGCACCGGCTCCAACGTGGTCGCCGGCGCGGCGCGGGCCGAGGCGGACGTGCGCGTCGCCAGCCGGGCCGAAGCCGAGCGGGTCGACGCCGCTCTGGCAGGCCTGCGACCCCATGATCCCCGGGCGTCCATCGAGGTGCGTGGCGGATGGAACCGTCCTGTCATGGAACGCGGGCCGGGCACGGCCCGCCTGTTCGCCCTGGCCCGTTCGGTTGCGCTCGACATGGGCCTGGACCTGCGCGAATGCTCGGTCGGCGGGGCCAGCGACGGCAACTTCACCGCCGCCCTGGGCGTGCCCGTCCTCGACGGCCTGGGCGCCGTCGGCGCCGGGGCGCATGCGCGGCACGAGCACATCAGCGTCGAGGGCATGATCGAACGTGCCGCGTTGACGGCGGGCATCCTCCGGCTCCTGGCCCTCGAGGGCTGACCGGCCCATCCCCACCGCCCGCCCTACCGTCGTGTGCGACCCCGCGGCGGGCCACGGCAGGGTCGTGCGCGGTCGTCGCCTCTCTGGATGACGCCCACGCGCTCTCAGGAGGGCGGAGCGCCGCCAGATGCCTCGCCGGTGGGACGTGCGCCGGCGTACTGGGACGTGCCCGCCGATGGGCCCGGCGGCGGGCCGATCGGCGTGCGGCCAAGCTTCGGCGCGATGCCGCCCCTGGTGCCGGGGCGGCGAATGTGACACTTGTACACTCTTGGGGTTTCTTGGGGGAAATCGGGGGAGTGGCGTGCCGCTGGAGCAGGTCCTGGTGTTGCTGGTCGCAGCGGCAGGCGCCGGGTGGGTCGATGCCGTCGTGGGCGGTGGCGGGCTGTTGCAGCTGCCCGCCATCATGATCACGGGGATGCCGACCGTCGAGGCGATGGCCACCAACAAGCTGTCGTCCGTCTTCGGCACCACGTCGGCCGCCGTCGCCTACGCCCGCTCCACCAAGGTCGACCGCCAGGTGGCGATCCCGGGCGCGGGAATGGCCGTGCTGAGCGCGGGCCTGGGGGCGTGGGCCGCGGCGGCGATCTCGGCCGAGGTGCTGCGGCCCGCCGTCATGGTGGTGCTGCTGGCGGTGGCGGCGTTCGTGACGTTGCGCCCGTCCTTCGGGTCGGTGCCGCAGCCGCACCTGCGCACCGGCGCCAGGGTGGTGGCCGCGGTGGCGGTCGCCGGAGTGGGGATCGCCTTCTACGACGGCATCATGGGACCGGGCACGGGAACGTTCCTGATCATCGCCTTCACCACCATCCTCGGGCTGGACTTCGTCTCGGCGTCGGCCTCCGCGAAGATCATCAACATCGGGACGAACGTGGGCGCGCTGGTGGTGTTCGGGTTGCAGGGGCACGTGCAGTGGGCGCTGGGCCTCGGGATGGCGGTGTGCAATGTGGCCGGCGCCCAGGTCGGCGCGCGGATGGCGCTCAAGCGGGGCACCGCCTTCGTACGGATCGTGCTGCTGTGCGTCGTGGCGGCGATGGTGGTCAGGCTCGGCTGGCAACAATTCGCCTGAGGCGCATCTGGGCGGCCGATTGTTGCTCGAGCGCGCCGCGGTGGTCGACAGCCCTCACGCCACCCACCTGCGATTCAGGGTGATCCGTTGAGGAGGTCAGCCCACGGGCTCGGCCGCGCGCGTCCGCAGAGCGGTGGCGGTCAAGGCCACGAAGGCGGCCAGCAGCGCCGGGATGGCCAGCGCCCGTGGCAGCCCGGCCACCTCGCCGGCGGCCCCGATGAACACGGGCCCCGACAGGAACCCCAGGTAGCCGATGGACGCCACCCGTGCCAGCGCCCGCCCGGCGAACGCCGGGTCCCGATGCCCCGCGGCCGAGAACACCTGTGGCACGATGCACGACAGTCCCGCCCCGAAGCAGCCGAACCCGGCCACACCCGCCAGCGGATGCCCGCCGAGCAGCGCCACCCCCAGCCCGGCGGCGGCCAGCAGCCCGCAGCAGCGCACCAGCGGCACCGGCCCGAACCTGGCCGCCAGCCGGTCTCCCGCCAGCCGGCCCGCGGTCATCATGAGGGCGAACGCGGCGTACCCGGCGGCGGCGAACCCCGGCGAGGCGCCCAGGTCCTCGTGCAGGTAGACCGAGCTCCAGTCGGCCGCCGCCCCCTCGCCCACCAGGCAGCAGAACGCCAGCACGCCCAGGAACAGGGTCCCCTTGGGCAGCCCCGCCCGGCCCGCCGAGGTCGCGGCGCCAGAGGGGGCCGGCCGCAGCGCCCACCGCGCCGCCCACCACGCGAGCGCCGCGATGACCAGCCCCACGGTCCAGAACGTGGCCGCGGGCGTCAGCGCGAGATGCGCGAACAGGCCGCCGGTGGTGGCCCCGGCGAACCCGCCGATGCTGAAGACGGCGTGGAACGACGACATGACCGGCCGCCCGCAGGCCCGCTCGACCTCGACGGCGTTGGCGTTCATGGCCACGTCCAGCACCCCGTGCGCGATCCCGAACAGCAGCAGTGTCGCGGCCAGCACGCCGAGGTCCGGCGCGTACGCGGCCGGGACCAGCGCCAGCCCCTGCACCAGGGCCGCGGGGATCATCACGCGGTGGCTGCCGTGCCGGTCCACCAGGCGGCCGACCGCCGTCATGCCGATCATCGCGCCGGCGGCGATGGCCAGCAGGGCGAGGCTGAACTGGCCTTCGCCGAGCCCGAGCCGTTCCTTGACGGCGGGGATGCGCGCGGTCCACGTGCCGATGGCCGCGCCCGCCAGGAAGAACAGCAGGGAGACGGCCGTGCGCTCGCGCCCCATCGGGCCTTCCCCTAAGCGTCTCACCCGGCCTCCCCGCCGACGGCCACTTCCCTGACGGTCACGCCCGCCGCCACCAGCGCGTCACGTTGCTCGCGCGGGATGCCGGAGTCGGTCACCACCACGTCCAGCCGCGAGATCGGGCAGACCGCGCCGAAGGCCGTACGGGAGAACTTGCCGGAGTCGCACACCACGATCACCCGCCGGGCCGCGGCGATGGCCGCCTGTTTGACCGCGACCTCGGGCAGGTCGTGCGCCGTCAGTCCCTGCTCGGCCGACAGCCCGCAGCAGCCGATCACCGCCGTGTCGAACCGCAGCGCCTTGATGGAGCTCTCGGTCAGCGGCCCCATGACGTTCAGCTCGCCTTTGCGCACCTCGCCGCCGGGCAGCACCAGCCGCACCCGCGGCGCGGCGGCCAGCAGCGACACCGGCTGCAGGGCCAGTGGCAGCACGGTCAGCCGGCGATCGGCCAGCGCGCGGGCCACCTCCAGGGCGGTCGTGCCGCCGTCCAGCACCACCGCCTCCCCGTCGGCGAGCAGGGCGGCCACCTCGACGCCGATGCGCCGCTTGGCCTCCACCGCCTCGCGCTCGCGCACGCCGAACGGCGGCTCCTCGCCGCGCAGCAGCAGCGACAGCGCGCCGCCCCTGACCCGGCGCACCACGCCCTGCTGGGCGAGCTCGTCCAGGTCACGCCTGATCGTCATCTCCGACACGCCGTGTTCGGCGGCAAGCTCGGCGACCGTGACGCTGTCCTGGGCGCGCAACGCGTTCATGATAGAGCGCAAACGTTCCACGTGTTCATACAAACACAATCCATGTGCGCAATACAATGACCATATGCGCGCCAGCCGCTTGCTCTCCCTCCTCCTGTTGCTGCAGACGCGCGGCCGCATGACCGCGCCCGAGCTGTCCGCCGAGCTGGAGGTGTCGGTCCGTACGGTCTACCGCGACGTGGAGGCGCTGTCGGCGGCCGGTGTGCCGGTCTACGCCGATCGCGGGCCCACGGGCGGATACCAGCTGCTGGACGGCTACCGCACCAGGCTCACCGGGCTGACCGCCGAGGAGGCGTCGTCGTTGTTCCTGGCGGGGCTGCCGGGGCCGGCGGCCGAGCTGGGGCTGGCCGAGGTGGCGGCCACCGCTGAGCTGAAGCTGCTGGCCGCGCTGCCGCCCGAGCCGCGCTCGCACGCCTCGCGCATCCGGGAGCGCTTCCTGCTGGACGTGCCCAGCTGGTACCGCTCGGGCGACGACGTGCCGCATCTGAGCGAGGTGGCCGAGGCGGTGTGGGAGCAGCGGCCGCTGCACATGACCTACCGGCGCTGGGGGCAGCAGGAGGTCGACCGGGTGATCCACCCGTACGGGCTGGTGCTCAAGGCCGGCTCCTGGTATCTGGTGGCCGCGCCGCCGGGGGCCTCGCCGCGCACGTACCGGGTGGCGCGCATCCTGACGCTGGAGACGCTGCCGGGGCGTTTCCCGCGGCCGGAGGGGTTCGAGCTGACGGCGTTCTGGAGTGCGTACGCCAAGGAGTTCCGCGAGCGGATGTACACCGCCGAGGCCGTCGTCAAGCTCGCCCCGGGGCGGGAGGAGCTGCTGGCGTACACGATGGGCCGCGATGTCGTCGACGCCGCGCTGGCCGCGGCCGGCGAGCCCGACCCGGAGGGCTGGGTGACGCTCACCGTGCCGGTCGAGTCGATCACGCACGCGCGCTGGCTGCTGCTGCGCATGGGGGCCGACGTCGAGGTGCTGGAGCCGCCCGAGCTGCGGGCGCTGATGCGCGAGGCGGTCGCCGAGCTGGGCAAGCTCTACGGCTGAAAATCGAGCGAGATTCCCGCGCCGCTCTGACAGGATCTGCGGCATGTATCTTCTGGCGTTCGCGGGCGCGTGCGTCCTGGTGGCCATGGTGCCCGGGGTGAGCACGGCCATCATCCTGCGTCAGACCCTGCGGGCCGGCCGCGGCAGCGGCATGGCGGCCACGCTGGGCAACGAGACGGGGATCTTGCTGTGGGGCCTGGCGGCCGCGTTCGGGTTGTCGGCGCTGCTGGTGGCCTCCCAGCTGGCCTACGACGTGATGCGCGTGGCCGGCGCCGTGGTGCTGGTCGTGATGGGCGCGCAGGCGTTGTGGCAGGCCCGTAAGGGTGCCCCGGCTCCCGAGGTGGCGACGGCGCCGGGGTGGCGCGGGGCCTACCTGGCGGGGGTCGGGACATGCCTGGCCAATCCGAAGGCGGCGGTGTTCGCGATGTCGTTCCTGCCGCAGTTCGTCCCGCCCGGCCAGAACGTGCCGGTCACGCTGGTGACGCTGGCCGTGGTGTGGGTGCTGATCGACCTGCTGTGGTACGGGCTGCTCATCTGGGCGGTCGCCAAGGCCAAGGACTGGCTGGGCCGCCCGGCGGTGCGGCGCCGGCTGGAGCAGATCTCCGGCGTGGTGCTGATCGGGCTGGGTGTGCGGCTGGTGGTCGAATCCAGGTGACGATCCGGATTACCGTGGGGGCATGACGAACGACCTGGCCACCCTGATGCGACAGGCGCAGGACGACGATCCGCTGCTGGCGCTGCACGCCACGACCGCGCTGCGCCGCGAGATCGAGCGCCTGGAGGCGGTCCAGGTGCGGCGGGCCCGCGTGGCGGGGCTGGCCTGGGCGCAGATCGCCGACGCGGTCGGCGTGAGCAAGCAGGCCGTGCACAAGAAGTACGGCCGCCGCTAGGCCTTCCACTGGTCGGCGTACCAGCGCAGGGCGATGTTCCAGGACAGGCCGCGCCGGATGCGGTCGGCCACGTCGGAGGGCAGTGTGTCCAGGCCGCGGTGTTCGAGCACGACCTCGGTGCCGCCGTCGACCGGGCTGAAGGCCACCTCGATCTCCATCCGGCCGGTCTTGTTGATCAGGTCGGCCCAGACGAGGCGGTGCGGCGGCTCCCAGGCGACGATCTTGCCGGTGTCGACGTGGCCGCCGTCGGACCACAGCTCGCGCAGGCAGCCGTCCTCGAACCGGATGCCGACGGCGCGGGCGGGGTCGATCCAGCTGTAGCGGCCGCGCACGTACCAGCGGTCGATCTCGTCGGTGAAGATCTGGAACGCGGTCGCCGGGTCGACCGGGACGGTGACGCTGGCCTGGACCGCGTTCACGTGGGGTCCTTGCGCGTGCGCTCGACGTGGTCCTTGAACGAGCCCAGTTGCTCGGTCCAGAACGCCTGCACCTGGTCCAGCCATGCCTGCAGCGCCGTGAACGGCTCCTGGCGCAACGTGTAGAGGCGCAGCCGGGCGTCCGCTCCGCCGCTCTCGGCCTGGACGAGCCCGCCGGCCCGCAGCACGCGCAGGTGCCTGCTGAGGGCGGGCGGGCTCATCCGCACGGCCTGGGCCAGCTCGCCGGCTGGGCGCGGGCCCTCGCGCAGCACGTCGATCACCTTGCGCCGGGTCGGGTCGGCGAGCGCCGCCAGCGTGGCGTCGAGCTCCGCCACATCATTAACGTTACTGTTAATATTTGCCTGCTTCCGTTAGGCTGTCGATGTTTAACGATAGCGGCAATTATTGCGGAGGACCGTACATGAGTGTCCAGCTCGGCTACTACACCCTGTCCGTCGCGGACCTGGACCGGGCGGCCGCCTTCTACGGGACGTTGTTCGGCTGGGAGTTCAGCCGCGAGCACGAGACGCACCTGCACGTCACCAACACGGCCGTGCCGATGGGCTTGGTCTCCGCCGGGCCGTCCGCGCAGCCGAACCTGTACTACCACGTGAGCGACATCGACGCGGCCGTCGAGCAGGTGCGCAAGCTGGGCGGCAGCACCGGCGAGGTGTTCGACAGCACGTCGGGCCGCGGTTGCACCTGCACCGACGACCAGGGCACACAGATCAGCATCTGGCAGCCCACCCCCGGCTTCGGGTAGCGGGCTCGGCCGGGGGCCTTGCCGGCGCCTGCCGGGCCCGCCGCCGCACCTGACGTGGCGTGACCGGAGTGCCGATCACGCCACGCGGACCACCTGGGGCCGGTGGGCTAGCCGCTGGTCGGCGGCTTGGCGTACTCCGTGGCGCCGCCCGCGAAGTCGTAGACGACGCACTGCTCGTCGCCCACCACCCAGGCGTCGTGCCCCGGCCGGCAGACGAACACGTCTCCCGGGCCGACCTCGGCTTCGGTGCCGTCGTTCATCCGAAGGCGCAGCCGTCCCTGGGCCACGAACCCGTTGTGGTGGACCTCGCAGGAATCCGTGCCGACGATCGGTCTGACCGATTCCGACCAGCGCCAGCCGGGGTCGAACGTGGCCACGCCGAAGCTGAGCCCGCTGAGGTTGCACACCTCCAGGTGGCCCCGCGGGAAGTCGCGGCGTTCGTCCGGCTTGTCGATGCTCTTGACCTCGATCATGACGTCCCCCTTCCGTCAGATCCAGTCTTCCACCGGGCATCGGCCGCTACAAGGAGCTGACCTGCGCAACTCCCTACGCGGGAGGGTGTTCGACCCGGTAGGCGGACTGGACGACACCCGCGCCGAACACCTCGGTCGACACGTGCGTGAGCGGCACGTCGCCGCCGAGTTCGCCGAACAGCGGCACCCCGGTCCCGATCAGCACGGGCACCGTCGTGATGACGACCTGGTCGATCATCCCGGCGCGCAGGAAAGCGCGGATGACCTGGCCGCCGTCGACGTAGACGCTCTTGGTGCCGCGTTCGGCCAGGCCGCGGACGAGCCCGTCGAGGTCGCGGAAGACGGTGACGCGCGGATCGGCGCCGGGCTCCAGCGTGCTGCTGAGCACGGCGACGTACCTGCCCTCGTGCGGCCACGGGTCGAAGGAGAGCCCGGCCTCGTAGGTGCCGCGGCCCGTGACGACGGCGTCGATGCCGTCGATGAACTCCTGATAGCCCAGATCGCCGCCGGCCGCCTCGCCCCGGCTGGTGAGCCACCCGAGGTCGCCGTCCTGACGGGCGATGAACCCGTCGAGGCTCGTGCCGATGAACACCGAGCACGTGAACGGGCGATCGGAAGCCATGCATGCCCTCCCATTAGTAAACGTCGATTCGTTTACAAACCTAGCGAGGGCCGGCCGGATTTGTAAACCGGGATTCACAAACGGCTTGATCTGTCGGTGGCGGAGGCCATGATGGGGGTCATGGCTTCATGGCAGGAGTTCGAGCGGCAGGCGCCGGAGCTGGCGGCCGTGGCGCGGCGGCTGATGGACGGCTACCGGCACAAGGTGCTGGCGACGCTGCGCAAGGACGGATCGCCGCGGGTCAGCGGCATCGAGACGAGCTTCAGGGACGGCGAGTTGTGGACGGGGTCGATGGCGGGCGCGGTCAAGGCGGCCGACCTGCGACGGGATCCGCGGATGGCGCTGCAGGTCACCTCCCGCGCGCCGGAGGGTGCCGATCCGTCGGGGTGGGAGGGCGACCTGAAGCTGGCCGGGCGGGCGGTGGAGATCACCGACGCGGACGTGCTGGCGTCGTTCGAGATGCCGGGCACGGATTCGCACCTGTTCCGGGTCGAGCTGACGGAGGTGGTGTGGACCCGGGTCGAGGGCAACGAGATCGTCATGGACGCCTGGCGCGAGGGGGTGGGGGCCCGCCAGTTCCGCCGCGAGTGATCTACAACGTAAAGGCGGTCAGTGGACGGAGAAGCCGCCGTCGACGAAGAGCATCTGGCCGGTGACGAATCCGCAGGCGTCGCCGGCGAGGAACACCGCCGCGCCCGCGAAGTCCTGGGGGAGGCCGTTGCGGTCGGCCATGTGGCGGGCGGCGAGTGCTTCGACGCGGCCCGGGATGGCCTGGGCGGGCTCGGTCAGCGGGGTCAGCACGAAGCCGGGGATGATCGTGTTGACGCACACGCCGCTCGTCGACCACGCCTCGGCCTGGGAGCGGGTCAGCCCGGCGATGCCGGCCTTGGCGGCGCCGTACGCTCCGCTGTCGCCGAAGGCGCTGATGGACTGCTGGGAGCCGACGTTGATGATGCGGCCCCAGCCGCGGGCGGCCATCGCGGGCCCGAAGTGCTGGCCGAGCAGGTAGGGGGCGGTGAGGTTGACGGCGATGGTGCGCTCGTAGTCGTCGGCGGTGAGCTCGGCCATCGGCTTGCGGATGTTGTTGCCGGCGTCGTTGACCAGGATGTCGATGTCGCCGGCGGTGTCGCAGACGTGCTGGACGTCGTCACGCGCGCCGAGGTCGGCGCTGATGCGGGTGGCGGTGACGCCGTGCTCGCGCAGCCGCTCGACGGCCTGGTCGAGCTGGTGCGGTCTGCGGGCGACCAGCACGACCTCGGCGCCTGCGCGGCCGATCGCCTCGGCCATGGCGTAGCCGATGCCGGAGCTGCCGCCGGTGACGAGGGCGCGGCGGCCGTGGAGGGAGAACAGCTCCCGCAGGTAGTCAGACACGATCGGACAAGCTAGCACCCCGCCGTGGCCCGGCCGCGGTGGGGCGGCGTGTGCCGCGGGGCGGGCGGTCGCTCGTACAATCGGCACGTCCGAGGGAGAGGCAGGAAGATGGCCAGGCGCGAGCGGCCGCGGCGGGTGACGATCGCCGATGTGGCGCGCCACGCCGGGGTGTCGACGACGGCGGTGTCGAAGGTGCTGCGCAGCGCCTATGGGGTCAGTCCGGCCATGCGCGACCGGGTCAAGGCCGCGATCGACGAGCTCGGCTACCGGCCGCATGCGGCGGCGCGGGCCATGCGGGGGCGGACGTTCACGATCGGGGTGCTGCTGCCAGATCTGCGCAACCCGTTCTTCCCGGACATCTTGGATGGGTTGTCGGAGCAGCTGGACGGCACCGACTATCAAGTGATCATGGTGCAGGGCGGCCCGGACGTCAAAGCGGAGACGCGGGCCATCGACGCGCTGGTGGACCGGCAGGTGGACGGCACCCTCATGATCGCGCCGCGGGTGGGGCG
>NZ_VCKY01000068.1 GCF_005889735.1 Nonomuraea turkmeniaca
GCACCCCTACAGCCACCCCCACGGCCACCCCCACGACGGCGAGCCCGCGGCCGACCATCACCCGGCCCACCATCCAGGTCCAGCTCAACCCCGACCGCGTCACGGCCGGCCAGACCTCCACGGTGTGGATCCTGGCCAACTGCCCCGTCCCGAGTGGCGGTCCCGCGCACACCGGCACCGCCACGTCCCGGGCGTTCGTCAGCGGTGCCTCGCTCAACCAGGTCCCCTCGGGCTCGAGCTCGCCCACGCCGACCAACGCCGCCAACGGCTCGCCATGGGTACGCGGCTCGGCCCAGGTCGGAGGGACGATCAGGCGCGGCACGTACACCGTCAACGTCAAGTGCGACGGCACCAACGACATGGGCACGGCCCGGCTCCGGGTCGTCTCGGGCGAGGCGCTGCCGACCAACGTGCCGACCAGGGCGCCCAGGGCCGGCGGCGGCGGCACGTACGCGCAGGACGCCGGCGACGAGTCCTCGATCCCGCTCGGTCCCGCGGGCGCGCTGATCGGCCTGGCGCTGGCCGCCGGCATCGGCTTCGCGGTCAAGCGTCGCAACCGGGCGTAACACGATGGCCCGCCCAGGACGGGTGGTGCTCGCGGGAGCCGTGACGGGCCTGCTGCTGTTCGCGTTCGGCAAGGGCATGCAGCAGACCACCACGCCTGTCGCGAACGTCGTGCCCGAGAGCATCGACATCCCCTCCATCGACGTCGAGGCGCCGCTGATGAAGCTCGGCCTGGAGAAGAACGGCGAGGTCCAGCTGCCGCCGTACGAGAAGCCCAAGATGGCCGGGTGGTATAAAGGCAGCGCGGTGCCCGGTGAGAAGGGCGCCTCGGTGATCATCGGCCACGTGGACACCAAGACGGCGCCGGCCGTGTTCTACAAGCTCAGGCAGTTACGCAAGGGTGAGACCGTGAAGGTCGAGCGTAGCGACGGCAAGACCGTGACGTACAAGGTCGACTCGATCGAGCAGGTGCACAAGGACAGCTTCCCGACCAGGCGCGTGTACGTCGAGGACGGGCTCAAGCTGGTGACCTGCGGCGGCAAGTTCGACTACGCCACGGGCGAATACCTGGACAACATCATCGTTTACGCTTCCGAGGTATGAGCCATCCGCCCGCGTCCGGCACGCGTGTGCCCTGGCACGAGGTGCATCCGGAGGTACGCGCGGCCGTCGAAGAGTTCCTCGGCGGGCGTGTGATCGAGGCGAGCACCCAACCAGGCGGGTTCTCGCCGGCGGCCGCGGTGCGGTTGCGTACCGAAGGAGGCAAGCGCGCCTTCGTCAAGGCCGTCGGCCCCGAGCCGAACCCCGACACCCCCGGGATCTACCGGTCCGAGCTCAAGATCGCCGCCGCGCTCCCCGAATCGGTGCCCGCGCCCCGCTTGCTGACCGGGTTGGAGTTGGCAGGCTGGGTGGTGCTGGTCTTCGAGGACGTCGAGGGCGCCCATCCGGAGCTGCCGTGGCGGCGTGATCAGCTCGACCGGGTGCTGAAAGCCGTCGAGAACATGTCGGCGGCGCTCACCCCCTCGCCGATCGACGCGCCGCGGATCGAGGAGGTGTTCGGGGCGAAGTTCGACGGCTGGCGCAAGCTGACGAAAGAGGACACCGCTGGGCTCGACCCGTGGGCGCTGCGCCACCTCGGCGAGCTGGCGGAGCTGGAGTCCGCATGGGTGCGGGGCGCCGCGGGTGACAGTCTGGTCCACGCCGACCTGCGGGCCGACAACATCCTGCTCACCGGCGACCGGATCTACATCGTGGACTGGCCGTGGGCGTGCCTGGGGCCGTCCTGGTTCGATGGGATGGGCCTGCTGATCTCGGTCGGCATGCAGGGCGGGCCGCCGCCTCACGAACTGTTCACCGACCCCGATCCGGCTGTCACGGCGGTCCTCGCCGCGCTCACCGGGTTTTTCGTGCGGCAGTCCCGGCAGCCGGACCCGCCGGGGATTCCCACGGTCAGGGAGTTCCAGCGCGCCCACGGTGTGGTCGCGCTCGACTGGTTGCGGCGGCGTACCGGCTGGTCGTGAGGATACGGCCGGGTGAGAGCCGCCCTGCGGGTAGGCTAATCAGTCGTGCTGGTCCTGGCCTTTGATACCGCGACGCCTGCTGTCACCGCCGCGCTCCACGACGGCGAGCGGGTGCTCGCCGAATCCACGACGATCGACGCCCGGCGCCATGGTGAGCTGCTCGTGCCCACCATCGAGCGGGTGCTGAGCGAGGCGGGCGCCGCGCTGCGCGACGTGACGGCCATTGTGGCGGGCAGCGGTCCCGGCCCCTACACCGGGCTGCGTGTCGGGCTGATGACCGCTCAGGGGCTCGCCACGACGCTGGGCGTGCCCGCGTACGGCATCTGCACGCTCGACGCGGTCGCCTACGGCAGCGGGCTCTCCGAGTCGTTCCTGGTGGCCACCGACGCGCGGCGCAAAGAGGTGTTCTGGGCGCGTTATGCGGACCTGCGCACCAGGCTCGACGGGCCCTTCGTGGATCGGCCCTCGGAGGTGCCGGTGGAGGGGCTGCCGGTCGTGGGAGCCGGAGCGGACCTTTATCGCGATATTTTCGGACCGAGCAGTTCTGGACCGGGCGACGTTCCGCCGTACCCCTACGCCGGCGCTCTGGCCTCGCTCGCGGCCGAACGGCTCGCGGGCGGCACCCCGCTCGACCCGCCTCGCCCGATCTACCTGCGCCGGCCCGACGCCGTGGCGCCGGGGGCGCCCAAGAGGGTGACGGCGTGAGGCTCAGGCCGATGACCGAGGCCGATCTGCCGGCGGTCATGGCGATCGAGCAGGCCACGTTCCCGCTCGACGCGTGGAGCGAGGGCATGATGCGCGGCGAGCTGGCCGACATGCCGCGCTCCCGCCACTACGTGGTGGCGCTGGTCGACGACGAGATCGTGGCCTACGCCGGGCTCGCCGCCGCGGCCGACCAGGCAGACGTGCAGACGATCGCGGTGCTGGAGAAACACCGGGGGACCGGCATCGGCAGCGCGATGCTGACCGAGCTGCTGGCCGAGGCGGGCCGCAGGGGAGCGCGGGAGATCTTCCTCGAGGTACGCGCCGACAACCCGCGCGCGCAGGCCGTTTACCGGCATTTCGGGTTCGAGGAGATCGGCACCCGCCACCGCTACTACGACGACGGCACCGACGCGATCATGATGAGAAGGAAGCTTGATGGCTGACGAACCACTGGTCCTGGGCATCGAGACGTCCTGCGACGAGACCGGCATCGGCATCGTCAGAGGCCACACGCTGCTGGCCAACACGATCGCCTCCAGCATGGAAGAGCACGCTCGGTTCGGCGGCGTGGTGCCCGAGGTCGCCTCCCGCGCCCACCTGGAGGCCATGACGCCGACCGTGGAGGCCGCGCTGGCCGAGGCCGGGCTGAAGTTCTCCGACATCGACGCCATCGCCGTCACCGCAGGACCTGGCCTCGCGGGCGCGCTGCTGGTCGGGGTCGCGGCGGCCAAGTCGTACGCGCTCGGGCTCGGCGTCCCGCTCTACGGCGTCAACCACCTGGCCGCGCACGTGGCCGTCGACCAGTTGGAGCACGGGCCGCTGCCCAAGCCGTGCCTCGCCATGCTGGTCTCCGGCGGGCACTCGTCGCTGCTGCTCGTGCCCGACGTGGCCGCGGACGTGATCTCGCTCGGGTCCACGGTGGACGATGCGGCGGGGGAGGCCTTCGACAAGGTGGCGCGGGTGCTGGGGTTGCCGTTCCCCGGCGGCCCGCACATCGACCGGGCCGCCCGCGACGGCTCCGGCACGGCCATCGTGTTCCCACGAGGGAAGATCGACGACGGCACGCTCGACTTCTCCTTCTCCGGGCTCAAGACGGCGGTGGCCCGCTGGATCGAGGCCCGCGAGGCGGCGGGCGAGTCCATCCACGTGCCCGACGTGGCCGCCTCCTTCCAGGAGGCCGTGGTCGACGTGCTGACCCGCAAGGCGTTGCAGGCGTGCCGGAAGTACGACGTGGCCGATCTGTTGATCGGCGGCGGCGTGGCGGCGAACTCGCGGCTGCGCGCGTTGGCCCAGGAGCGGTGCGACGCGGCCGGGGTGCGGCTGCGGGTGCCTCGTCCCGGGCTGTGCACCGACAACGGGGCCATGGTCGCCGCGCTGGGCTCCGACCTGGTCGCGGCCGGCATCACGCCCTCGAGCCTGGAGATCCCCGCCGACTCCTCCCTGCCGATCACCACGGTCCACGTCTGACGCCTGCCCGCCCTCACCCGGCCCGTCCTCACCCGGCCAGCCCTCACCCGGCACGCCTCCACTGACGCGCCCTCTCCCCACGCGCCCTCACCCGGCACGCCGCACCGGACCCGTGGGGCGTGGCCCGTGCGGGCGCGCCGGGCGTGTGGGAGGGCCGGGCGTGTGGGAGGCCGGCTGCGGGCGCGACCTCCCGCCGCTCAGTCCTTGGACCGGCTGGGCCGCAGCAGCGCCTCGGCCAGGGCCAGCATCGTCTCCTCCAGGGCGCTGAGGCGCTTGGTGAGATCGGTGGCCGCGGGCTCGACGATGCCGGTGACGGTCTGGGCCAGCTCGTCGCGGTCGGGACGGGACCGGACCAGGTCGGTCAGCGTGTCGGCGGCCGCGGCCAGGCGCGCGGCCTGCTCGCCGGCCTGCGACTGGAGCTCCGAGATGCCCAGAGCCGCGGGCAGCCGGTCCACGCTGTCGTTGACGGCCTCGATGCGGTCGTCCACCGCCTCCAGGTGAGCGCCGGCCTGCTCGGCGCGGGTGGCCAGGCCGTTCATGTGGGTGTCGAGCCCGTTGAAGCGGGTGTCGAGCCCACCGAGATGGCCGTCGATGGCGTCGAACCGGCCGCTCAGGTGCTCCTCGGCCTCGACCAGTCGCTCGTCGATGGCGTCCATCTGGCTGTCGAGCCGGTTGAAGCGGCCCTCGTTGCGGATGGCGGTCTCGCCCAGGCGCTGGTCGGTGGCGGCCACGCGCTCGTCGAGCGCGGTGAAGCGCGTGTCCATGCGTACGTCGAGCGCGTCGAAACGGTCGTGGTGCCTGCCCAGGTGGCCGTCCATGGTGCCCAGCCGCTTGTCCACGGCGCCGAGCCGGCCGTCCATGCCCGAGAGCCGCTTGTCGACGCCGCCCATCTTGCCATCGAGCCCGTCGAGCCTGGTGTCGATGTCGGCCAGGCACTCGTCGGTGGACTCCAACCGGCCGTCGAACCCGGTGAGCCTGGTGTCGAGCCCGAGCAGCCTTCCCTCGACCCGGTCGAGCCTGGAGTCCACGCCGTCGAGCCTGGCCGTCAGGCGCTGCTCGCTCTCGCCGAGTTGCACGGCCAGGTGCTGGTCGGCCTCGTCCAGGCGGGTGGTGACGCGCAGCTCGACGTCGGCCAGGCGGTCGTGGAGCTGCGCGTCGGCCTCCTTGAGGCGCACGGCGAGCCGCTCGTCCGCCGCGTCGAGCCGGTCGGCCAGCAACTGGTCCGTCTCCTCGAGCCGGGCGGACACGTGCCGGTCGCTCTCCTCCATGCGGGCCGTGAGCCGCTGGTCGGTCTCGTCGAGCTTGGCGGTGAGCCGCTGGTCGGTCTCGTCGAGCTTGGCGGTGAGGCGCTGGTCGGTCTCGTCCAGTTTGGCGGTGAGGCGGTGGTGGGTGTCGTCGAGCCTGATGGTGAGGCTCTGGTCGGTCTCGTCGAGCCGGGTGCTGAGCCGCTGGTCCGTTTCGCCCAGCCGGACGGTCAGGTGCTCGCCGGTCTCCTCCAGGCGTGTCGTCAGGCGCTGCTCGACCGCGTCGACCTTGCCGGCCACCTGTTCGGTCACGGCGGCCAGCCGGCCGGTGACGTCCTCTGCGAGGTCGCCGACCGCGGACTCCACGCGGTCGGTACGGGTGGCCAGCTCGGCCACCGACTTGTCGAGCCTGGTGAAGCGGCTGGCGGCGGCCTCCATGCTGGAGTTGAGGCCGGCCAGCATGGTGGCGAAATCGGACATGCCCTTGGTGATGCCATCGGTGGTGTCGAGCACGGACTGCAGGCGTTGGAGCGCTTCGTCGACGTTTTCCCCCACGGTGCCCAGGTCGGCCCAGAGGTTCGGCAGCTCCGTGATCGGGCCGACGCGGGCGTCCATGTGGCCCACCCGCTCGCCGACCGCGTCGACGTGGTCGCGTACCGCCTCCACGTGCTGAGCCAGACCCTCCGCCCACATCGGCGGTTTGGCGGCGATGTCCTCCAGCCGTCCGTTGACCGACTCCAGGGTGCCGCTCAGACCGCCCAGCTCGCGCTCGCGTACTTCGCGCAGCAGCCACTCCATGCCTTCGAGGCGCTGGCGGATCTCGTCGAGCACTGCGCCCTGCGTGCGCTGCTCGTACACATGGTCTTGGGCGGCGCGCTGGAGCAGGTCGCGCATCCTCTCGGAAATGGGGGAATGGCCTCCTGCCTGAAGAAGGGTGGTGTGATTGGAATTGTCCACCGAAAGGCTCCTTCGCGTCGCCGACGGTCTGCCGCGCAGCGGTGGGGTAGGTCCGGTTTGCAGATGAAAGAGCGAGAACGCGGGTAACCGCATCAGGGGGAGAACTCCCGCCCGCCCACCTTAGCCTTTCGATCAAGGTCCGTCAGGGCCGAATGGAAAGATCGCGGTTAACGGAAGAATGACCGGATTCCCTGTTCAGGCAGGTGGGGAGGTGTCGCAAATGAGGGCATATGGCCGCGCCATGATCCGCGTCAAGATGATTACCGCTGACTTTTCCCCACTGAGTCGCAAATCTGTGCGGAGGCGTTCGATGTCGAGGGCGGAGGCGCGCTTTTTGATGGTGACATTTCCGATTTGCCGCTCGCGGAGTGCTGCACGCAGCTTTTTTAGCGAGAACGGCATGATTTCATCGACTTCGTATCTCGCGGCCCACGGGGTGTCCACCGGCTCGTCGGCCGCGATGTACGCGACCAGCGGGTCGAGCAGGCGGCCGCCGACCAGCTCGGCCACCTCGCCCACGAGGTGCGCCCGGATCGCGGCGCCGTCGGGCTCGTAGATGTAGCGGCCCATCGCGCCGACCGCGGCCTTGACGTCGGTGGCGGTCATGGTGTGGCCGCCGGGCAGCAGCGTGGCGCGGCGGGTCGGCCGGCCACCGGTCCAGAGAGCGGCCTCCTTGACCTCGCCCTTGTACGAGACCCACTCGGCCTCCGCCTCCGCCGGGATGAACTCGTACGGGATCCCCGGTGCGACCTTGAGACAGGCCCGCTCGGCCCTGGCGACGAGGCCGAGCACCACGGGCCAGGGGGGCGAGTAAGCCAGGGGGTCGAACGTCCTTCCCCGGCCCGTCCGTCGTGCCGGATCGGCGAACAGCACGTCGTAGTCCTCCGGACGAACGGCGGCCGCCTCCCCCACGGTCACCGTCACCAGGCCGGCCAGCCCGAGCGCCTCGGCGTTGGCCCTGGCCACGGCGACGGTCAGGGGGTCGACGTCCACGGCCGTGACCGTGCAGCCGGCGCGGGCGAGTGCCAGGAGGTCGCCGCCGATGCCGCAGCAGGCGTCCACCACCGCGGCTCCGGCCAGGCGGCGGGCGCGGTGCTCGGCCACCTCCCTGCGCGTGGACTGCTCCAGGCCGTGGGGGGTGAAGTACATCATCGGGGCGTCGTCGCCGAACTTGGCCTTGGCGCGTATCCGCAGGCCTGCCTGCGTCAGGGCGGCCGAGGTGAGCGGGGCGTCATACGTTTTGCGCAGCTTCGTGGCGGCGGCGACCGGGTCCGCGCCGGCGAGCTCCCCGGCCTCGGCGAGCGCCCGTTGCCCGCGCGGTGTCAGAAGCTCGTTGAACGCGTCAAGGTCCACGTCACAGGACGTTATCGCCCCCACGAGCCCCACCGAGCCACTGCCCACGCCAACCACCACGCCGGTGCGCCCGCTGTCATGGACGGTGGCCGTCGCAGCCGGTGCGCTTTGTTGCCATGTCGGTGCGGTCCGGACGTTCGTCGGGGCGCTCGCTGAGGGAGTGTCCCGCACAGGAGCGGGTTTCCCCGGGCGCGTCACAGGGGTGCGGTGTCGCCCATCGAGAGGAGGAGCTTGCGCAGGAGACCGGCCAGGGCGTCGCGGTCGGTGGCGGACAGGCCGGACAGCAGGCGGTCCTCGTGGGCCGTGTGCCGCTCCAGCAGGTCGTTGGCCAGCCGTCGCCCTTCGTCCGTCAGCGTGACCAGCGTCATCCGCCGGTTCCCCGGGGCCGGTCGGCGGTCCACCAGTCCGCGCTCGACCAGGCGGTCCATCCGGTTGGTCAGCGCGCCCGGGCTGATCATGGCGGCCGCGGACAAGTCCTTCATGCACATGGTGGCGTCGTCGCCGCTCCTCAGGAGCGTGGTGAGCATGTCGAACTCCCACGCCTCAAGCCCGTGCTCGCCCAGGAACTCCTTGACCCCGCGCTCCAGCAGCCGCGACGCCCGCGACACCCGACCGATCACGCCCAGGGGGGACACGTCGACGTCGGGCCGGGTGCACGCCCACTGCCCGAGCATCGTGTCGACCGCGTCGTCCATGTCAGTAATCGTACGACATTGAAATGTTTGACGTCGTGCACTATGTTCTACATGGAAATGTTCAATGTCAAAATTTTTGAGGTGGGACAATGAAGGTTCTGGTTGCCGGAGCGACGGGTTACATCGGGACGGCCGTGGTGGAGCGCCTGGTCGAACGGGGGCATGAGGTGATCGCGTTCGTACGCCCGGCGGCCGGCGGGGGCAGACGGGTGCCGGCCGCGGTCGAGGAGCGCTACGGGGACCTCGCGGACGCCTCGACCCTGCAGGCCGCGATCACCGCCGACATCGACGCGATCGTGCACGCGGGCCAGCTGACCGGCGAGCAGGGCACCGACCTGGCGACCATCGCTGCCCTGGCCGGGTCGGGCAAGAAGGTCGTCTACGTGAGCGGCGTCTGGGTGCTCGGCGAGACCGACGGCGCGGACGAGGACAGCCCGGCGAACCCGATTCCGCTGGTGGCGTACCGGCCCGAGGTGGAACGGCTGGTGCTTGACGGCGGCGGCTCCGTGGTGCGGCCCGGCATCGTGTACGGGCGCGGCGCCGGCATCCCGGCACTCCTGCGAGGCCAAGCCGCCCAGCGCGGGACCGGCGTTTACGTCTCCGCCGGCGGCGAGACGCCGACGTGGACGTTCGTGCACGTGGACGATCTGGGCGAGCTGATCGTGACGGCGGTCGAGAAGGGCGGGGCGGCCATCTACCACGCGGTCAGCGAGGAGGCCGTGTCCGTGGCCACCGTGGCCGAGGCGGCGGCCAGGTCGGCCGGCGTCAAGGAGACGGCCGAGCCGTGGCCGCTCGAAGAGGCCGCGGGCCTGCTCGGGGAGGGATTCGCGCACGCGCTGTCGATCAGTCAGCGGGTCAGCGCCGCTCGCACCCGCGAGGCCCTCGGCTGGACTCCGGTCCGTCCCGGCGTCGTCGCCGACCTCGCGGAGGGTTCGTACGCCGAATAGCGGGCCTTATCGCTCTGAGCAGACGCGTTCGTGTTGACTGTCAAGCCCCTCTTGCATATGTTTCCTGTTGGCACTCTCCCCTTGAGAGTGCCAATGTGCGACGAGGCAGGTCTGACACCCGCGACGGCAGGCCCAGCTGGTCGCCTCTTCTGATCATTCAAATCTGAAGGGGAGGTCCGATCGTGACGACCGCCACTAAGGTTCCCGTTAAGCCGCTCGGCGACCGCATCGTGGTTCAGCCGCTTGAGGCTGAGCAGACGACCGCTTCCGGCCTGGTCATCCCGGACACCGCCAAGGAGAAGCCGCAAGAGGGCAAGGTCCTCGCGGTGGGCCCCGGCAACTGGGATGAGGACGGCGACAAGCGGATTCCGCTCGACGTCTCGGAGGGCGACATCGTCCTCTACAGCAAGTACGGCGGCACCGAGGTCAAGTACGGCGGCGAGGAGTACCTCGTGCTCTCCGCCCGCGACGTTCTCGCGATCATCGAGAAGTAAGCCGGATGTGTCGAGCCCCGGGCGCTCTTCAGGGCGACCGGGGCTTTCGACGCTAGGAGAGGACTTTCAGCAATGGCGAAGATCCTGGAGTTCGACGAGGATGCCCGCCGCGCGCTTGAGCGCGGCGTCAACGCCCTCGCGGACGCCGTGAAGGTAACCCTCGGCCCGCGTGGCCGCAACGTCGTCATCGACAAGAAGTTCGGTGCGCCGACGATCACGAACGACGGTGTGACCATCGCTCGTGAGATCGAGCTGGAGGAGCGCTACGAGAACCTCGGCGCCCAGCTCGCCAAGGAAGTGGCGACCAAGACCAACGACATCGCGGGTGACGGCACCACCACCGCGACCGTCCTGGCCCAGGCGATGGTCCGCGAGGGCCTGCGCAACGTCGCCGCCGGCGCCTCGCCGCTGTCGCTCAAGCGCGGCATCGACAAGGCCGCCAAGGAGATCAGCGACAAGCTGCTCGCCAGCGCCCGCCCGGTCGAGGACAAGAAGGAGATCGCGAACGTCGCCACGATCTCCGCGCAGGACGCGCAGATCGGCGACCTGATCGCCGAGGCGTTCGACAAGGTGGGCAAGGACGGTGTCCTCACCGTCGAAGAGTCCAACGCCATGGGCATGGAGCTCGAGTTCACCGAGGGCATGCAGTTCGACAAGGGTTACCTGTCGGCCTACATGGTGACCGACCCCGAGCGGATGGAGTCCGTCCTGGAGGACGCCTACATCCTGCTCACCCAGAGCAAGATCTCCTCCATCGCGGACTTCCTGCCGCTGCTGGAGAAGATCGCCCAGACGAAGAAGCCGCTGCTCGTGGTCGCCGAGGACGTCGAGGGCGAGGCCCTGGCCGTCCTGGTCACCAACAAGATCCGCGGCACGTTCACCTCCGTGGCCGTCAAGGCCCCGGGCTTCGGCGACCGCCGCAAGGCGATGCTGCAGGACATGGCCATCCTCACCGGCGGCCAGGTCGTCAGCGAGGAGATCGGCCTCAAGCTGGAGCACGTCGGCCTCGAGGTGCTCGGCCAGGCCCGCCGCATCGTGGTCACCAAGGACAACACCACGATCGTCGACGGTGCCGGTGACGCGGCGGCCATCGAGGACCGCGTCAAGGAGATCAGGCTCGCCATCGAGCAGTCCGACTCCGACTGGGACCGCGAGAAGCTGCAGGAGCGCCTGGCCAAGCTGGCCGGCGGTGTGTGCGTGCTGCGTGTCGGCGCCGCCACCGAGGTCGAGCTCAAGGAGAAGAAGCACCGTCTCGAGGACGCGATCTCCGCGACGCGCGCCGCGATCGAGGAGGGCATCGTCTCCGGCGGTGGCTCCGCGCTGATCCACGTCTCCAAGGAGCTCGGCGACCTCGGCCTGTCGGGCGACGAGGCCACGGGCGTCGGCGTGGTCCGGCGTGCGCTGGTCGAGCCGGCCCGCTGGATCGCCGAGAACGCCGGTCTCGAGGGCTACGTGGTCACCCACAAGGTCGCCGAGCTCGAGCCCGGTCACGGCCTCAACGCCGCGACCGGCGAATACGGCAACCTCATCGACCAGGGCGTCATCGACCCGGTGAAGGTCACGCGGTCGGCCGTGCAGAACGCGGCCTCGATCGCGGGCATGCTGCTCACCACCGAGGTGCTCGTGGTGGACAAGCCCGAGGAGGAGGCCCAGGCCGCAGGCCAGGGTCACGGTCACGGCCACGGCCACTGACCAGTTCCTTCGTCCGTACGGCCCGCACCCCTGGGGTGCGGGCCGTACGGCGTTCTAGTGCGGGCCGAGGTCCTCGAGACGTGACGTCAGGAACTCTCGTTCGGCCTCGTTCGTGGTGAGCTCCAGTGCCTTCCGGTACGCGGCCGACGCCTCCTCGGTGCGGCCGAGCCGCCGCAGCAGGTCCGCCTTGATCGCCGGCAGGTATTGGTAGCCCGCGAGCCGGGAGTCCGTCTCCAGCTCCTCGACCTCCGCCAGCGCCTGCGCCGGGCCGGTGACGCGGGCCAGGGCCACCGTGCGGTTCAGCGCCACCACCGGGGACGGCCACACCTCCAGCAACGCGTCGTACAGGGTCACGATCTGCGGCCAGTCCGTCCGGTCGTAGGCCGGCGCCTCGGCGTACAGGGACGCGATCGCGGCCTGCAGCACGTAGCGGCCCGGGAGCCCGCCGCGCAGGCCGTTCACGATCAGGTCGTGCGCCTCGGCGATCGCCGCCCGGTCCCATCGCGACCGATCCTGCTCCTCCAGCCGGAGCAACCGGCCGCGGGCGTCGACCCTGGTGGCCCGCCGGGCGTCGGTGACCAGCAGCAGGGCGAGCAGTCCCCACACCTCCCGCTCGTCGGGCATCAGCTCGCGCAGCATGCGGGCGAGGTGCAACGCCTGATCCATCAGGTCCGTACGCATCAGCGACGCGCCCGACGGCGCGGTGTACCCGGTGGTGAACAGCAGATGGATCACACCGAGCACCCCGCGCAGCCGGTCAGGCAACGCCGCCGCCATGCCCTACATCCCTATGTCGAACGGCGGGCGCGAATTCGACACCCCTCATCCGCGTACTCCGAAGGGATTGTCGATGACATACCGCCAGCGCCCGTCCTCCCCGCGGCGGGCGACGTCGGTGGCGGTGCCCTCGACGTGTACCGGCTGCCCGTCGCGGTCAGCACCCTCGATGACCCAGTCCACGATCAGCAGCGCGACGTCTCCCGTGGCGTAGACGTGCCGGAGCCGGACGTCGATCGGCGCTCCCAGGGCAACGAATGCCGCATTGGCGGCCTGCGCCTCCGACCCGTTCAGCGCGGTGCCCGGCTCGGGCACGAACACGGCTCCGCTCTCGTACACCTCGGCCACCGCCGCCGGATCGCCGCTGTTGAACCTCTCCGCGAACACCATCGGCACGTCCTCCGGCCGCTCCGCGAGCTCCCACATCGCAACGCACACCCTTCCAGCAGGTAAAAGTAGGGGGACGTGGCAACGCTAGGAGGCACCTTCGTGACTCACCAAACGGTTGGTCACCGTCACACGACCAGCCCGGGCCTGCCCGACGACCCGCGTGCGGCCGTCACCGTGCCCACGCCGTCCTGTCCGGTGGAGATCACCCTCGCGGCCCTGCGCGGCCGTTGGACGACCTTGGTGATCCGCGAGCTCCTGCAGGGCGGTCGCACCTTCACCGAGCTCCGCCAGGCGCTGCCCGCGCTGTCGGACAAGGTCCTGTCCGATCGGCTGGCACAACTCGCCGAAGCCGGCGTCGTGGACCGGCGCCGCGAGCCCGGCTGGCCGTCCCGCACCCACTACGGCCTGACCCCGCACGGCCGCCGCCTCGGCCCCGTCCTCCAGGCCCTCTGGGACTGGGGCGCCCGGCCGTCCTGACCCCGAGGCTGTCCGTACGCTGGTCGCGAGCCACACGTGAGGAGGCGGCCGAGTATGCGGTACGAGCGGGCGGTGCAGCGGTTGCGGATGCTGGCCGAGGCGTGTGACCAGACCAGGCGCGTGCCGGCGGCGGAGCCCTTCCTGCGTGCGGCGTATGTCTTCGGTGATCTCCTGGAGGGCGCCGACCCCATTGATCACATCGAGGCCGTCTTCGTCCTGAACCTGCCGCCGGAGGAGGTGAGCTGGGGGTCGCAACCGCCCGGCACCGCGTGGCTGGTCGACTTCCTGCGACTGGACCAGGGCGGCATCGCCTCCTACTGGCGGTCCTTCAGGGATCCGGTGTGGAACCACGCCATCCGGGGACCGGTCCGGTTCTGGTCGCTGAACGGGCCCGACAAGGGTGTGCTGGACGCGTTGGGCGAGCGTCGTTTCGATCGGCTGCGGCGGGTGACGGCCGACGCCGAGGAGGAGCGGACGCAGGTCGCCGGCGAGCTCGAGGCGGCTCTCGAGCACCTGCGTGCCGTGCATCGCCAGTACTGGGAGCGGCAGTGGCGGCGGGAGCACCGGGGGATCGGCCGGTATCCCGAGCACCACCTGTGGGAGGCGGTTCAGGGCTACCTGGAGCTGCTCGACGCCCGCGCTGAATGATCTGGTACGCCTGCCACCCCGGCGCTCCGCCGGATCGGGCACGGGTGGGCCACGTGCCGGTTCGGGCAGCAGATCATGCCGATGGTGGCGAACCGGCCGCCCTGCAGCCATTCCCCCCACTGCACGTCCACACCGCGCGGCAGCAGGTCCCTGGCGGCGGCCAGCCGGTCCTCCAAGGGGATGGGGTCGGGCGTGAGGAGCGTGTCGCGGATCTCGCCGTACGCGGCCGCGAGCCAGCCGACGGCCGCCTCGACGTCGTCGAAGCCGGCCGCGATCCGGGAGGCGGGCTTGGCCAGCCAATCGCCCGTCCGCATCGGCGGCAGGGTGGACGCCCGGAAGTCGGGCGAATCCGGCCGCCGCTCGGCCTCGTTGTCGCGATCGGCGCCGGCACCCGTCCACTGGTAGGCGTGCCAATGCATGACGATCCGCGCCTCCCGTCGAGCGCCGAGTCCCTTGTGTTGATTCCCGCCGCACGGCGCGGCACGCGGGCTGGTGGCGAGCCCGCGCCGGCGGGGATCATGGGCGGATGTCGTCTGTGGAGCAAGCGCGCCGGTTGTGGGCCGGCCTGGCCCGGGTCCCTGCCACGTTCCCCCTGCGTGGTGGGGTGAATGTCGTGGTCGCGCCCGAGTCGTCGTTGTGCCCGCCGGGGTGGGCGGGAGTCGTCGCGCTGGACGGGGCGGTCCTGGCGACCGTTCCCGACGCCGGCCTGATCGAGCCGTTGCGCGGCACGCTGGTCCGCCAGGTGCGGGAGGCCGATATCGATCTCGGATCGTTGCCGTCCCGGCTGTCCGCCGTGGAGGTCCTGGGCCCGGCCACGCTGGCGTACCTGGACGCCGAGGACTTCGTGCCCGCCCATGCGGAGGTAGAGAGGGTGCCTGTGGACCACCATGACGTTCGTGCGCTGATGGCGGCGGTGGAGAAGGCGGACGCGGATGAGAGCGGCCTGGAGGGGATCACCTCGCCGGCTTTCGTCGTCCGTGCGGGGCGGGACGTGGTTGCCGCCGCCGGCTACCGGTCATGGCTCGGTATGGCGGCGCACGTGTGCGTACTGACCGCTCCGGGGCACCGCGGCCGCGGCCTGGCGCGCGAGGCGGCCTCCGCGGCGGTCGCGGATGCGTTGGCGGGCGGCTTGTTGCCGCAGTGGAGGGCGCGTCCTGAGGTGTCGCGACGCGTCGCTCGAGCGCTCGGGTTCCGGGAGTCCGGCTCGCAGCTCAGCATCCTGCTCACGAGCTGATCATCCGGACATGGGGAGAAGTGGGGGAAAAGGTGGATTATTGGAGTAAACCGGGTCTGGGTGATAAGCGTCAGCAGTCTGACAATTGTCGCGCATTTCGGTTGTCTGGTGAAATATTATGTCGCGTAATAAGGCATAGTGTGGTCGGTTGATTACTGTTCGTTATCGACGCTTCAATGTGACCAATCCGTAGCCGTTCGCCATGACGACAGGCCGGATCAACGCGGGCATCATGCCTATCGTGAGCGAGGGAAGCGTCGCCGACGCCAAAATTGGGGTAAGGCTCGCGTCGAGACTTCCGGAACGGACGGATGGCTCCGACCTTAGGGAACTGACGAGCCTCGCCGTGCAGGGGGATCGCAGTGCGATCGAATCTCTGCTCGGTGAGTTGCGTCCGATGGTGGTGCGGTATTGCCGCGCCAGGCTGGGCAGGGTTACGGGGCAATATCACATTGCCGACGACGTTGCCCAGGAGGTGTGCATCGCGGTGTTGTCCGCGCTGCCGCGATACCGGGACATGGGGCGGCCTTTCGCGTCCTTCGTCTTCGGGATCGCCTCGCACAAGGTGGCCGATGCGCTGCGCAGTTCGGTGCGGTCGGCCGTACCGACGCAGGATCTGCCTGACGGCCCGGACGACGGGCCGGGGCCCGAGGAGACCGTGGTCCGCTACATCGAGGTCGAGCACGCGCGCCGGCTGCTGGCCAGGCTGCCCGAGAACCAGCGGGAATTGTTGCTCCTGCGAGTGGTCTCAGGGCTGTCGGCGGAGGAGACCGGTAATGTACTCGGCATGTCACCAGGTGCGGTCCGCGTTGCCCAGCATCGGGCACTTGCCAGGTTGCGGCAGATGGCGGAGCTGGAGTCGGCTTGACGCCAGAGGAGGAGACCGACGCGCTGTTGGATGCGCTCGGTCGTGGTGAGGATCCCCGAGGGGTCCATCGGAGCTCGATCCACCAGGGAGATCCGGCCGTGTGCGTGCTGGCCGCTCTTGTGGACGACGTTCTCGATGGTGGTCTCCGGCACTCCTCTCTGTTCGGTGTGGGCTCATCCGGGCGCGATGACGTCGGTCAGCGGCGTTCTTCCGTGTCGATGACGCCATCGACGTAGCCTCTGGCGTACTCCCAGGTGACGTAGTCGGCCGGGTCGGGATGGAAGGCCGGCTCGTGGACCTGAGGCTGGCCCTTCTCGATCATTTGTCGTAGGTTGCCGCGCAGCAGCTCCCAGTCGAAGAAGTGCTGCTCGCCGCATTCCGGGCAGTCGAGTACGAGACCCAGCACTCCCTGTGGTTCGAGCAAGGAGCAGAACACCTCGACGTCGGCGAGGTCGGTGATGGCCTCGTCACGCTCTTGTGCGGTGAGTGGCTCCGCGTCGTCGAGCGCGCCCATCGCCGAGGAAGGGTCGTTCGGGTCGTCCGCGAACGGGTCGCGGGGGACGTCTTCCAGCACCTTCCCACCATATGACCGATGCGGCCCAAGCGGAGAGTATTAGCTCAGCCATCCGCGCCGGGTGGCCTCCACGCCTGCGTGGAAACGCGACTGAGTGCCCAGCTCGGCCATGGCGTCGGCGAACCTGGCGCGTACCGTTCTGACCGACACTCCCAGCTGGCGGGCGATCGACTCGTCGCACATGCCCTGCGCAGCCAGGCGCAGGACCTGCACCATCCCGCCGCCCCTGCGGCCCCAGGGCAGGGGCACGGCTCGGGCCCACAGCTCGTCGAAGAGCGTGCGGAGCACGCCGACCATGATCGGGGTGCGGACGAGATAGAAGTTGTACGCGTGGTCGGGCAGGTTGCCGCCCCAGAACGCGGGCAGGCCCGCGACCTCCGGCCCGGCGGTCATGAACCAGCTCGGCACGTGGCGCAGCGTGCGTACCCTGCCACCGGACTCGGCGAGCTCGGTCAGCTGGTCGCGAACGCCGGGCAGCGTGAGAGTCGTTACCGGGATGACCGCGCGAACCGTGAGAAGTTTTCGTTTCTGCGCATCTATCCAAGGGTCCGCAAATTTACGGACAAAGTCAGTCATAGTCCGCTCATCTGGAATGGCAGTCAGCAATTCCATCCCCGGTGACTGGACGGCGATGCCCACCACGCTTTCGTACAGCACGTCCGCGCCGCTCGCCATTTCCACGGTGAAGGGGCCGCTCTGGTAGTCCCGGCCGGCGTCGTAATCGCGGATCAAGGTGCGGATCGAGCCGAGCGCGGAGTCGATCATCCGGCTCTCCTCGGCCAGCCGGTCCAGCCGCTCGGCGATCACCCGGCCGAGCGCGGCGGCAGGGTGCCTGGCCAGGTACTCCCCCGATTGTTCGTCGACCACGCCCAGCTTGACGAGGGCGTCGAGCTGGCGCCCTACCTTCTCCACCGGCCCGTCCATGGCCTGTGCGAGATCCGTACGCGTCGCTCGGTGCAGCCGCAGAATGGCCGTGTAGAGCGCACGCTGGGCTGGATCGAGGCCCAGCGTCTCGAAGGGGTCTGACCCGATGCGGGACTCGTTGCGCATTGTGGGCGGCTCCGTTGGGGGTTCACGGGCGTGTCGCGAGAATAACCCCGCATTCCCGTCGTGTCCGCTCCTTGCGCCGACTCGCCACCCCTGCGATGCAACTTCGTGCAATTGCACGTTTTCACCTTGCGATGTGCCGTTGAGTAACGCAGGATTTACTTAGCGTCGGCATCCTGAAGCACAGTGGTCGCGCCGCTCATCAGAACGCGGAGGGGGGTTCGGTGGTGCGTCGCGCCACCACGCGGATGCCGGTGGCCGGGGGATGGGACGGATCACCGACCGTCCCATCCCCCGGCACTTTTGATGCCGGGAGTACGACGGACCGTGGGGGTCATCGTCCTCCCGGCATCACGCAACGTGCCAGCCTCAGGGGGTGAGGCCGTAAACGCGCGTTTGGACGTAGGCCCTAGACTTGGTCCAATCAAAGCAACGGCAGAGGGGGCCGCAGCATGTCCAAGTTCACAGAAACGGGACTGACCTTCGACGACGTGCTGCTGGTGCCGGCCTATTCAGACCTGCAGCCGGGGGAAGCCGACACCAGATCCCGCCTGTCGCGCGGCATCTCGCTGTCCATCCCGCTGGTCTCGGCGGCCATGGACACCGTCACCGAGGCGCGCATGGCGGTCGCCATGGCCAGGCAGGGCGGCATCGGCATCCTCCATCGCAACCTGGCGGTCGAAGAGCAGGCGCAGCAGGTCGACCTGGTCAAACGGTCCGAGGCCGGGATGGTGACCAATCCGGTCACGTGCAGCCCGGACGACACGCTGGCCGACGTGGAGCGGTTGTGCGCGACGTACCGGATCTCCGGGGTGCCCGTGACGGACGTGTCGGGCACGCTCCTAGGCATCGTGACAAATCGCGACATGCGCTTCGAGACCGACCAGTCGCGGCCCGTACGCGAGGTCATGAGCAAGATGCCGCTCGTCACCGCCCCGGTAGGGGTGTCGCGGGACGACGCGTTCGCGCTGCTCAGGCAGAACAAGATCGAGAAGCTGCCCCTGGTCGACGCCGACGGCAGGCTGCGCGGCCTGATCACGGTCAAGGATTTCACCAAGAGCGAGCAATATCCGCTGTCCACCAAGGACGCTGACGGCCGCCTGATCGTGGGCGCGGCGGTGGGCGTCGGCGGTGACGCCGAGCAGCGTGCCAAGGCCCTGATCGAGGCAGGGGTGGACGTGGTGGTCGTGGACGTGGCCCACGGGCACTCCAAGGGCCTGGCCGACATGATCGGCAAGCTCAAGGCCAACAGCAAGGTCGAGGTCATCGGCGGCAACATCGCGACCAGGGCGGGCGCGCAGATGCTGGTCGACGCGGGCGCGGACGCGGTCAAGGTGGGCGTCGGGCCCGGCTCCATCTGCACCACCCGCGTGGTGGCCGGCGTGGGCGCGCCGCAGGTGACGGCCATCTACGAGGCGTCCAAGGCATGCGCGCCGGCGGGCATCCCGGTCATCGGCGACGGCGGCCTGCAGTATTCGGGCGACATCGTCAAGGCCATCGCGGCCGGCGCGGACACGGTCATGCTGGGCTCGCTGCTGGCCGGGTGCGAGGAGTCGCCCGGTGAGCTGATCTTCATCAACGGCAAGCAGTTCAAGTCGTACCGGGGCATGGGGTCGCTGGGCGCCGTACGCAACCGCGAGCGCGGCGGCGCCTCCTTCAGCAAGGACCGCTACGCGCAGGCCGACGTCGGCGGCGAGGACAAGTACATCCCTGAGGGCATCGAGGGCCAGGTGCCCTACCGCGGCCCGGTCGCGGCCGTCGCGCACCAGCTGGTCGGCGGGCTGCGCCAGGGCATGTGGTACGCCGGGTGCCGCACGATCGAGCAGATGCACACCGACTGCGAGCTCATGCCGATCACGGCGGCGGGTCTCACGGAGAGCCACCCCCACGACATCCAGATGACCGTGGAAGCTCCGAACTATCACAGAAGGTAAGTTCATGACTCAGCAGGTGGAGATCGGCCGGGGGAAGACCGGGCGGCGGGCGTACGCGCTTGACGAGATCGGCCTGGTGCCCTCGCGGCGCACTCGTGACCCGGAGGAGGTCTCGATCGCCTGGCAGATCGACGCTTACCGGTTCGAGCTGCCCGTGGTCGTCGCACCCATGGACAGCGTCGTGTCGCCGGCCACCGCGATCGAGATCGGGCGGCTCGGCGGCCTGGCCCCCCTCGACCTCGAAGGGCTCTGGACGCGGTACGAGGACCCGTTGCCGCTGCTGGAGGAGTGCGCCGCGCTCGACGTGGCGGCGGCCACCAAGCGGCTTCAGGAGATCTACACGGCGCCGATCAAGGAGGAGCTGATCGGGCGGCGCATCGAGGAGATCCGGGCCTCAGGGGTGACGACGGCCGTACGCCTGTCGCCGCAGCGCACGGTCCAATACCACAAGGCCGTGATCGACGCCGGCGTGGACATCTTCGTGATCCGCGGCACCACGGTCTCGGCCGAGCACGTGTCGGGGCGGGCCGAGCCGCTCAACCTCAAGCAGTTCATCTACGAGCTGGACGTGCCGGTCGTCGTGGGCGGCTGCGCCACGTACACGGCCGCCCTGCACCTGATGCGCACCGGCGCGGCCGGGGTGCTGGTGGGCTTCGGCGGCGGCGCCTCGCACACCACCCGTAACGTGCTGGGAGTGGCGGTGCCGATGGCCACCGCGATCTCGGACGTCGCCGCGGCGCGGCGCGACTACATGGACGAGTCCGGCGGACGGTACGTCCACGTGATCGCCGACGGCGGCATGGGCACCTCGGGGGACATCGCGAAGGCGATCGCGTGCGGGGCGGACGCCGTGATGGTGGGCTCGCCGCTGGCACGGGCCGCCGAGGCGCCGGGGCACGGGTTCCACTGGGGGTCGGAGGCGCACCACCCGGATCTGCCCAGGGGGCGGCGGGTCGAGTTCGGGACGGTGGGGACGCTGGCGCAGATCCTGCACGGGCCGTCCAGCGTGGCGGACGGCTCGATGAACCTGATGGGGGCGCTCAAGCGGACCATGGCGTCCACCGGTTACTCCGACATCAAGGAGTTCCAGCGGGTCGAGGTCGTGGTGGCGCCGACCCAGCGTTAATTCTGGCCGGCCCGCGCTTCCGAGGGTGGGCCAGGCAGTTCAGTCCCAGGGCTTCCAGGCGTCCGTGGGGATCTCGATCCCGATCGGGTCCGGCAAGGTGATCGTCTCGCCGATGGTCCAGGTCTCTTTGTGGAGGTAGGCGACTGAGGCCTGGTCGGGGATCGAGTAAAGGGTGACGCTTGAGACGGCCGGGTCGAGGTCGATGAGCAGGTAGTAGGGGATCTCGGCTCGCGCGTATCCACACCACTTGCCCTTGTCCGCCTGCTTGCCGGTCGGGGGTCGGTCCCGTTTTGCAGTCGAGGGGGACGTCACTTCGACGACCATTTCGGCTTGGTCAGTGATCAGGTGCATCTGACCCAGCCTCAACGCCTCCTGCATGACCTCGGTGTCCAGGATGGTGACGTCCGGAATGTAAGCGTTCTCCTCGGCGACGAAGTTCAGCCCGTTGCCGACGAGGCTGCGCCACCGGTAGGACGCGTCCATACGCGCGCGACCGATGATCTCGGTGATCTCCGAGCAGATGACTTGGTGCATTAGGCGGGGGCCGGGGGACACGACGATCTCTCCATCGATGATTTCGACTCGGCTGCCGTCGTGTGGAATGTGGAGATAGTCGTGGAGCTCACCGTCAACCCACATCTGATAGGGCGAGCTAGGCAGGACGACCTCATGCGGGGTAATGACAGCGATGGTCACTTTTTGTGACTCCTCTCTCACGATCCGCTCCCATCATCGTAGAGATCCCCTCACTGACTGTACTCGGATTACTGCAAGGCGTTGCTTTTATCCCATATCTGCGCCCCCCTGCGGCCCCTAGGGTAAGTCCGAGGATGTCTAGTTGAGGGGATGGCGGATGGCGGCGCGGGCGGGGTTGACGGCTGAGCGGGTGACGCGGGCGGCGGCTGAGCTGGCCGATGAGGTCGGGTTCGACAACGTGACCGTGTCCGCGCTCGCCCGCAGGTTCGGCGTCAAGGACGCGAGCCTGTACTCGCACGTCAAGAACCTGCAGGACCTGCGGACCAGGGTCGCGATCCAGGCGGCCGGCGAGATGGTGGATCTGATCGCCGAGGCGGTGGCGGGACGGGCGGGGAAGGACGCGCTGGCGGCGTTCGCCGGCGCCTATCGTGCGTACGCGCTGCGCCACCCCGGTCGCTACGCGGCGACGCAGAGCAAGCTGGACCCGGCCGCCGTCGCCGACACCACGGTCTACCGGCGTACCGGCGAGCTGACGTACGGGATGTTGCGAGGCTACGGCCTTGAGGAGCCCGACCTGACCGACGCCGTGCGGCTGCTCCGCAGCACCTTCCACGGATATGCCAGCCTGGAGGCCACGGGCGGCTTCGCACACGCGAGAGACCTGAACACGTCCTGGGATCGAGCCATCGACGCTCTGCACGTGCTGCTGGAGAACTGGCCGACGAAAGCGTCAGGATGACGACGGCGACGTCGCGAGTGCCGAGCCGTTCTAGGAGGTCCGTGGCAGCGGCCCACGCCTTGCCGGCGCCGGCCGGCGTCTTCGACGGGATCGCCGGCGCGCTCGCTCGCGCTGGTCAGTCGCCGGCCTCTGCACCGAGCGGCCGGAGGAGTTCCGGCGGCAGCCTGGTCGCGTGCTTCTTGATCTGGACGCGTAGTGTTTCGGCTATGGAATCCGTAGAGGAGAGAATTGCCCGGCTTGAGCGGCAGGTGGCGGATCTTCAGCGTTATCTCGGCATCGATCCCGAGCGCGAGAACGCCGACGGACCGTTCCTGCCGCCGGAGTTCTACGAGGCTCTGCGGAGGGGAAAGAAGATCTTGGCGATCAAGATCTACCGGGAACAGACCGGAGCCTCCCTGCTGGAGGCCAAGAACACGGTGGACACGATGGCGCTCCAGCAGCGCTGAGGCGGTTCCATGCCCGAGGTCGAGCGGGTGTTCCGCGAGGAGTACGGCCGGGCCGTGGCCGTGCTCGTGCGTGCCTTCGGGGACATCGACGTGGCCGAGGAGGCGGTGCAGGAGGCCTTCGCGGTCGCGGTGCGGCGGTGGCCGGTGGACGGGGTGCCGCCCAGCCCGGCGGGGTGGATCATCACCACCGCGCGCAACAAGGCCCTCGACCGGCTGCGCAGGGAGTCGGCGCGGCAGGACAAGCACGCGCAGGCCGCGCTGCTGCACGCACAGCAGGCCCCTCCTTCGGAGGAGGGAGCCGTACCCGACGATCGGCTGCGGCTGATCTTCACCTGCTGCCATCCCGCGCTCGCGCCCCACGTCCAGGTCGCGCTGACGTTGCGGTTGCTCGGCGGGCTGACGACGGCGGAGATCGCGCGGGCGTTCCTGGTGCCCGAGCCGACCATGGCGCAACGGCTGGTCAGGGCCAAGAGCAAGATCCGCGGTGCGAAGATCCCGTACCGGGTGCCGGCGGAGGGCGATCTCCCCGGGCGGCTGCGGGCCGTGCTGGCCGTGGTCTATCTGATCTTCAACGAGGGGTACGCGGCCAGCTCCGGCGAGCGGCTCGTCCGTGCGGAGTTGTGCGCGGAGGCCATCAGACTCGGGCGGCTGGTGGCATCGCTCATGCCCGGCGAGCCCGAGGTCATGGGGCTGCTCGCGCTCATGTTGCTCATCGAGTCGCGGCGGGCTGCCCGTACGGGGCCGGCGGGTGAGCTGGTGCCGCTGGCCGAGCAGGATCGGGGGGCGTGGGACCGCGGGCTTGTCGAGGAGGGGCAGGCCCTCGTCCGGAGCTGTCTGCGGATCGACCGGCCGGGACCGTACCAGATCCAGGCCGCCATCAACGCCGTGCACAGCGACGCGCCGAGCGCGGCGGACACCGACTGGGCTCAGATCGTGCAGTTGTACGATCAGCTGCTGACGTTCGACCCGAGCCCGGTCGTGGCCCTGCACCGGGCGGTGGCGGTGGCCGAGTCGGACGGGCCCGAGAAGGCGTTGGCCCTGGTCGACGGGCTCGACGTGCCGAGCTATCACCTGTTCCACGCCGTACGGGCCGACTTGTTGCGGCGGCTGGGCCGGCACGAGGAGGCGGCCCAGGCGTACGAGGCGGCCATCGCCGGGGCGGGCAACGAGGTGGAGCGCGATTTCCTGCTGCGCAGACGTGAGGGAGTGGCGGGAGCGTAGCGACCAGAGCGGGGCGTGAGGGAGTGGCGTCGGCTGGAGGAGCGGCGGGAGCGTAGCGACCAGAGCGGGGGAAGACGACGGCATAGGGCGACCGAGCCCGCCTCACGCAGTGAGGCCATGAGCAGGGCGGCATAGGGCGGCCGAGCCTGCCGAACGGCGTGAGGCCATGAGCGGGGAAGGAGTGGTGATGGCGGGTCGGGTGTGTGTGGTCACAGGGGCCAATCGGGGGATCGGGCTGGAGGTGGCCCGGCAGCTCGCGCTGGCCGGGGACACCGTGCTGCTCACCGCCAGGGACCTGGGCCAGGCCGAGAAGGCGGCTCGGGGGATGGGGCGCGAGGTCGTGCCGAGGCGGCTGGACGTCTCGGACCAGGAGTCCGTGGACACGTTCGCCGCGGGCGTGCGGGACTCTCATGCGCGGGTGGACGTGCTCGTCAACAACGCGGCCATTCACTACGACACCTGGCAGCGGGCCGTGAACGCGGACCTGGACGTGGTGCGGGAGGCCCTGGAGACGAACCTGCTGGGCGCGTGGCGGGTGACGCAGGCCCTGCTGCCCCTGTTGGGGGGCGGGCGGGTGGTGAACGTCTCCAGCGAGGCCGGGTCGCTGGCGTCCATGGGGGCGGGCACGCCCGCGTACGCGGTGTCGAAGGCGGCGCTCAACGCGCTGACGAAGATGCTGGCCGCCGAGCTCCGGCGGGATCGGATCCTCGTGAACGCGGTCTGCCCCGGCTGGGTGGCGACCGACATGGGCGGGCCGGGCGGCCGGCCGGTCGCCGAGGGGGCGAGGAGTGTGTTGTGGGCCGTCGACCTGCCGGACGGCGGGCCGACCGGCGGCTTCTTCCGCGACGGGCAGCCTGTCCCGTGGTGATCTAGCGGGAGTAGTGCATGACCACGGCCCCGTTGTTGTACGTCCGGGTGCCGGTCAGGGTGAACACGGTCGGCCGGAACTCGCCGTCGAAGGCCGAGACGCCCGCCCCCGCCACCACCGGGTGGCACTTGACGATCATTTCGTCGATCTCCGGCAGGAGCTGGGCGGCCAGGTTGCCGCCGCCGCACAGGTAGATGTCCAGTCCGTCCTCCTGTTTGAGCCGGCGTACCAGGCCGAGTGGGTCTTCGTGGACCAGCTCGACGGCGGGGTCGTCGACGCTCTTGATGGTGGTGGAGATGACGTACTGCCGCAGGTGCGCGTACGGGCTGGTCACGCCGACGGCCAGGCCGGGCTCGTAGGAGCCGCGGCCCATGATCACGGTGTCGAAGCGCCTGTTCGGCGCGTCGATGCCCACGTGGGCGCGGATGTGCGCGGGGATGGTCTCCGGGTATTCGTTGTTGAGGTGTGCCGCCATGTCATCGGCCGGCGGGTAGAAGTCGAACTCGCCGTTCGGGCCCGCGATGTAGCCGTCGATGGACGTGCCGACGTAGTAGACGAGCTTTCGCATGCCGAATCAACTCCGTTTGGAGTACTATGGGTGAAGTGGTTTGATCGTCGTCCTACAGGTGGAATAGTGTCAAGGCGGTCAGGCAGAATGTCGCGCTGCGGGCGACGAGCCTGTCCGGGCCACGGGTTCAGGAGCGGGTGACCCGGCTCATGAAGGAGCCGGCCGATCGGATCCACGAGCTCGTGACCAGTGCCGTGGGGCGGTTGCTACGCTGACGTGTGGCTGATCTTCAACACACGCATGAGCTGGTCTATGACGGCGACGTCGTCACCAAGCGGTACGTGGACGGCAAGCAAGGCGGGGCCGAGCGGGAGTGGCGGGCACTGAGCCTGCTGGCCGAGCACGCCCCGGGGCTGGCGCCGGAGCCGATCGCGTTCGAGGCGGGCGTGGTGTCGATGACGAGGATCGACGGGGTGTCACTGCGTGGGCTGTCCGCGGGGAACCCGCAGGTCACGGCCATGGCCGAGGCTCTCGATGAGCTGCACGCGGCGGTGCCGGCGGCCGTGCTCGAGACCGTCCCGATCCGCCCGTGGCAACGCGCGGCGGTCAGCGACTGGGTGCTGCACAGGGCCGCTGCGTGGCAGCCGCGTGATCCGCTGGCGGACCAGGCCGTGAAGGAGGGTCTGCGGTGGCTGGAGAGCTGGCGGCCGGACGAGTCGGGAGTGCGGCCGGTGTTCGGGGGCGGCGACGGCAACCTGGCGAACTTCCTCTGGGACGGCGCCCGCGTCCGGAGAGTCGACTTCGAGGACTCCGGGCGCAGCGACCTGGCGTTCGAGGTGGCGGAACTGGCCGAGCACGTGTCGATGTGGGTCGAGGGCGAGGTGGACATCGCACGGCGGTTCGAGCTGAGCCCGCCGGAGGAGCGGCTGATGCGCGACTACCGCAAACTGCACAGCATGATCTGGTTGTTCCTGCTGTCGCACGAGAGTCCGCGCAATCCGCCGGGAACCTTCCAGCGACAGGTGGAGCGGGCGCTGGCAACATTGGGCGCATGAGACTCGCCCGGCCCGAGGACAGGGCAGCCGTGGAGCGGCTGGTCCACGACGCCTACCAGCCGTGGATCGAGGTCGTCGGCATGCGGCCGGTGCCGATGGAGGCCGACTACGCGGCGCTGATCGAGGCAGGCCGGGTGCACGTCACCGACGATCTGCAGGGGCTGATCGTGCTCGTGCCGGAGGACGGGGCCCTGCTGGTGGACAACGTCGCGGTACGGCCCGAGAGTCACGGCAAGGGCATCGGGCGCGGGCTGATGGCGTACGCCGAGGAGGAGGCGCGGCGGCTGGGGCTGCCCGCGCTGCGCCTCTACACCAACGTCAAGATGGCCTCCAACATCGCCCTGTACACCTCGCTCGGCTACGTCGAGACCGGCAGGGAGGGGGTCAAGGGCCGCTCCGCCGTGATGATGCGGAAGGAGCTCAGCCCGTGAGCACGCCGAGCAGGTGCGTGACCTCGCGGGCCACCGCGTCGCGGCCGGCCTTGACGTACTTGCGGGGGTCGACGACGCGCTCGTCGTGAGCGAGGTAGTCGCGTACCGCGCCGGTGAACGCCTTGTTCAGGTGCGTCGCGATGTTGATCTTCTTCATGCCGCGTCGTACGGCCTCGCGCAGCACGTCGTCCGGCACGCCCGACGAGCCGTGCAGCACCAGCGGCACCGGCACCGCCGCTCGCAGCTCCGCGACGAGGTCCAGGTCCAGCACCGCGTCCTTGGTGGTCATCGCGTGCGAGGTGCCGACGGCCACGGCCAGCGCGTCCACGCCGGTCCTGGCCACGTAGTCGACCGCCTCGTGCGGCTTGGTGCGGGCGCCGGGGGCGTGCACGCCGTCCTTGCCGCCGACCTCGCCCAGCTCGGCCTCCACCCATACGCCCCGCTCGTGGCACCAGGCCGCCACCTCCGCCGTGGCGCGGACATTGTCCTCGTCGGGCAGCGCCGAGGCGTCGTACATGACGGAGCCGAGCCCCAGTGCCACCGCCTCCTCGACGAGCGCGCGGTCGGTGGCGTGGTCGAGATGGACGGCGACGGGCACCTCGGCCCGCCTGGCGACCGCGAGCGAGGCCAGCGCGATCGGCTCCAGCGCGCCGTGGTAGCGCACGCAGTTCTCGCTGATCTGCAGGACGACCGGCAGGCCGAGCGCCTCGGCGCCGGCCACGATGGCGCCGGCGTGCTCCAGCTGGATCACGTTGAACGCGCCCACCCCAGCGGGGGACTGGCGGACGATCTCGCCGATGGCGGCGAGGGGCATGGCGGGCTCCTTATGTGATGACGATCTGTGGGTGGATGTCGGCGTACACGTCGCGGTCGAACGCGCCGGCCACCGGCGCGGCGACGGCCGCGGCGCCGAGCGCCGCGGCCCTCCTGAGCCTGTCGGGCCACTCCTCGGCCATGTCCATCGCCAGCCCCGCGACGAGCGCGTCACCCGCCCCGGTCGGGTTGCCTTCGACGGTGTACGGCATCCGTGCCCGGAAGGTTCCCTCCCCCGTCACGGCGAGCAGCCCGTCGGCGCCCATGGACACCACCACGGCCTCCGCACCCTGGCTACGCAGCTCCTGCGCGCCCTGGCCGCCGGGGAAGGCCCTGGCCAGCTCTTCCGCGTTGGGTTTGACGACGGCGGGGCGGCCCTTGGGGGCGTGGCGCAGCGGGTCGCCGTCGGCGTCCACGATCACGGGTGCGGCGGGGATGCCGGCGAGAGTGGCGTAGAAGTCGGCGGGCACGCCGCGCGGCAGGCTGCCGGAGACGACCACCACGTCAGCGGCGGACGCGAGGGAGGTGTAGCGCCGCACGAAGCCGGCCAGCTCGGCGGGTGTGACTTGAGGGCCGGGCTCGTTGAACAGCGCGGTGCGCCGATCCCGCGAGCCGCCGGTCTCGCAGACCGCCAGCGTCGTGCGGGAGTCGCCGGCGATGCCGCACAGCTCGCTCCGCAGCCCCGCCGACTCCAGGTCCTCCTCGATCGCCCGCCCGGTGGGCCCACCCACCAGGCCGGTGACCAGCACCTCGCGGCCGAGCGCGGCCAGGACGCGGGCCACGTTGACGCCTTTGCCGCCCGCGCGCCGGTGCACGGCGCCGACCCGGTTGACCCCGTCCCAGTCGACCGAGGGCACCTCGTAGGTCACGTCGAGCGCCATGTTGAGCGTCACGGTGAGGATCATCGCGGCTCCGTGATCCAGGCGCCGTCCTTCATCACCCCGGCCACCTCCAGCTCGTCGGAGAGCACCACGAGGTCGGCCGCCTTGCCGACGGCGATCGAGCCGATCGTGTCGGCCAGGCCCAGCACCCGCGCGGGCGTCAGCGAGGCGACCTGCACGGCGTCGGGCAAGGACATGCCCAGCTCCCGCACGGCACGGCGGAACGCGACGTCCATGGTCAGCGTGGAGCCCGCGATGGAGCCGCCTTCGACGAGCCGGGCCACGCCGCCGTCCACGCGTACCCGCATGGTGCCGAGACCGTAGTCGCCGTCGCCCAGCCCGGCGGCCGCCATCGCGTCCGTGACCAGCGCCGTCCTGCCGGGACCCGCCACCTCGTACGCCAGCCGCATCATGGCCGGATGCACGTGAACCCCGTCGTTGATCAGCTCGACCGTCACCCGCTCGTCGTCGAGCAGCGCCGCCACGGGTCCCGGGGCGCGGTGCCCGAGCGGTGGCATCGCGTTGTAGAGGTGCGTGGCCACGCTCGCGCCCGCCTCGATGGCGACGATCGTCTCGTCGTAGTCCGCGTCACTGTGCCCGATGGCCGCGATCACGCCTTCGGCCACGGCCATGCGGATCATGTCGAGCCCGCCGGGCAGCTCGGCCGCGACCGTGATCATGCGTACGTGCCCGCGCCCGGCCTTCACCAGCCCCGCGAACTCCTGAGTGGACGGCTCGCGCAGCAACGTCGGGTCGTGCGCGCCGCACCGGCTCCTGGCGATGTAGGGGCCCTCGAAGTGGATGCCCGCCAGCAGCCCGTCGTCGCACAGCTCCGCCAGCGACGCCGCGGCCCGGGTCAGCCCGTCGAGCGAGTCGGTGACCAGACTGGCCATGGTCGTCGTGGTGCCGTGCCGCCGGTGCAGCGCCACCGCGTCGCGGGCCCGGTCCTGCTCGCCGGTGGGGAAGGAGCCGCCCGCGCCGCCGTGGTTGTGGATGTCCACGAACCCGGGGACGACGTGCCGGCCGCCCACGCTCAGGCCGTTGCCCGGCGCGGATCCGTGGCCGACGTGCGTGATGCGGCCGTCTTCGATGGTCAGCCACCCCTCGTGCACTCCCTCGGGAGTCACGATCCTGGCGTCGGCGAGAGTAAGGCTCATGCGGCCTCCTTCGCCGGCCGCATGAGCCTTGCAGGGCTGTGTCTGATTGGTCGCTCGCTACGCTCGCTCATGAAGAAAGGATCACAGATCGCGTGAGGTGCATGGGCTCGTCGGGGTTCAGCCCGCGGGCGAAGGCGCGGGCGACGGCCACCCGCTGCGCCCGGATCAGCTCGGCCATCGGGTCGAGCCCGCTCTCGAAGAACGTCCCGCCGGTCTCCTCGACCTGCGCGCGCAGGCCGCCGGGCGCGGCGCCGAGCATCCACGTCACCCGACCGGGTGCGGCGATGCTGATGGGACCGTGCCGGTATTCCATCGCCGGGTACGCCTCGGTCCACGATCGGGACGCCTCGCGCATCTTCAACGCCGCCTCCTGCGCCAGCCCGACCGACCAGCCGGTGCCCAGGAAGCTGAACTGCTCCGCCTCGACCAGCGAGCCGGGCAGCGGCGCGGCCACGGCCTCCTCGGCGTCGGCGATCACCTGCGTGAGGTCCTCGCCGAGGCTCGCGCGGAGCAGGGCGAGCTGCGTGGTGGCGAACCTGGTCTGCACGACCGACCGCTCGTCGGCGTAGTCGAGCACCACGACCTCGTCCGCGGCCGTCATGATCGGGGTGTTGGGGTCGGCGGTGATGGCCGTGGTCGCCGTGTCGATCCGGGCCAGCAGCTCCAGCACCTCGGTCGTGGTGCCCGAGCGGGTCAGCGCCAGCACGCGGTCGTAGCGGCGGCCGGTGGGGAACTCGGAGGCGGTGAAGGCGTCGGTCTCGCCGTGCCCGGCCCGCTCGCGCAGGGTGGCGTACGCCATGGCGATGAACCACGACGTGCCGCAGCCGACGACGGCGACACGCTCGCCCCGGCGCGGCAGAGTCCCGAGCGGGACGTCGTCGACGGCCCGCCGCCAGCACGACGGCTGGGACGCGATCTCGGCCTCGGTGTGGGTGGTCACCCATGCCTCCCAGGATTGATTGTTTCTGCATTATTTATAACAGAAAAGTGCAGCAATGGGCAGTGGTGGCTCGGGCTTCTCCGGTGTGCCACGCTTGCTCCACCACATCCGCTAGGAGGCCTTCGTGTCCCGCTACGACCGCTGGAACGCCATCCTCGAGCTGCTGGCCCAGGAGGGCAGGCTGTCGGTCGAGGAGGCCGCTCAGGCGCTCGACGTCTCCACCGCGACGATCAGGCGGGACTTCGACCAGCTGGCCCAGCAGCAGATGCTCATGCGTACGCGCGGCGGGGCGGTCGCGCAGAGCGTGAGCTACGACCTGCCGCTGCGGTACAAGACGGCCAGGCACGCCGACGCGAAGCACCGCATCGCGGCCGCGGCGGCCGAGCTCGTCACGCCGGGGGCCGTGGTGGGACTCAACGGCGGCACGACCACGTCCGAGCTGGCGCGTACCCTCGCCACGCTGCCCACGCTGGAGAGCGGCTTCACGATCGTCACGAACGCGCTCAACATCGCCGCCGAGCTCACCGTGCGACGGCACGTCAAGATCGTGGTGACCGGCGGGGTGGCCAGGCAGCAGTCGTACGAGCTCATCGGGCCGCTGGCGTCCGGCGTGCTGGAGCAGGTGACGCTGGACGTGGCCTTCCTCGGGGTGGACGGGCTGGACGTCGAGCTGGGCGCGTCGGCGCACCACGAGGGCGAGGCCAGCGTCAACCACCTGCTGATCAGCCGGGCCGCGCAGGTGGTCGTGGTGGCCGACTCCTCCAAGATCGGCAAGCGGGCGTTCTCCCGCATCTGCCCCCTCACCCAGATCGACACCCTCGTCACCGACTCCCAGCTGCCGGACGCCGTCGCCGGCCAGCTCTCCGACGCCGGCCTCAAGGTCGTCCGCGCCTGACGCGGATCCAGCGAGCAGGGCCGGGGTCGTACGTGCCTGGGCGTGGGTAGGTATGGAGCGCAGGCGATAGGGGGAGCTATGACGTCGGGAAGGGGCGTGGCGCGGCTCGGGCCCGCGGAACGCGCCGCGGCACTGGAGGACATGGTCGCGCGGGAGCTCGACGTGGTCGTGGTCGGCGGCGGTGTCGTCGGCGCGGGGATCGCGCTCGACGCCGTGACCCGCGGCCTCGACGTCGCCCTGGTCGAGGCCAGAGACTTCGCCTCCGGCACCTCCTCACGCTCCTCCAAGCTCATCCACGGCGGCCTGCGCTACCTGGAGCAGCTCAACTTCGAGCTCGTACGCGAGGCGCTCCAGGAACGCTCGCTCCTCCTGCAGCGGATCGCGCCGCACCTGGTCAGACCGGTGCCGTTCCTCTTCCCGATGACCCACTACGGCTGGGAGCGCCCGTACGTGGGCGCCGGCGTGGCGCTCTACGACACACTCGGCCGCGCGTCCGGGGTCACCCGAGGCGTCCCCGGCCACCGCCACCTGTCCAGGTCGCGGGCACTGCGGCTGGCCCCGGCGCTGAAGAAGACCGCCTTCACCGGCGCCGTCCAGTACTGGGACGCCCAGGTGGACGACGCACGTTTCGTGATGACGACGCTGCGCACGGCTGCCACCTACGGTGCCCTCATCGCGCCCCGAACGCAGGTCGTGGGGTTCCTGCGGGAGGGCGAGCGGGTCACCGGCGTGCGGGTACGCGACCTGGAGTGCGGCGACGAGCTGGAGGTACGCGCCCAGCAGGTGGTCAACGCCACCGGTGTCTGGACCGACGACATCCAGGAGCTGGTGGGTGGGCGGGGCCAGATCCACGTCCGCGCGTCCAAGGGCATCCACCTTGTCGTGCCGCGTGACCGGATCCACTCGCTGACCGGGATCATCCTGCGTACCGAGACGTCGGTGTTGTTCGTGATCCCCTGGGGCCGTCACTGGATCATCGGCACCACGGACACCGAGTGGACGCTGGACAAGGTCCACCCCGCGGCCTCCCGGGTGGACATCGACTACCTGCTCGACCACGTGAACGCCGTGTTGTCGGTGCCGCTGACCCGCGACGACGTCGAGGGCGTCTACGCCGGGCTGCGGCCGCTGCTGTCAGGGGAGTCCGACGAGACCTCCAAGCTGTCCAGGGAGCACGTGGTGGCGCACCCGGTGCCGGGGCTGGTGATGATCGCAGGCGGGAAGTACACGACCTACCGGGTGATGGCGCGCGACGCCGTGGACGCCGTGGCGCACGGGCTCGACCAGCGGGTGCCGCGCTCGTGCACCGACCGCATCCCGCTCGTCGGCGCCGAGGGCTATCAGGCGTTGTGGAACTCCCGGCACCGGCTCGCCCAGACCTCGTCCCTGCACGTGGCCAGGATCGAGCATCTGCTCCAGCGTTACGGGTCGCTGATCGACGAGGTGCTGGAGCTGATCGAGCAGGACCCGTCGCTGGCCCGGCCGCTGGCCGGGGCCGACGACTACCTGCGCGCGGAGATCGTCTACGCCGCCACTCACGAGGGCGCCCGGCATCTCAACGACGTGCTGACCCGGCGTACGCACATCTCCATCGAGACCTTCCACCGTGGCCTGGCCGTGGCGCAGGAGGCGGCCGAGCTGCTGGCCGGGCCGCTCGGCTGGGACGGGGAACAGGTCAAGAGGGAGGTGGAATACTTCACCAAGCGCGTGGAGGCCGAGCGCCGCTCCCAGGAGCAGGACTCCGACCAGGAGGCGGACGCGATCAGGCTAGGCGCGCCCGAGATCGTCCCCGTCGTCCTTCCGGAGTGAGCATGGCCGAGCCGTCCCGGCAGTTGTCCGACCCCCGCGAGCTGCTGGAGGGATACCTCGACCACTACCGCGAGGAGATCCTGCGGGTGCTGGACGGGTTCCCGGAGCCCGAGGTGAGTCGGGTGCCGTCCGGGTGGACGCCGCTCGCGATGCTCAAGCACCTGGCGTACATGGAGCGGCGGTGGTTCGTCTGGGACTACGCGGGCGAGCCGATCGACGACCCGTACGGTGACCGTGACAGCGAGGAACGGCTGGTCGCGGGCGAGTCGTTCGAGGAGGTCAAGGCCTTCTACCTGGCGCAGTGCGAGCGGTCCAGGCAGGTCGTGGCCAAGGGGCGGCTGTCCGATCGGGCCTCGCGGATCGGGCGGTTCCAGCCGCCCGAGGAGCCCCCGACGCTGGGGTGGATCATGTTCCACGTCCTGGAGGAGTACATGCGGCACGCCGGGCACCTGGACATCGCCCGCGAGCTGGCGGGCGGCCCGGAGGCCGCCCGCTGACGGTCACCCTGCGGGCGGGTACCGCGTGGCGTCGTGCACGTCGAGCAGCGGCTCCTTGACGCCGTCACCCGAGTCGTCGGTCCAGTTGGCGTTGCCTGTGGAGATCAGCGTGCTGCGCACGGCCAGCGAGCCCGCCCTCGTCGTCGGCTTGCGGGCGCCCGAGGTGAGGACGCCGGCCGCGCCCGCCACGTGCGGGGAGGCCATCGAGGTGCCGCTGATCGTGGCGTAGCCGCCGTTCCGGTACGTCGAGTAGATGCAGGTGCCGGGCGCGGCGATCTCCACGGTGGAGCCGTAGTTGGAGTAGAAGGCCAGGGTGTCGTCCTGGTCGGTCTCGCTGCGGCACGACAGCCTGCTGCCGCCGGCGCCGCCGGGCAGGCCGTCGTTGTCGGTCAGAGCCGACACGGTGACCACGTCGGGGTGGTTGGCGGGGAAGAAATTGGCGGTGTTCGTGCGGCTGTTGCCGGCGGCCACGACGACCACGACGCCGCGGTTGACCGCGTTCGCGATCGCGTTGCTGATCGCGCTGCTGGAGCAGCCGTTGCAGCCCAGGCTGAGGTTGATGACCTCGATGGTGGACGCGCGGGCCACCACCCAGTCGATGCCGGCGGCGATCCCGGACAGGGTGCCGGAGCCGGCCGCGTTGAGCACCTTCACGCCGTGGATGCGGGCGCCGGGCGCGACGCCGACCGGGCCGATGGCGTTGTCGATGGCGCCCACGGTGCCCGCGACGTGCGAGCCGTGGCCGTTGTCGTCGGTGCCGGAGTTGTTCAGGCAGATGCCGGTTACGCAGTTGGCCCGGGCCACCACGTTGAGGTCGGGGTGGGTGTAGTCGACGCCGGTGTCGACGACCGCGACGTCCACGTCGATGCGTACGTCGTCGGTGCTGTCGATGTCGAGGTTCGGGTTGTTCGGGCCGAAGATCCGCCGGACGCCGGTGGGCGTGGTCTGCGGGAAGGCGGTGACCTCGGCGTCGGGCTCGACGCTGAGCACGTTCGGGTTCCGCTTGAGCTGCTCGGCCGCGGTCGCGCTCAGGCGGGCGGTGTAGCCCTTGAAGGCGTGCTCGTAGACGCCGACGAGCTCGCCGCCGTGCTGGGACACCTGGTCCTGGGCGGCGCCGCGGGGCGCGCGCATCGAGGGGTTGAGCTGGACGATGTACGTGCCGTCCGGTGCGGCGGCGGAGACCGGGAGCGGCGTCATGGGTAACGCCAGTGCGCCGATGAGCAATGCGAGCAGGGGGGTGAGTGATCGCATGAAAGCCCTTTCTCGACAGGAGAATGTCAGTAAAGCTTTCATCATTTGTCGTGAAAAGTCCATAAAAAAGGTGCCGATTCACTACGAATCGGCACCTATCGGTCGCTTAACGAAGCGGGATCCACGTTTGTGAGGCAAGCGTCGTGGCGTCGTTGACCTGGATGCCTTCCTGGGAGAGCGTCCAGATCGTGTCGCCGATGACGATCGAGCGCTGGATGCCGGGCTGGTATGCGTAGTCCCCCTGCTGCTCCTGCGTCGGATGCTTGATCATGCCGACCTTTGACACGCCCGAGTCATCGATCTTGAGGACGAGCGCGCCCGACTCGTTCTGCTGGGTGAGCGGGATCACCGACAGGCCGGTCTTCGGCCAGTACAGGAAAGCGTGCGGATCCCACTCGGCCTCCGACCCGGAGTCCTTCTGGAACAGCTGCGACAGCCGGCGCGGACTGGCCGGGTCGCTGACGTCGAACAACGACACCTGGGTGCCGAGCGTCCTGCCCTGCTCACTGGCCTCCTGGCCGATGCCGATCAGCCTGCCCTCACCGCCCGGGTGCAGGTACGCCGAGTAGCCGGTGATCTTCAGCTCGCCGGTCACCTTGGGAGCCGCCGGATCGCGCAGGTCGAGCGTGTAGAGCGGGTCGACCTGCTTGAACGTGACGCAGTAGCCGACCGCGCCGATGAACCGCACCGAGTAGATCCGCTCGCCCTCGCCGAGCCCGCCGACCTCGCCGCTCTTGGCCAGCGTGTCGGCCTTGAGCACGTGGACCGTGCTGGAGCTGTTCTTGCCGTCGGCCGAGGTGAGCGTGGTGGCGACGCGGAGATGGCCCTCGTGCTCGGACATCGAGTACTGGTTCAGCAGCCTGCCGCTGACCTTGCCGGAGGCCACGTAGGAGGGCGGTCCTGGCGAGGCGACGTCGAACCGGTGGATCTCGGTCTCCTCCGGCGGGATCGTGGGGGTCGGCTTCGGCTCCTCGGGGGTCGGCTTCGGCTCCTCGGGGGTGGGCTCCTCGGCCGGGGCGATGTCGATCGGCATGGGGAGCACCGACCACCAGCGCGGGTTGCTGGCCACGTACAGGCTGGTGCCGGTGCCGTACACGATGTCGCCGTCGGCGGCGAGGCTGATCGGGTCGGTGCCGGTCGTGGTGACGCCCTGCGCCAGGTCGAGCGTGTGCACGGTCAGCAACGAGGTGCCGGTGTAGTCGGCGGGGTGGCTGACCCGCTCGCACTTGACCGTGTCGGTCTTGACGGCGCCGGACGCGTCCTTGATCTCGATCTTGGGGAGCCAGGCGTCGATCGGAGCCTGGCGCACCGCGGCCTGGTTCGCCTTGATGCGCTCCGCCTCCGAGACGTTCTCCTTTGGCTGCGGGAGCGTGATGTCGGGCTGGCTGCGGGTGACGATCCTGACCGTGGAGCCGACCATCCTGGCGTCCACGTACGTGCCCTGGGGTTTGACCGTGCTCATGACCTTGGGCTCGCCGGCCAGGTCGACCAGGACGTAGCGGGTGTCGCCGAGCGGGACCGCGGAGGTCGCCTTGAACATGGCGTCGCCGTAGCCGCGGAACAACACCAGGGCGCGGTTCCCGGACAGCAGCAGGTCGGCGGGGGCGAAGACACGCTCGTCGCCTTCGGTCAGCTTCAGGGTCGAGGTGACTTTTCGCGTGGCGGTGTCGATGATCCGCAGCGTGCCGCCGGTCACCGTGATCACCCGGTTGCCGTCGGTCTTGACCAGATCCGGCTCGTCCACACCGGCCTCGTGCACGTTGGTCGTGGAGTGCTCGGGGACGGCCGTCTTCGCGTTGGGGGTGATGGCCGCCGTGTCCTCTGCCCGCGCCGTCAGGGGCGTGACGCCGCCGAACCCCCACGGGCCGACGTTCGCCGCCGCCTTCTCCCGCAGGCCCGCCAGCATGTCGTCGCAACTGTTGTAGGCGACCAGGCGGATCGCGCCGAGGGTCGTCTTCTTCGGCGGCGCCGGCGTCTCTCCCGTGGAGGTGGTGCAGGCGGCCGTGACCGTCGCGAGTGCCGCGACGGTCACGGCCGTACGGATCAGCGTCTTCATGACCTCATGACGGGTTTCCGCGCCGGATGGTTCAGGACCCTCGTTGCGGGTTGAAGGTGAAGGCGGGGCTGAAGTCCACGTCGTCCGGCACCTCCAGGAGCTTGCGGAGCAGCTTGCCGGAGAAGTCGATCACCTGGACCTCGTCGTTGACGCCGTTGTCCTGCTCCCAGCAGTAGAGGTGGTTCTCGTCGTAGAAACCGAGCACCTTGTCGCAGTCGGAGTAGAACTTCCGCAGGCGATCGCCGGAGGCGGCGTCCCAGATGCAGTGGTCGCCGTCGCCCCCGTTGGGGCAGTTGGTGACGAACGCCTTGCCCGACGGCGAGAAGATGTCCTGCGTGCCGGCCGACATGGTGCCGATGCCGGGAAACGAGCGTGTGGCCGTGCCCTTGGCGTCGAAGAAGCGTATGCCCTGGTTCTTCTCGTTGCCGTAGACGTTGACCACGCCCTCGTCATCGCCGTCGAAGCCGAAGGCCGTGTCGCGGACCGAGGAGTCGGAGACGTCGACCGTGGTGGCCTCCTTCGCGGCCACGTCCACGAGGACGAACCCGAGGTAGACCCACTTGTCCGCCCCGGTCTTGCGCTCCGTGTTGAGGAGGATCTTCGAGCCGTCCTTCGACCAGGCCCTGATGCTGCTGATCAGCGGCTCCTTGACGGTCTTGATCGTCGTGCGGTCGCCGGACTGCCGGTCGGTGATGACGATGAAGTCGTAGTCGTCGGAGCTGTAGCTCCTGCCCCTGCTGGCCAGGTAGCGGCCGTCGGGCGAGACCATGGACTCCCAGTTGCCGGCGTACTTCGTGAACGTGCCGCGCAGCGAGCCCCTCGCGTAGTCGATCCAGTCGTCCTTCGCCTTGTCGAAGATCTCGTAGGAGGTCAGGACGATCGCGTCGGACGGGTTCTCGTACAGGGAGACCTTGGCGCCGGGGAGCGTCCTCTTGGTGCCCGTCCTCGGCACGGCGGCGGACTGGGTGACGGACGGACTCGGGCTGGGACGGGTGCCGGCGCTGGTCCGCGTGCGCCCGGACGTCGGGGTCTCGGACGGTTTCGCGACGACCGATGACTTGTTGACCTGGATGACCACGACCACACCGGCGAGCAGCAACAACGCAGCTGCCACGGAGATGCCGACGATCAGCGGGGCCTTGCTCTTCTTCGGCGGCTGGTTGTACGTGCCGCCGTACGTCGGCTGGGTGTACGGCGGAGCCGGATGTCGCCACTGCTGTTGGGGATGCGGCGGGACCGGCCCGGAATACGCGCCCGGCGCCGGGTGCGGGACGTGGCCGGGGTAGGACATCGGCACGGACTGCGGATTCGACTGCGGACCCGACGGCGGGCCGAACGGCGCACTTGAGAGCGGGCCCGCTGGGCCGGAGTGCGGGCCGGAGGGTGGTCCGGAGGGTGGGCCGGACGGTGGCGCGAAGGGCGTCTGCGGGGCCGCCTCGGCGGCGGCCTGGGCGAGCATGCCGGGCTTGGGCGCCGGGTGCTGCAGCAGGCGCATGATCACCTGCTCGGCGGTCGGCCGCTGGGCCGGGTCCTTGTTCAGGCACGCGGCCACGACGTCACGCAGCGTCCCGTCCAGAACGCCCAGGTCCGGCTGCTGGTTGAGCACTCGGTTGATCACCGCGGGCATCGTGTCGCTGCCGAACGGCGCCCGGCCCGAGGCGGCGAACACCATCGTGCTCGCCCACGCGAACATGTCCGCGGCCGGCCCGACGGTGTGCCCCATGATCTGCTCGGGCGGCATGTACGACGGCGTGCCCACGACCGTGCTGCTGACAGTGGAGGTGGCGTTCAGCGCCCGGGCGATGCCGAAGTCGATCACCCGCGGCCCGTCCGCACCGATGATCACATTGGCCGGTTTGAAGTCGCGGTGCACGATCCCGGCCTGATGAATCGCGGCCAGCGCGGTGGCGGTGCCGATGGCGAGCCGGTGCAGGACGGAGCCCGAGCGAGGGCCCTCCTCCTGCACGATCCGCTGTAGTGAGGGCCCCTCGATGTACTCACTGATGATGTACGGCCGGTCCTGCTCGACCCCGGTGCCCAGGACGGCGGCGGTGCAGAACGGCGCCACCTGCTGGGCCACCTGAACCTCGCGCAGGAAACGCTCGACGCTGACGTGGTCGCCCGACAGATCGGGCCGCAGCCACTTGACCGCGACGTTTCCGCCAGAGTGGTCTCTGGCGAGGTAGACGACGCCCTGACCGCCCTCGCCGAGCCTGCCGAGGAGATCCAGGCCCCCCAGCCGTTGTGGATCTCCAGGTCGGAGCGGAGCGAAGGATGCCATGAAGGGATTCTGTCGCTATGGCGCGGATCCGCAAAAACTACCCATGGGTAACTTTGCGAAAATCGCCCTCTGTGCACGTGATGTGCAACAGCAGGACAAGGGATGTCCATCGGCGGGCCGACCGCGGTGCTGGAGATCGGCGGCGTGCGGCCGCTGACCGACCCACGTTCGACGCCCCGGCGAATACCCGATCGGGAACAGGGCGCGGCGGCCGAGCGCGCCGGCGCGCCCGTGCGGGCGCTGCCCAACTGGACGTCCGTCGACGTGGGCGGTGCGGTGCGGATGGCGGGGGTGCCGGCGCAGCACGGGCCGGACGGGATCGAGCACCTGGCAGGGTGGGATCATGAGCTGGAACGCGCGAGCGCTCGAGGTGCTGGCGGCGGGGCCGCCGACGCCGCTGGTCGACTTCCCCGTGCCGACCCCTGGGGTCAGGCTGCTGCTGAAGGACGAGTCGGCGCAGCCGACAGGGAGCCTGCGGCACCGGCATGCCAGGGCGCTGTTCCGGCAGGCCGTCCTCGACGGGCTGGTCGGCGAGGGCACGACCGTGGTGGAGGCGACGGGCGGGAATGCCGCGGTGGCGCAGGCATGGTTCGCGCGGCGGCTCGGGTTGCCGTACGTCGTGGTCATGCCGGGCGAGCGCAGCGAGGCGCGGGCGCGGGCGGTGGAGGCGCTGGGTGGGGAGTGCAGGTTCGTGACGCCGCCCCTGGCGATCTACGACGCGGCCCGGGAGATCGACGGGCACTTTCTCGACCAGTTCGGGCGGGCGGCGCAGCATGACCTGGCGGAGGAGCTGTTCGGCCAGGTGCGGCCGGACTGGGTGGTGACGGGCGCCGGCACCGGCGCGACCTCCGCCACCCTCGGTCACTGGCTACGCTCCCACCACCCGGCCGGCGGTTCCACACCGAGCGCCGCTGACGCCTCCACACCGAGCGCCGCTGACGCCTCCACACCGAGCGCCAGCGACGCTCCCACACCGAGCGCCGCCGACGCCCCCACCCCAGGCGCGGCCTCGGGGAGCGCCGGTGGAAGGCGGTGCCGGGTCGCCGTCGCGGATCCGGAGAACTCGGCCTATTTCCCCGGATGGACCCTCGACAGCCCCGACTACTCGACCGGCATGCCCTCCCGCATCGAAGGCATCGGCCGGCCGCGCATCGAGCCCGGCTTCCGTCCCGACCTCGTCGACCTGGTCATCCCCGTGCCGGACGCGGCGAGCGTGGCGGCGGCCAGGCGCATCAGGGAGGTGACGGGGCTGCCGGTGGGCGGCTCATCGGGCACCGCGCTCTGGGCGGCACTGGAGCTGGTCGAGCGGATGCGTGCCAGAGACGAGACCGGCACGATCGTCTCGCTGATCGGCGACGCCGCCGACCGGCATCTGGCGACGTACCACGACGACGGCTGGGCCGCGGGCAAGGGTCTCGATGTCGGCAAGCACCTGGACGAGCTGCGCCGCCGCACCACCGTTTAGTGCAATGCGTGGCTGACCCAGACGTTCGGCTCCACATAGACAGCGTGGTCGTGCTCGACCGAGCAGTGCACCGGGCTCAGCGCGCCCGGCACCTCGACGGCGCCCGTGCGGTCGAACGGCAGGTCGGACCAGGTCCGCCACTCCGCCGGCGTGCCCGCGACCACCATCGACCGCGGCGCCACCTTGACGATCTTGCCGCCCGCCCGTACGTGCACCCGCAACCACGCGTCGTACGGCAGCCCGTCCTCGCGGGTGCGGAAGGCGTACTCGCTCATCGGGGTGTGTGGTTCGAGGTGCTTCATGTTCGGCCGAACCGGCGCGACCAGCTCGCTGAAGCCGTGGCGGGCGGCACGCTCCCGCATCGCCGCCAGCATCACCGACGACAGTCCCTTGCCCTGCAGGTCGGGGCGGACGGTGATCTCCAGGGCGGAGACGGCGTCGGGTCGCGTGCCGCGTTCGCGGGTCAGCCAGCCCCGCCTGACCACGCCGTCCCATCCGTCGTCGGGCAGCTCGGCCCCGCCCGCCCGGTACGGGATCATGCACGCCCTGGCCACCAGCCGGCCGGGCTGGGTGTCGTCGTCCGCCACCAGAACGTACTCGGGGTAGGCCGTGTCGGCGAACGGGTAGAACAGGTCGGCGATCGGATCCTGGAACATGAACACGGGCCACGTGCTCTCCATGTTCCACAACACCGGCCCGAACTCGGGGCGCTCGGCGAGGGTCGTGATCTTTAGCGGCATGCCGAGCATTCTCACATCACCATTTGCCGGTAAGCGCGTGATTTATCAGCGCATTACCGTGCGCTAGCGTCAGCGGCATGACGGAACTTGACCCCAGGTTGCGGGCGGTCACCGACCTCATGGTGGCCGAGGCCCGCGAGGGCGGCGGCAGGCACGAGTACGACGGCCGGATCCAGGACCTGTCACCGGCCGGCGTAGGGGGAGGGCTGGCGCGGCTCGGCGAGGGGGCCGCGCCGGCCGACCCGCACGACGCCGAGCACCTGAAGGTGTTCGAGGAGAGCCTGCGCTACCAGTTCGGGGAGCTGGAGCTGCATCGCAAGAACCCGATGCCGCACCTGTCGAACCTGGACCTCGCCTGCTACGACCGCGACTACGGCCCCGAGGCGGAGCGTGCCGCGGCGAAGGCGGCCCACCTCGCCCTCTGGCCGGACGCCGTGGACGGCGCGATCGCCTCGCTCGACCAGCTGAGCGCGCCGGTCGCGAAGTCCCTGCTGGGCGCGGCCCGAGGGCTGGCGGCCGGAGTCCAGGACGAGGCCGCGCTGGCCGCGCACGGCCGGCTCGTCGGGCACCTGGAACGCGCCGCGGCCGAGGGCGACCCAGACGCCTCGCTCGGTGGCGAGGCGCTGGCCAGGCTGATGGGGACGGCCGAGGGCCTGCCGGTGGACCTGGGCCGGCTGGCCGAGCGGGCCGACGCCGAGCGCGACCGGCTCATGGGGCTGCTCGCCGAGTCCTGCGCGCGGCTGGGACGCTCCGGGCCACCGCTGGACGTCGTGCGGGAGCTGGTCAAGGACCACCCCGACGCGGACGGCGTGATCGAGGCGGCCAGGGCGGGCACCGAGAAGGCCATCGCGTTCACCCGTGAGAAGGACCTGGTGCCCTACCACGACGGCGAGTGCCTGGTCGGGCTGGCGCCCGAGTCGCGCCGCTGGGCCATGGCGATGATGTCCTGGAACTCGCCCGGCGAGCCCGAAGGCCCGTCCTGGTACCACATCACGCCGCCCAACGCCTCCTGGGCCGAGCAGGACCAGGAGGAATGGCTGGAGGTCTTCAGCCACACCACGCTTCCGGCGATCAATGTTCACGAGGTGGCGCCTGGGCACTTCTCGCACGCCCGCGCGCTCCGCCGGGCGCCGTCGGAGGTGCGGCGGCTGCTGCAGTCGATGTCGTTCATCGAGGGGTGGGCGCACTATGCCGAGGAGTTGTGCGTCGAGGAGGGGTTCGAGGCCGACGATCCGCGCTTCGCGATCGGCGTGTGGGTGGAGGCGCTCATCCGCGTCACCCGGCTGGCCTGCGCCGTCGGCGTGCACACCGGCCAGATGACGGTCGAGGACGGTGCCAGGCGCTTCGAGTCGGACACGCATCTGGCCGGGCCGGCGGCGCTGGCGGAGGCCCAGCGGGCCACGTTCGACCCGACCTACGGCCGGTACACGTGGGGCAAGCTGCTCATCCTCGACCTGCGGGAGCGGGCGCGCAAGGAGTGGGGCACGGGCTTCACCGTGCAGCGCTTCCACAAGGCGCTGCTCGATCTCGGCTCACCGCCCCTGGGACTGATCGGCGCGATCCTGTAGCGTCGATCACGTGCGCGAGCTCGTTGGCAAGGTTGCGGTGGTGACGGGCGCGGCCAGCGGCATCGGCCGGGCCCTGGCGCTGCGGTTAGCGGCCGAGGGGATGACGCTGATGCTGGCCGACGTCGACCACGGCGGGCTCGCGGAGACGGCCGCGCTGGCCGGGGACGGCAAGGTGCTCACGCAGATCACCGACGTCTCCGACGCCGCCGCCGTCGCCCATCTCGCCGACCGGTGCTTCGGCGAGTTCGGGGCCGTGCACGTGCTCTGCAACAACGCCGGGGTCTACCAGGGCGGCCACATGTGGACCCGCAGCGAGGAGGACTTCGCCTGGCTGCTGGGCGTGAACCTGTGGGGCGTGCTGCACGCCGTCCGCGCATTCGTGCCGCGCATGATCGAACAGGACACCGAGGGACACATCATCAACACGGTGTCAGTGGCGGGGGTGTTCGCCGTGCCCGGGTCCGGCGGGTACACGGTCAGCAAGCACGCCGCCCTGGCCGCCTCCCAGTCGCTCGCCCAGGACCTGGCAGCCGTGGGCGCCAAGCTCCGCGTGACCGCCCTCTGCCCGGGGGCGGTCAGGACGCGGATCGCCGAGTCCGAACGTGTACGCCCGCCCGGCCTGGCCGGCACCCCCACCCAGGACGAGCTGGAGGCGCTTGACCACGTCGGCAGGCGCGCGGCGGACGGCATCGATCCGTCCCGGGTGGCCGAACTGGCGGTGGAGGCCATCCGCGAGGAACGTTTCCTGGTGCTGACCGACCCCAAGCACGACGCCAGGCTCCGCCTGCAGACGGAGACCCTGCTGACCGGGCACCTGCCGTCCTACCAGTGACGGTCGTGGGCGAGCACCCTGACCACGGTGCCGCTGCGCGGCTTGACCACCAGCCGCACCGCGTCCCCCGGCAGCACGTCCTCGTAGACGCCCTGCTCCACGCGGAACGCCCTGGCCTTCTCGGAGCTGCCGTCGTGGAGCGCGATGTAGTAGTCGCGCCGCGGCCCGTGCTCGCCGTGCGCCTCGACCTGGACCCACCGCTTGACGACGTGCCCGGCCACCTCCTGGCGCTTGGGACCCGGCCGAGAGGCCTCGGCCGGTTCGATCTCCACCCCGTGCCAGCCACTGCCCGTGAAGATCCACTCGTGCTCGGGGTTGAGGGGTGCGGCCTCAGGACCGGCGAGCTCCCGCCCGCGCTCGGTCGTCAGG
>NZ_VCKY01000069.1 GCF_005889735.1 Nonomuraea turkmeniaca
ACCCTCCCCCCGGCCGCCCGCTGACGGACCACCCTCGTGGTCGGTGGCGCGGCGCGCGGCATGAAGAAGGCGCCGCACCCGAAAACGGGCGCGGCGCCGTAGGCCGGATGGGTCAGCGGGTCACCGCTCGACCTCACCCCGGATGAACTTCTCGACGTACTCCCGAGCCTCATCGTCCGAGAACTGCTGCGGCGGCGACTTCATGAAGTACGAGGACGCCGACAGGATCGGCCCGCCGATCCCCCGATCGAGGGCGATCTTGGTGGCCCGCACCGCGTCGATGATGATTCCCGCCGAATTAGGCGAGTCCCAAACCTCGAGCTTGTACTCCAAGTTGAGCGGTGTGTCGCCGAACGACCGCCCCTCGAGCCGCACGTACGCCCACTTCCGGTCGTCCAGCCACGGCACGTGGTCCGACGGCCCGATGTGCACGTCGGCCTTGCCCATCTCGTGCGGGATCTGCGAGGTGACCGACTGCGTCTTCGAGATCTTCTTGGACTGGAGCCGTTTGCGCTCCAGCATGTTCATGAAGTCCATGTTGCCGCCGAAGTTGAGCTGGTACGTGCGCAGCAGCTCAACGCCACGGTCCTCGAACAGCTTGGCCAGAACCCGGTGCGTGATCGTGGCGCCGACCTGCGACTTGATGTCGTCACCGACGATCGGCACCCCCGCCTCGGTGAACTTCTCCGCCCACACCGGGTCGGAGGCGATGAAGACCGGCAGCGCGTTCACGAATCCGACGCCCGCGTCGATGGCGCACTGCGCGTAGAAGCGGTCGGCCTCCTCGGAGCCCACGGGCAGGTAGGAGACCAGGACGTCGACCTGGCTGTCCCTGAGCACCTGCACCACGTCGACGGGCGCCTCGTCGGACTCCTCGATGATCTCCCGGTAGTACTCACCCAGGCCGTCGAAGGTATGACCACGCTGGACGGTCACCCCCAGCGGCGGCACATCCGTGATCTTGATCGTGTTGTTCTCGCTGGCGACGATCGCCTCGGACAGGTCCCGGCCGACCTTCTTGGCATCCACGTCGAACGCCGCGACGAACTCGACGTCGCCGACGTGGTAGTCGCCGAACTTCACGTGCATCAGGCCCGGGACCCGTGTGTCCGGGTCGGCGTCCCTGTAGAAGTGGACGCCCTGGACCAGCGACGACGCGCAGTTGCCGACACCGACAATGGCCACGCGAACCGAACCCATCGCACTCGCTCCCTTACTCATCAGTTGACGTGGTATCTCTTTCGGGCCTCTCCTCAGAGGAGGCCCGACGCTCTGTTGCGATCAGCTCGTTCAGCCAGCGCACCTCGCGCTCGACCGACTCGAGCCCATGACGCTGCAGCTCGAGCGTGTAACTGTCGAGGCGCTCCCTGGTGCGCGCCAGTGCGGTCCGCACGGCGTCGAGCCGCTCCTCAAGCCGGCTACGGCGGCCTTCGAGTATGCGCAAGCGCACTTCGGCCTCGGTGTGGCGGAAGAACGCGAAGTGCACACCGAAGCTCTCGTCCTCCCACGCGGAAGGCCCGGCTTGCGTCAGCATCTCCTGCAGCCGTTCCTTGCCCTCGGCGGTCAGCTTGTAAACGATCTTTGATCGGCCGCCGACGATCGTGGCGGGAGCGGGCTGCTCCTCCGCGATGAGCCCTTGAGCCAGAAGCGATCGAAGACACGGATAGAGCGATCCGTAGGAGAACGCGCGGAACATCCCCAGCAGGGCGTTGAGCCGTTTGCGCAGCTCATAGCCGTGGAGTGGAGTCTCGTGCAGCGACCCGAGCACGGCCAGTTCCAAGACCCTGCCCTGTCCGCCGGCCATGGGAACCGCCCTCCTCTCGCGTCGATGTATCGAGCCGATACATCCCCAGGATACGTCGGTCCGCTATATCGCTGCAATCTATGGATTTCCCAAGTCGTTGGGACGATCGCCCGAAACGCCGTAGTCTGGCGCTCATGTGGTCACAGCGAAGGGTGGTGGATTACGGCCTCGCGAAAAAGGCGGCCGTCCGCTCCGTTCGCGCCGGGCGTACTTCGCGCGGCGACGTTTGTGACGCACAGCCGTACCTCCTTCGCGCGGCGCGCCACTTCGGCGAGCCGACCGAACGCCTCTGCCCGGTCTGCGAGAGGGAGAACGTCACCAATGTGACCTATGTCTATGGGGATGCCCTCGGTAGGCATGCCGGACAGGCAAAGGTCACGTCGGAACTCGCCACCATGGCCCATGATTACGATGAGTTCCGGGTGTACGTCGTCGAGGTCTGTCAAGGTTGTTCCTGGAACCACCTGACGGTTTCGTACGTCCTCGGCAACGGACCGCCTGACCTCTTCGGTCAAGCGTGAAGACCGAGGGCGGCGAGGAACCTCACGCCCAACCGCCGTTTTTGTTCCGACGACAGTGCGAGGACGTGTGAGTAACAGCATGAATGAGGGAACGCCACGGCCTGGGAGGCGCCGTCGCTCCAGCTCATCCCGTTCTGTGCCCCAGGGTTCTCCACCGCAAACCGGCGAACCCTCCCGGGGTTCCGGCCAGCCGCAGCGTCGTCCGGAAGCCGCTTTCGAGCAGACGGGCGCGATGGCCGCGCAGCCGTACGACGGCTCGCCCCAGCCGCGGCGGGACGACCCCGCGACCCAGCGCGGCGACCAGCCGCCGCCGCGCTCGCGCTCACGCGCCCGCCAGGACACGAACACGGTGAGTAATCAGGAGACCGTGGTCTCCGAAAGCCCGCGGCGCTCGCGACGGAGGCCGGGGCAGGGCGGACCGCCGGAGCCCCCTGGGCCGCCGGGGCCGCCGAAGAAGAACCCGGGCGGCTGGCGCAGGTTCGTGCCCAGCTGGAAGATCGTCATGGCCGGATTCGTGGTGATCACGGCCGGGCTCTTCGGCATGATCATGGTGGCGTACGCCAACACCCACGTGCCCACGGGCACTCAGGACGAGGCGATCGCGCAGCAGAGCACGATCTACTACAGCGACGCCAAGACCCCGATCGCCCACCTCGGGATGAAGCGGGAGATCATCGAGCTGGAGCAGATGGCCCCGCAGGTCAGGGACGCCACGATCGCCATCGAGAACCAGTCGTTCTACGAGGACTCCGGCATCTCCATCCCCGGCATGATCCGGTCGCTGTACATGACCGCGACCGGGCAGCAGCTCCAGGGCGCCTCGACGATCACCCAGCAGATGGCGCGCAATTACTACGACGGCCTGAGCCAGGAAGTCTCGATCAAGCGCAAGATCAATGAGATCTTCGTCGCGGTCAAGCTCGACGACACCCTGACCAAGGACGAGATCCTGAAGCGCTACCTCAACACGGTCAACTTCGGCCGGGCCTACGGCGTTGAGGCTGCTTCGAAGGCGTACTTCGGCGAAAGGGTCACCGCCGCGAAGCTGACCCCCGAGCAGGGCGCCTATCTCGCCGCGCGAATCCAGCAGCCCAACTGGAAGGCCGACGAGCCCGCGCTGAGGGCCCGGTTCAAGGCCGTCATCGACAACATGGCCATGCTCTGGCCGGAGAAGTACGGCAACCTCCCGCAGACCGCGAAGTTCCCCGCGACGGCCAAGGCCAGCAACGACAACGAGCTGGGCGGCATCAAGGGCTACATGGTGACGGAGGTGCTCAAGGAGCTCGAGGCCCGCGGTCTCACCGGCGACGAGATCAGGAGCGGCGGCTACGAGATCATCTCCACCTTCGACAAGAGGCTCATGAAGGCCGCGAGGGACGCGGTGACGAGCACGATGCGGGGGATGAGCAAGGAGTACCACGCGGGCCTGGCGGCGGTGAACCCGAAGAACGGCCGCGTCGTGGCGTTCTACGGCGGCACCAACTACGTGACGGACCCGTGGAACGAGCCCTTCCAGTCCAAGAAGCAGGCCGCGTCCGCGTTCAAGCCGTACGTGCTGGCCGCGTGGCTGCAGGCCGGCTACTCGCTCAAGAGCTACGTGCCAGGCAATGAGACCGTGCCGAAGGAGCTCCCCGGCGTGCAGGAGGAGGGCATCAGGAACAGCCACAACGTCGGCCGCTCCGTCGACGTGGTCAAGGCGACCGCCCAGTCGGTCAACACCGCGTTCGTTTCAATGGCCTTCGCCCTGCCCAACAAGCTCGACGATGTGAAGAACCTCGTCACGGCGGCCGGGTTCAACGAGAAGGACATGCAGGACGACGTCGACGTCCACAGCTACCAGTTCGCCATCGGCAGCGCCCCGGTGACCCCGGTAGAGCAGGCCGCGGGCTACTCGATTTTCGCCAACGGCGGCAAGTACACCCGCCACCACGTGGTCATCGAAGTCCGGCTGAACAAGCAGGTGGTCTACGGGGAGCAGAAGCCCACCAAGAACGTCATCGACGCCGGGGTCGCCGCCGACTCGACGGTGGCCATGCAGGAGGTGCTGCGCAGCGGCACCGCGGCGGGCAAGGGGCTGGGCAGCCGTCCCGCTGCGGGCAAGACCGGCACCAACAACGACGAGAACGGCGCCTGGTTCGTCGGTTACACGCCGCAGTACTCCACCGCGGTCGGGTTCTACCGGGAGGAGTGCAGGACGAAGAGCGGCAAGGTCGTCCCGCCCCTGCACTCCAACTGCCCCATCACGCCCGGCGGCAAGCCGAGCAAGAAGTACGACATCAACAACCCGTACACCCGGCCGCATGAGGTGTCCCTGGGCTTCGAGGGCGCCGGTCCGCCCACGATCGCCTGGCAGAAGTTCATGCTGGCCGCCCACCAGGGCAAGCCGATCGAGCAGTTCCCGCAGAAGGCCGAGGTCGGCCTGCCGGAGAACATCGTGCCGAGCCCGACGCCCACGCCGACGCCGTCAGCCGACGACAACCCGTTCACCGACGAGGACCCGTTCGGCGACGACCCCGGCACCGGCGAAGACGGCTGCCTCTTCCCGCCGTGCGGCAACACCCCCACCGGTGACGACCCCACTGTCGACGATGACGGCACCACCGACGACGGGTTCCCGCAGGGCGGCGACGACGGAGGGTTCGGCGGCGGTCTGGCGCCCGCACCACGGCCCACTGGCCGGATCGAGGGTCAGTGACGAGCACTGAGGCACGCGTCCCGCTGATGGCGCGTGCCGTGCCGTACCTTCCCCTGGGGCTGTTCGCGGCCCTGGGGGCGACGCTCGCGTACGTGGTGCGGCTGCCGTGCCGCACCGGGGGCTGGAACGACCAGGTCTCGACGTACACGAACTTCTGCTACACCGACATCTACCCGCTCTACTTCGACCGGCAGCTGGCCACCCAGAACCCCTACTTCGCCCAGGTGGACTTCGACAAGCAGGTCGAGTACCCGGTGGTTCTGGGCGAGGTCATGCAGGTGATCAGCTGGATCTCCCGGACGCTCGAGATCGACCGGGTCGCGCAGGCGGTCAAGTTCTACGACCTGACGGTGATCCTGCTCGGCATGTGCCTCGTGGCCGGCGTGCTGCTGATGGCGGCGGTGGCCGGGCCGGCGCGGCGGTGGGACGCGCTCTGGTACGCGATCTCGCCGGCCGTGGTGCTGGCCGCGTACATCAACTGGGACCTGGTCGCGGGCGCGCTGTCGATGGGCATGCTACTGGCCTGGGCGCGGCGCCGGCAGGCGCTCGCCGGGGTGCTGCTGGGGCTGGCGATCGCGACGAAGTTCTACCCGCTCATGTTCGTGGGCGCGTTGTTCCTGCTCACGTGGCGTACCGGGCGATGGCGGCCGTTCCTGGTCACGATGGCCTCGGCGGCGGGCACCTGGATCGTGGTGAACGCGCCGTTCATGATCTTCGCTTGGGAGGGGTGGCGCAGGTTCTACGTCTTCTCCCAGGAGCGTGGGGTGGACTGGGGCTCGCCGTGGTTGTTCTTCCAGAACAAGGGCTGGCCCATTCTCGGCGAGTGGGACGTCAGCACGCTCGGCATGTTGTCGCTGGGCGTCCTGTGCCTGGGCATCGCCGTGCTGACGCTGGCCGCGCCGCACCGGCCGCGGCTGGCACAGATCTGCTTTCTGGCGCTGGCCGCCTTCATGATGACGAACAAGGTGTGGTCGCCGCAGTTCGTGCTCTGGCTGGTGCCGTTCGCGGTGCTGGCCAGGCCCAACTGGAAGCCGCTCGCGCTCTGGCAGCTGGCCGAGGTCTGGTACTTCGCCGCCATCTGGCTCTACCTGCTCTCGCAGCCGCCGCTGGACCGGGACGACCTGGGAATCGGCGATGACACGTACTTCACCGCCGTCTGGGGTCGCATCATCACCATCGGGATCATGATGGCGTTCGTGGTGCGGGACATCCTGCGGCCCGACAAGGACGTGGTCCGGCAGGCCGACATCGACGATCAGGGAGGCGGCGTCTTCGACGACGCGCCTGACCGGTTCACGCTGGCGTCCGCCGTACGATGATCACTCGCTCGGCGGGCCGGGACGCACTGCTGCTCTGGTTCGGCTCGCGGGCGGGGCTGCTGATCGCGACGTTGTTCGGCGTGACGCTGGGCGAATATCTAGATAAGTGGCGCAAGTGGGATGCCGGGCTGTTCATCACGATCGCCCAGTACGGCTACGACGGCGAGCCAGGCAGACCGGCGGATGAGGGGTTGCCCGCATTCTTCCCTGGCCTGCCGGCCGTGCTGCGCGTGGTGCACCTCGTGGTGCCGGACTGGGAGGCGGCCGGGCTGCTCGTCTCGCTCGTCGCGGGCGCGGTGGCCATGGTGGCGCTGGCCAGGCTGGCCGAGTACGAGGGCGCGAACGGGTGGATGGCGGTGCTGGCGCTGCTGGCCTTCCCGATGGCGGTGTTCCTGGCCGCGGGTTACAGCGAGGGGCTCTTCCTGGCCTTCGCCATTCCCGCGTGGCTGGCCGCCAGGCAGGGGCACTGGGCGCAGGCCGCGCTGCTCGCGGCCGGGGCCTCGTGCGTGCGGATCACGGGGTTGTTCCTGGCGCTCGCGCTCGTCGTGGAGTTTTTCATGCGCCGGGAGTCGCCCGCCCGCTTGGCCGGGTGGCTGGTCGTGCCGTTCCTGCCGCTGGTGGCGTACTCGTATTACCACTACAGCAGGTCGGGCGACTGGCTGGCGTGGAAGCACGCGCAGGAGGCCGGCTGGGGGCGCGAGTTCGAGTGGCCGTGGGAGGCGTGGAAGACGACCTGGCGCTCGGCCATGGGGACCGACGACTTCGCGGTGGCCTTCCGCATGGAGATCGCCGGGGCCGTGGTGGTCGTCGCGGTGCTGGTGTGGCTGCTCGTGCTGCGCAGGTGGAGCGAGCTGGTCTACACGGGAGCGCAGGCCGCGGCGCTGATGACCTCGGCGTACTACCTGTCGATCCCGCGCTCGCTGGTGTTGTGGTTCCCGCTGTGGGTGCTGGTCGCGAAGGCCGGGACGAGAAACACGTGGGTGTTCGTGCTCTACGGCCTGATCTCGGGGCCGCTCATGCTGGTGAACACCGCCCGGTTCCTCAGCGGGGCGTGGGCGGGGTAATCCATATACCCGTTTCTTCGTCTCGGTAATCCAGGGAAGTTATCCACAGGCTGTGTATATTCGCTAGAGGTTCTTCCTCAGGAACGCGATGTCGTCCGCCTGGCCGGCGGCAGGCGTCTCCACCACGATCGGGGTATCGGCCGCCCGGCAGACCGCCAGGATCAACTCGGAGTCGATCCTGCCCTGGCCGAGATTGGCGTGACGGTCGGCGCCGGAGTCGAACTCGTCGCGCGAGTCGTTGCAGTGAACCAGGTCGATGCGGCCGGTGATGGCCTTGACCCGGTCGACCAGGTCGACCAGCTCCTCGCCGCCCGCGTGGGCATGGCAGGTGTCGAGGCAGAAGCCCACGTCGAACCCGTCGAGCGCGTCCCAGAGCCGGGCGATGCGCTCCAGCTTGCGCGCCATCGCGTTGCCGCCGCCCGCGGTGTTCTCGATCAGCACGGGGATCGGGCACTCCATGCGCTCGAACACCTTGCGCCAGTTGTCGAACCCCTTCTGCGGGTCGTCGCTCTTGTTGACGTGGCCGCCGTGCACGATCAGCGCCTTGGCGCCCAGTCCCGCGGCCGCCTTCAGGTGCTGCTCCAGCAGCTTGCGACTGGGGATCCTGATGCGGTTGTTGGTGGTCGCCACATTGATCAGGTACGGCGCGTGAATGTAGATGTCCACACCCTGGACCGGCTTGGCGGGCAGCACGGGCTTGTCGTAACCCTGGGGGTCGCCGAGGAAGAACTGCACCACCTCGGCCCCGACCTCCTCGGCATGAGCGGCGGGGTCGTCCTGATCGACATGAGCTCCGATGCGCACCATGTCACGAGCTTATCCGGAGCGGCGAGCCTGGGGCGGAGAGCGGCAGCTTGCGTGACCAGCGGAGCCCCGTGCGAGCGCGACCATGAGCAGGCGCGGCGAGCCTGGGGCGGAGAGCGGCAGCTTGCGTGACCAGCGGAGCCCCGTGCGAGCGCGACCATGAGCAGGTGCGGCGAGCCTGGGGCGGAGAGCGGCGGCTCGCGTGACGGGCGAGGCGCTGTGCGAGCGCTACCAGGAGTGCGTTTGCACGCAGGGCGCTCGGGCAGTCGCAGTGCACCCCCTACCCGAGGAGAAACAATATGACAAGGTGGCGCTGGCGGGCGCTGATCTTATTGGTTTACGTGATCATCGGGATCTACGTGGCCTGGGTGTACGACTACATCACGGCGGGGCTGCTCAGGGAGCTCGCGGAGGCGCTGCTCGCGGTGTTCCTCTGGTTCCTCGTCCTGCTCGGAATCGACCTGAACATCGGGTGAACGACATAGATGAACGGCCCCGGACTTCGCGAACCGGGGCCGTTGCTCGTCAGTGGGGGAGGAACCCGCCGTGGGCGATGCCGAGCGCGGCCCCGACGAACGATCCCACGAGTCCGACGATGTTGAGCGAACGTTGCGGCGTGGTCTCGGAGAGGTACTGCGAGTAGAGACCGACGCCGAAGCCGAGTGTGCCGAACCAGGCCGAGATGGCGTGGGCGGAGATCCAGAACGTCGAGACGAACGCCACGAGGCCGCACGCGAGCGTCACGATGGCCAGGACGTTCTCGACCGGGTGCGGACGTCCGTCCGTGTTGAGCGTGAGCCTGAACCGCTCCCTCTCGGAGGGTTGAAGCACATGTGGCACAGCCACCACCCCCTCAGGTTTCCTACAGGCCTTCCCACGTACTGGCGGCTGGTAACCTGGGGCACGCTGCGTTGTGATGGGTGACCCGTCACCCCGAGGCGCCGAAATGGGCGCCCCGGTCCAAACGTCAGCGTCCTCCTGTCACGGCAGAGTGTCGTGACCGCAAGAGTCCAGAGGAGGTTGGAGTCCCGTATGCGTCGTTACGAAGTAATGGTCATCCTGGACCCTTCGCTCGATGAGCGCACGGTCGCGCCGTCCCTTGACCAGTTCCTCACCGTGGTCCGCAACGACGGCGGCACTGTGGAGAAGGTCGACGTCTGGGGTCGTCGTCGGCTCGCCTACGACATCAACAAGAAGTCCGAGGGCATTTACGCCGTCATCGACCTGTCCGCGGAGCCCGCGACGGTCAAGGAGCTCGACCGCCAGATGAACCTCAACGAGGGGATCCTGCGCACCAAGGTCCTGCGCCCGGACGTGCACTAACCCCGGCTTTTTGTCGGGGAACACCCGTAGTCTGAGCCGTAACCCAAGCGAAGGCGTGCAGGAAGGCGAGCGCTAGCCATGGCAGCAGGCGACACCGTAATCACCATCGTCGGCAACCTCGTCGACGACCCGGAGCTGCGCTTCACCCCGACGGGGCAAGCGGTGGCTCGATTCCGCATCGCGTCCACTCCGCGGTTCATGGATCGCCAGACCAACGAGTGGAAGGATGGCGAGAGCCTCTTTCTGACCTGCAACGTGTGGCGGCAGGCGGCGGAGAACGCCGCCGAGAGCCTCCAGCGCGGCATGCGGGTCATCGTGCAGGGGCGGCTCAAGCAGCGGTCTTACGAGACCAAGGAAGGCGAGAAGCGCACGGTCTACGAGGTCGAGGTCGACGAGGTCGGCCCGTCTCTGCGTAACGCCACCGCCAAGGTCAACCGCACCTCCCGTCAGGGCGGTGGCGGCGGCTTCGGCGGCGGCCCGGCCGACGACCCGTGGGCCTCTGCCACGCCCGCCTCGCCCCAGGGCGGCGGCGGTGGTGGCGGCGGTTACGGCGGCGGCGGCCAGCAGGGCGGCGGCTTCGGCGGCGGCGGCGGCAACGACTTCAGCGACGAGCCTCCCTTCTAGTCCACATCCACAAGTCCGAGTCCATTCCCGCCCTAAGGCGGGGCTCTGAAAGGAGCACCACGATGGCTAAGCCGGCACTGCGCAAGCCCAAGAAGAAGGTTTGCCTGTTCTGCCACGACAAGATCTCCTACGTCGACTACAAGGACACGGCGCTGCTGCGGAAGTTCATCTCCGACCGCGGCAAGATCCGTGCGCGCCGGGTGACGGGCAACTGCACCCAGCACCAGCGTGACGTGGCGACCGCGATCAAGAACGCCCGTGAGGTGGCTCTGCTGCCCTACACGAGCACCGCGCGCTAAGGAGGACTTGTCGATATGAAGCTCATCCTCACCAACGAGGTCTCCGGCCTCGGCGCCCCCGGCGACGTCGTCGAGGTCAAGGACGGCTACGGCCGCAACTACCTCATCCCGCGCGGCTTCGCCATGCGCTGGACCCGCGGGGCCGAGAAGCAGATCGAGACCCTCAAGAAGGCTCGTGACGCTCGCGAGATCCGCGACCTGGGCACCGCCAAGGAGGTCGCCGGCCAGCTCGGCGCCCTTCGCGTGCGCCTGACCACCCGCGCGGGTGACTCCGGTCGCCTGTTCGGCTCGATCACCACGGGCGACATCGCCGACGCCGTCAAGGCCGCCGGCGGGCCCGTGCTCGACCGCCGCCGCATCGAGATCCCCAACCCGATCAAGAGCGTCGGCTCCCACCGCGTCACCGTCAAGCTCCACCCGGAGGTATCTGCCTCTGTGGATGTTGAGGTCGTCGCGGGCTGACCGTTTGGCGATCAGGGCCCCCTCCGTTAGGAGCGGGGCCCTTTTCATTCCTTACGCGGTGCCGTGGCAAGCCACTCGCCGCAGCAGGCTGATGGCCCTCCAGAAAACGGCCTCTGACCCTTCACCGGCTGAGCGCCGTTACGCGAGCCCAACCTTGCCCGATTGCCGTGACGAGGGATGCCCAGGGGCGTAATTTCCTATTCGGGCAGCGTAGAATGCCTTAGTTCTTAGGACGTTCCCCCTGGAGGCAAGGCCATGGCCCGTTCCTTCATGCTGCTTGCGCTGGCCGTGGCGGTGGTTGGTTGTGCGCCGGTCGACAACTCGGCGAGCACGGCATCCGCCAGTCCGTCCACTGCTTGTACCAAAGAGCAGCTCGCGCTGGTCAATCCCGGGAGGCTGACCATCGGGACGGACAAACCCGCTTACGATCCCTGGTTCAAGGACGATGACCCGAGTAATGGGCAGGGGTTCGAGAGCGCGGTCGCGTTTGCCGTGGCGGGGGAGCTGGGCTTCGATCGGAGCGAGGTGCAGTGGAGCACCGTCAAGTTCGATTCGGCCTTCGCGCCTGGGGAGAAACAGTTCGACTTCGACATCAACCAGGTGTCGATCACGCCTGCGCGGGCGCAGGCGGTGGACTTCAGCAACGGGTACTACACCGTCAAGCAGGCCGTCGTCGCGATCGACGGTGGTAAGTACGCCGGGGCGAAGAGTCTGGCCGAGTTGAAGGACGCGAAGATCGGTGTGCAGGTCGGGACCACCTCGCTCGCGGCCGTCAAGGAGATCATTCAGCCTGCTGACGATCCCAACGTCTACAACGAGCAGATCGACGCCGTGACCGCGTTGAAGAACAAGCAGGTGGACGCGCTGGTCGTGGACCTGCCGACGGCGTTCTACGTGACGGCCGCGCAGGTGGAGAATTCCAAGATCGTGGGGCAGTTCAGCTCGACGGGCGGCACACCGGAGGAGTTCGGGCTGGTCATGGCGAAGGGCAGCGCGCTCAAGCCGTGCGTGGACAAGGCTGTGGACGCGCTGAAGTCCAAGGGTGAGCTGGCCAAGATCGAGGAGCAGTGGCTCGGCTCGGCCGTCGGCGCTCCCGAGCTGAAATGAGCGACTGGGTCAAATCCGAGCGGCAACTCCAGCGGGAGCAGGTACGCCGGTCGTACGCCCGCCGCTCGGCCTCGATCGCGACGGCCTCGACGATCGTGTTCATCGTCCTGGTCGTGTGGGGGGTCTCGAACGCGCCGGGCTGGCCGCGGGTGCGGGAGACGTTCTTCAACGGGGAGCGGTTCGCCGCGGCGTTGCCGGACGTGCTGAGCGGCTTCCTGCTCAATGTCAAGATCTTCCTCATCGCCGAGGTGCTGATCTTGGTCGTAGGGCTGCTGGTGGCGCTGGCCAGGGGGACCAAGACGCCCGCGTTCTTCCCGATCAGGGCGCTGGCCACGCTCTACACCGACCTCTTCCGCGGCGTGCCGACGATCCTGGTGATCTATCTGATCGGGTTCGGACTGCCGGCGTTGAGGTTGCAGGGCATCCCGTCCGACCTGGCGACTCTGGGCATCATCGCGCTGACGTTGTCGTACGGCGCGTACGTGGCCGAGGTGTTCCGCTCCGGCATCGAGTCGATCCACCCGAGCCAGGTGGCGGCGGCGCGCTCGCTCGGGCTGAGCCATGCCAAGACCATGCGGTTCGTCGTGCTGCCGCAGGCCACCCGCAGGGTCGTGCCGCCGCTGCTGAACGACTTCGTCTCGCTGCAGAAGGACACGGCCCTGGTGGCCACCATCGGCCCGCTGGAGGCCCTCAGGCAGGCGCAGATCCACACGCACGACGACTTCAACTACACGCCCTACTTGGCGGCGGCGCTGCTGTTCATCCTCCTCACGATCCCCATGGCCAGGCTCACCGACCACCTGGCCGCCCGCACCCGCAGAAGGCGTGGGGCATGAGCGAGCGAACAATCAGGCACAGCCCTGCCAGGCTCATGGGCCCGGCGAAGGAGGGCACATGAGCGAGCGTAGCGAGCGAACAATCAGGCACAGCCCTGCCAGGTTCATGGGCCCGACGAAGGAGGGCATATGAGCCTGCTGACGATCGAGGGGGTGTGGAAGAACTTTCACGGTCACCACGTGTTGCGCGGCATCGACCTGGAAGTGCACCCGCACGAGGTCGTGAGCCTGATCGGGGCCTCCGGCTCGGGCAAGTCGACGCTGCTGCGCTGCGTGAACCTCCTGGAGACGGTGGACGACGGCACGATCTTCCTGGACGGCGAGGACATCACGGACCCCCGCGTGAACGTCGACGACACGCGGAAGCGGCTGGGCATCGTGTTCCAGGGGTTCAACCTGTTCCCGCACATGACGGTGCTGGACAACATCACGCTCGCGCCCCGCCGGGTGCACAAGGTCGACAGGGAGCAGGCGGAGGAGCAGGCGCACGAGCTGCTGGCCAAATTCGGGCTGGCGGACAAGGCGCGGGCGTACCCCGACCAGCTGTCGGGCGGGCAGCAGCAGCGGGTGGCCATCATCCGGGCGCTGGCCACGCAGCCCAAGCTGATGTTGCTCGACGAGGTGACCTCGGCGCTCGACCCCGAGCTGGTGGTCGAGGTGCTGGGGATCATCAGGGAGCTCAAGGAGTCGGGCATGACGATGATCCTGACGACGCACGAGATGGGCTTCTGCCGCGAGATCTCGGACATGGTGTGCTTTCTCGACGGCGGCGTGCTGCTCGAGAAGGGGCCCGCTGACAAGATCTTCACGGACCCCGAGAACGCCAGGACCAGGGAGTTCCTGCGGAGTGTGCTGGAGACCAGGCGGTTCTAGCGCCGGTGGCGGCCGCGCGCGGGCTCGACCACCGGGCGGCCCAGGAGGCTGTGGCGGCGGCCGTACACGAGGTAGACCAGGAGGCCGAAGGCCATCCACAGGACGAAGTACGCCCACGTCAGCACCCGCAGGTTCACCATGAGCCAGAGCGTGGCCGCCAGCGAGAGCGCCGGCACGAGCGGCGAGAGCGGCACCCGGAACCCCCGCTCCAGATGCGGCATGCGGCGCCGCATCACGATCACTCCTGCCGCCACGAACGCGAACGCGAACAACGTCCCGATCACCACGAGCTCCTGCAGCGTGAGCACCGGCACGAACTCCGCCAGCACGATCGCCACCAGTCCGATCACCAGCGTCACCCGCGACGGCGTGTGGTAGCGGCGGCTGACCGTCGCCAGGCCGCGGGGGATCAGCCCGTCGCGGGCCATCGAGAACAACACCCGCGTCTGCCCGACGATCAACACCAGGATCACGGTCGTCAACCCGAGCAGCGCGCCCACGTCGATGACGTGCGCCATCCAGTCCACGCCCGCCGCCCGGAACGCGCTGGCCAGCGGCGCCTCCACCGAGATCTTCGTGTACGAGGCCATGCCCACCATGACCAGCGCCACCGCGATGTAGATGACGGTGGCGATCACCAGGCTGCGGATCATGCCCCTGGGCACCGCGCGCGGCGCGTTGACGGTCTCCTCGGCCGCGGTGGCCACGACGTCGAACCCGATGTACGCGAACGCGATGGCCGAGGCCGCCGAGAAGATCCCGAACCAGCCGAACGCGCTGCTCTCGCCGACGATCACCTCCAGCACGGTGGCCGGCGCGGTCGTCAGCGTCTTGGGCGGCACGTAGAACTCACCGAAGTTGCCGGCGTCGAGGTGCGGCAGGCCCACGACGATGACCGCGCCGATGGCCAGCAACTTGGCCGACACCATGATCCACAACGCGCGCAAACCGATCCGGGCGCCCAGTGCCACGATGCCGGTGAGCAGCATCAGGATCACGAGCACGAGGATGTCGGAGACGAGGCCGGGGTTCGGCACGCGGACGCCGAGGTTCGCGATCGCACCGACGGCGATCAGGCCCCACGCCCTGGCCACGACGGCGGCGGCGAACTGCAGCTCCAGGATCAGCGCCCAGCCGATGATCCAGGCCCAGACCTCGCCGAAGATGACGTACGTGAAGGTGTAGGCGCTGCCCGAGGTCGGCATCGTGGATGACAGCTCGGCGTAGCAGAGGCACGCCAGCAGGCAGGCGATCCCCGCGATCATGAAGGAGAGGATCACGCCGGGGCCGGCCGTGGTGGCGGCCTGCTGGCCGGCGATGGAGAAGATGCCGGCGCCGATCATCACACCGAGCCCGAGCACCACCAGGTCGGCCGGGCGGTAGAGCTCGGCCAGGCTGTGCCGGGCGCCGGTGCGGAGGCCGGTCGCCTCCGAAGGAGGTAGCCGTCGAAGAATTGTGGACAATGAACACCCCGCTCAGGGACATCGCCCACAATGTCTCACCACTTGGACAACAGCAAGCACAAGACGGTTACGCCCCGGTTACCAGCCAGGCGGTGCCGGCGGCACGGCGTACGAGGGTGATGAGCCGCGCGATCATCCACACCCCCAGCGCGCACCACAGGGCGACCACGCCGAACCCGGAGGCGAGGAAGGCGGCCGGCAGGTACGCCAGCGTCGTCCACACCCCGGCCCACGCCAGGTAGCGCTGGTCGCCCGCGCCGATCAGCACACCGTCGAGCACGAACACCACCCCGCACACCGGCTGGAACAGCGCCACCGGCCACAGCAGAGCCAGCAGCAACTCGGCGACCTGCGGATCGGCGTCGAACAACCCCGGCAGAACCGGCCTGGCGGCGAGCACGAGCAGGCCGAACACGAGCCCCGACCAGACGCCCCACTGCACCATGCGCTTGGTCGCGGCCCTGGCGGCGGCGACGTCTCCGGCGCCGAGCGAACGCCCCGTGATGGCCTGGCCGGCGATGGCGATGGCGTCCAGCGCGAAGGCGAGCAACGTCCACACCTGAGTGGCGAGGGCGTACGCGGCCAGCGAGACCTCGCCCATCCTGGTGGCGATCACCGTGGCGGCGGTCAGCACGATCCGCAGGCAGAGGGTGCGGATGAACAGCGCGAACCCCGCCGTACCCGCCTGCTTGAGCCCGGCCAGGCCGGGCGTGAGCGGCGCGCCGAGCCGCCGCGCACCCTTGACCACCACGACCAGGTAGACGGCCGCACCGAGCGTCTGAGCCAGCACGGTGCCCCATGCCGAGCCGGCGATGCCCCACCCCAGGCCCAGCACGAACCAGGCGTTGAGCGCCGCGTTGAGCGCGAACGAGCCGACGGCGACGGCCAGCGGCGTGACCGTGTCCTGCAGCCCGCGCAGCACGCCGGTGCCCGCCAGCACGACCAGCAGGCCGGGCGCGCCCAGCAGGCTGATCCGCAGGTACGTCACGGCCTGCGCGCTCTGCTCCGTGCTCGCCCCGAACAACTCCACGACCGTGGGGGCCAGCGGCCAGAACACCGCGATCAGCACCACGCCGATGCCTAACGCCAGCCAGATGCCGTCCACACCGCTGCGCATCGCCCGTACATGCTCGCCCGCACCCGTCTGCCGCGCCACGGACGCCGTCGTGCCGTAGGCGAGGAAGACGCACAGGTTCATCAGCGCCGTGAGGATCGTGCCCGCCACACCCAGCGCGCCCACCGCCGTCGTGCCGAGCCCGTGGCCCACGATGGCGTAGTCGGCGAGCAGGAAGAGCGGCTCGGCAACCAGCGCGCCGAACGCCGGCACGGCCAGCCGCAGAATCTCCTTATCTCTGGGTGTAATGAGCATTTGTCTATTATGAGCCTTACGCGGCGTGTCGGCGAAACTTTCTTTCCTCCACAGCCGGTGGACACTGTTCGCCCAGCTCAGAGGCGCTTTAGTGGATATCGCCAAGAGTTATCCCCAGCTCCGTCCACAGGCCGTTCACACCTTGGGGCCGATAGTGCACAGCTTGACCACAGGGTTGTCCACAGGCCGCGTTGCCGACGGAGCCCGACTCCGCGAAACTGTCAGACCGGTCGACTACAAGTGGGGGTGGTGCGACCGCCTGCAAGGTTGTTCGAGGGGGCGCGGTGAGCATTGACGAAGAGACCGGAGCGGGCCCAGGCCCGGGCCCGGGTTTCGAGCGCACACCCCCGCACAACATCGACGCTGAGCAGTCGGTGCTGGGCGGCATGCTCCTGTCGAAGGACGCGATCGCCGACGTCGTGGAGATCATTCGCTCCGACGACTTCTACCGGCCCGCCCACCAGATGATCTACGAGGTCATCACCGACCTCTACGGCCGGGGCGAGCCCGCCGACGCCGTCACCGTCTTCGACGAGCTGCAGAAGCGCGGGGAGATGGCCAGGGTGGGCGGCGCCGCCTACCTCCACACGCTCACGGCCGTCGTCCCCACAGCGGCCAACGCCGGCTACTACGCCAAGATCGTCCGAGAGCAGGCCATCCTCCGCCGCCTCATCGAGGCCGGCACCCGCATCGTCTCCTACGGCTACGGCGGCCAGAACGAAGAGGTCGACGACCTCGTGGACCGCGCCCAGGCGGAGATCTACAAGGTCACCGAGCGCCGCACCTCCGAGGACTACGCGCCCCTGGCCGACATCATGCCCGGCGCCCTGGACGAGCTGGAGGCCATCGGCAGCCGAGGCGGTCAGATGGTCGGCGTGCCGACCGGCTTCCAGGACCTCGACCAGCTCACCAACGGCCTCCACCCGGGCCAGATGATCGTCGTGGCCGCTCGACCGGCCATCGGGAAAAGCACGCTAGGTCTGGATTTTGCCCGTTCTGCGGCGATCAAGCATGGAATGACCACGGTCATCTTCTCGCTGGAGATGTCCCGCAACGAGATCACCATGCGCTTGTTGTCCGCCGAGGCCCGGGTCGCTTTGCACGCCATGCGGTCGGGGATGATGGGCGACGACGACTGGACGCGCCTGGCCCGGCGGATGAGCGAGGTGGCCGAGGCGCCGCTGTTCATCGACGACTCGCCCAACATGTCGATGATGGAGATCAGGGCCAAGTGCCGGCGGCTCAAGCAGCGTAACGACCTGAGGTTCGTGGTCATCGACTACCTCCAGCTGATGAGCTCGCCGAAGAAGACCGAGAGCCGCCAGAACGAGGTCTCGGAGATCTCTCGTGCCATCAAGCTGCTGGCCAAGGAGCTCGAAGTCCCGGTCATCGCGATCTCCCAGCTCAACCGTGGTCCCGAGCAGCGAACGGACAAACGTCCCCAAGTTAGCGACCTTCGCGAATCCGGATCTATTGAGCAGGACGCGGACATGGTCATCCTGCTGCACCGCGAGGACGCGTACGAGCGGGAGTCGCCGCGGGCGGGGGAGGCGGACCTCATTGTCGCCAAGCACCGTAACGGCCCCACCGCCACGGTGACGGTGGCGTTCCAGGGCCACTACAGCCGCTTCGTGGACATGGCCCAGCACTGAGACCTTCTTTAAAGGATCCGCGATTCCGTGAGCAAGTGCGGCTGATCATGACTTCGCTGCCATCAAGCCGCCTCGTCCCTGGAATCGGCAGTGGGAGCCAGTCGCACGCTGCCGGACTGGGCCTGCTCGTCGGGGAAGACCCACTTCCGGAGCGCCCAGAAGCGGAAGACCATGGCGATCAACGTGCCGATGACCTGCGCGCTCATGAAGTCGGCGATCTCCTGGGTCACCAGGCTCACATCCGGGGTCTCCAGGCGAAATACGTACCGGGAGATCCATAGCGGCGCGGAGCTGAGCACTAGACCGACGCCACTGACCAGGAAGAACAGCGCCGCCTCGTGGCGGCGCTCGCGGCCGCCCCTGGTCCGGAACGACCATTCGCGGTTCAACACGTAGGACACGATCGTCGCCACGAGCACCGCGATGATCTTCGCGGTCACCGGCTTCGGTTCCAAAACGGTCAGCTTCAGCCCATAGAACACCGTGTTGTCCACTAAGAACGCTGTTCCACCCACCACCGCGAACTTCAGCAGTTCACGGTGCTTCAGCGCAAGTGCGTGCAGCGGTTCCGGCAATCGTGCGAGTACTGCGTTTGCTATTCGGAGCACCCCCGATCTTCTCACCAGTCGAACACCCTGGTAGCAAGATTTACGGACACGGCTTGTCCGGCTTCGCCATCATCAACCGCGCAGGGCACGCCTTTCGTAGCGAAGCACAGCACCTTCTGAGGCTCCTGGAAGCACACGCCGAGGAGCTGCGCCGGCCGGGATCGATGTGACCAACCAGACAAACTCATATGGAATGGGCGTGATCACCTCGGTGCTCTAGCGGATGAGTGACGCGGAGAGGAGCACACCATGACCATCCTTGTCGCCTACGACGGCTCGGCCGACGCACGGAGCGCGATCGAGTTCGCCGCCAAACATCTCTCGGCCGAGCCGACCGTCGTTCTCACGGTGTGGGAGCCACTGCTCGTGCAGCTGCGCAGATATCCGCTGGCCGCGGCCGCGCTCGACCCGAACACCGGGGATGAGACGCAGGCCCTGGCCGACCAGCACGCGAAGGAAGGCGCCGAGCTGGCGATCGCTTCCGGCCTCGCCGACGTTACCTACCGGGCGGTCGCCGACAACGAGTCGATCTGGAAGACCATCGTGGACGTCGCCGACGAGATCGGCGCCTCGCTGATCGTGACGGGTTCGCGTGGCCTGGCCGGCGTCAGGTCGGTGCTGCTGGGCAGCGTCTCCAACCACGTGCTGCACCACGCGCACCGGCCCACCCTCATCGTCCCGCCGGCCAAGACGAACCACTGAAGCGGCGGCAGATCATGAGCCGGCCGCGGCTGCCGGCTCCACTGAGCAGCAGACCTGCGCGAGCTGCGGCGGGCACAGCTGGGTGTCGATGCGCCGGGCGCCCGGCCCTTCGTCACCCAGCCGGTCGTAGGGGTTGGCCACCGGGCACCGGTCCAGCGACAGGCAGCCGCAGCCGATGCAGTCCGTCAGGTCGTCACGCAGCCGCTGTAGTTGCAGGATGCGATCGTCCAGCTCGGTGCGCCAGGCGGCCGACAATCTCGCCCAGTCGTCGCGCGTGGGTGTGCGCTCGCCCGGCAGCTCGGCCAGCGCGTCCTTGATGGTCTTGAGCGGGATCCCGATGCGCTGCGCCAGCCTGATGAACGCGACTCTGCGCAGGCTGTCGCGGCCGTAACGGCGCTGGTTGCCGGCCGTGCGGCGACTCGTGATGAGGCCCTTGGCCTCGTAGAAGTGCAGGGCGGAGACGGCGACGCCGCTGCGCTCGGCCAGCTGCCCGACGGTGAGCTCCTTGGCGTTCCAGGCGACCTTGGTCATACCTGGAGCTTACTTGAGGGTTCTTTCGAAGAACGTCTCCAGGACGACGACCGCCTGCGTCCCCGTCACGCCGTCCACCTCGAACACCCGCCGCAGCACGTCCTGCAACTCCCGTGTCCCCGCCGTACGGACCTTGAGCAGCACAGACGCGGGCCCGGCGATGACATGCGCCTCCTCGATCTCGGGGATCGCCGACAGACGGCCGGCGCTGTCGCCCATCCACGTGCTCCCCTCGACCAGCACGTACGCCGTCACGGCCCGTCCCAGTGCGGCCTGGTCGACCTCGATCGTGGTCCGCCTGATCACGCCCCGCTCGCGCAGCTTGCGCACCCGCTCGTGGGCGGCCCCGCTGGACAGGCCCACCGCCCGGCCGAGCACGGCGTACGACTGCGTCGCGTCCTCCTGGAGCAGATCGATCAGCATCCTGTCGATATCATCCACCACTGGATGATATCTCGTCATTTGCCCTGACAGCCAAACACCGTATGGTTGGACTCATGACGAAGACGATCCCCACCCAGTTCGAGGTGCTCGACGAGCGGTTCGCCGCAGTCGGCGGAGACGACGTGATCGAGGTGCTCTACACCGGCACCCGCTGGGCAGAGGGCCCGGTCTACTTTCCCGCGGGCCGGTTCCTGGTGTGGAGCGACATCCCCAACGAGCGGATGTTGCGCTGGGACGAGATGACGGGCGCGGTCGGGCCGTTCCGCCGGTCGTCCGGCTACGTCAACGGCAACACACTCGACCGCGAGGGCCGGCTGATCTCCTGCGAACACGGCAACCGCCGCGTTACCCGCACCGAGCACGACGGCTCGATCACGGTGATCGCGGACCGGTGGGAGGGCAAGCGGCTCAACAGCCCCAACGACGTGGTCGTCCGCTCCGACGGCTCGATCTGGTTCACCGATCCGCCGTACGGGATCCTCAGCAATTACGAGGGCCACGCCGCCGAGCAGGAGATCGACGGCTGCCACGTCTATCGGGCCGATCCGGTGACGGGCGAGGTGCGGATCGTGGCCGACGACTTCAACCGGCCCAACGGCCTGGCGTTCTCGCTGGACGAGAGCCTGCTCTACGTGGCCGACACCAGGGAGCGGCATCTGCGCGTGTTCGACGTGCGGGAGGACGGCACCCTGGCGGGTGGCAAGGTCTTCGCCGCGGGCGGGGGCGACGACATCTTCGACGGCATGCGGCTGGACGACACCGGCCGGATCTGGGCCGCGGCAGGCAAGGCGCTGCTCTGCTACGACCCGGACGGCACGCTGATCGGCCGGCTCAAACTGCCCGAGGCCACCGCCAACCTGGTGTTCGGTGGCCTCAAGCGCAACCGTCTGTTCATCGCCGCCTCGACCTCGCTCTACTCGCTGATGACCAACGTCACCGGCGCGCGCCCGGTCTGGGCCCGGCGCTAGCCTCACTCCCACCGGAAGAAGCGCACGGCCAGGCCCCCGAAGACCACCAGCCCGACGACGATCACCACCAGGTGCAGCGGCTGCGGGGCCTGGCCCGCCCAGGCGTCCGTGATCGCCTGGGTGACCGGTCCGGCCACGGAGAAGTCGCTGATTCTCCGCAGCACGTCCGGCATGACCTCGTGCGGTATCCACACACCCCCCAGGAGCATCAGCGGCTGCATCACCACCGCGCCGATCCCGGGTGCGGTCTTCCCGTTGGGCGCCAGCGCGGCTATCACCAGCCCGATCGCCAGCAGCGCGGCGGTGCCGAGCAGGAACGCCAGCACGAACCACCCCCAATGCCGCGGCATCGCAGCGCCGAACACCAGCCGGGCCGACACGATGAGGACGGCTGTGGCGATGGTGCCCGTGGCCAGGTTGATGAGCAGCTGCACCACCAGCAGCCGTGCGGGATGCACGGGCGTCGTCGACATCCGCTTGAGCACTCCTTGCTCCCGGTACGACGTCAGCACGGCCGGCACCACGCTGCAGGCCAGCACGAGCAGCGACAGCAACGTCATCATGGCGGGCAGTTGTGCGTCCACGCCCCGTAGTCCGGACGCGCCGGTCTTGGACAGCGCCGGGATGCTGAGCCCCAGCACGAGCAGCAGCATGACCGGCAGGCCGATGGTGAACAACATGGACGGCCAGTCACGCAGGTGGAGCTTGGTCTCCACGAAGAGGATCTTCCTCATGACAACTTCCTTCCGGTGAGCGCGAGGAATGCGTCGTCGAGCGTGGCCTGCTCGATGCGCAGGTCTCCGGGAACGATCTGGTGCTGCGCGAGGGCCAGGGTGACGGCCGGGGCGAGGTTGCCCGAACCGCTGACCGTGACTTGTTCGCCGCTTCTGCGCACCTCGCGTACCTCGGGCACCGCCAGCAGCACCGCGTCATCGACCGGCGCCGAGGGCCGGAACCGTACCCGCTGCTCCCCGCCCACCTGCGCGATCAGCCCGGCGGGCGTGTCGGTGGCGACCACCTTGCCGGCGTCGATGAGCGCGAGCCGGTCGCAGAGCCGCTCGGCCTCCTCCATGAAGTGGGTGACCAGGACGATCGTCACCCCCGACTCGCGTATCTGCTCGACCAGCTCCCAGGTGTCCCTGCGGGCCTGCGGGTCGAGCCCGGTCGTCAGCTCGTCGAGCACCGCCACCCGTGGCCGGCCGATCAGCGCCAGCGCCACGGACAACCGCTGGCGCTGTCCTCCGGACAGTTTCTTGAACGTGGTGTCGCGCTTGTCTCCGAGCCCGACGCGCTCCATCAGCTCGGTCCAGTCGGCCGGGTCGGGGTAGAAGGAGGCGTAGAGGTCCAGGGCCTCCCACACTTTGATCTTCTCCGGCAGGGCGGCGCTCTGCAGCTGCATGCCCAGCACCTGGCGCAGCTCGTCCCTGTCCTCGTGCGGGTCCAGGCCGGTCACGCGTACAGTGCCGCCGTCCGCCTTCCGCAGGCCTGCCACGCATTCCACCGTGGTGGTCTTGCCGGCGCCGTTCGGGCCCAAGATGCCGAAGATCTCGCCTTCGGCGACCTCGAACGACACGTCCTCGACCGCCAGGTGGTTCGGATACTTCTTCCGAAGGTTCCTGACCTCGATGATTTTCATGTCATCGACGCTAGAAACGGCGGATTGATCGCGGAATCTCGTTAGATGCCGAGCACGGGTGTACCTAAGTGCAGTGACCGGGCCGCCCTCCCTGTCGCAGACTGAAGGCATGCTCCTGCGGAGGTTAGGTCAGGTCACGGCACTGCTCGCGCTGCTCGTCATCGAGGTGCCGATGATCCTCGTATCCTTCGTCATGCTGGTCATGTCGGTGGCGATGGGCATGGTGTTCCTGTTCCCGCCGCAGGTCCGGATGATCAGGTGGCTGGCCGAGCTCAACAGGCGACTGCTGCGCGCGTGGACGGGCATGCCGATCGAGGCCCCTTACCTGCCCAAGCCCCCGCCCCCCGTGCCGGGACCGGACGGGATGTACCGCGCGGACCGCACCCTCTACAGAACGCCGCGCGTCCCCGCCTGGAACGACCGCTGGAAGTGGCTGCTCACCGACCCGGCGACCTGGCGCGACGGACTCTGGCTGCTGCTGGACCCGCTGGTCAAGGGGGCTCTGCTGCCGCTGTTCGTCCTGGCCCCGGAGCTGGGTCTGCGGCTCTACGCGCTCTACAGCAACCTTCTGCTCGGCGCGACCGCCGCGAGCCGCCTGGCCAGCCAGGTGAGCCACCTCAAACGCACGCGCAACCTGGCGACCGACTCGCAGGCGGCCGAGATGCGCAGGATCGAACGCGACCTGCACGACGGCACCCAGGCCAGGCTGGTGGCGATCGGCATGACGCTCGGCGCGATCGAGGAGTTGGTGGACAAGGACCCGGCGGCGGCCAAGGCACTGGTGTCCAAGGCCCGGGACGCCTCGTCCGACACACTGGCCGAGCTGCGCCGGGTCATCCGCGGCATCCACCCTCCGGTGCTGGCCGAACGCGGGCTCGGCGACGCCGTCCGCGCCCTGGCCATGGACAGCCCGATGCAGGTCACCGTGGACGTCGACCTGCCGCACCGGCCGGAGGCGCCGGTCGAGGCGGCGGCGTACTTCGCCGTCAGCGAGCTGCTCTCCAACGCCGCCCGGCACGGCGACGCCAGGACGGCGGCCGTGGACATCAGCTCCAACGGCTCCGACCTGCGCATCACGGTCACCGACGACGGCATGGGGGGCGCCGACCCGGCCAAGGGCAGCGGCCTGTCCGGCATCGAGCGGCGGCTGGCCGCCTTCGACGGGGTGCTCGCGCTCCACAGCCCGCCCGGCGGCCCCACCACGGTGACGATGAACCTGCCCAGGGCTCTGCCCGAATACTGGTTGGCCGACCTGGACAAGCTCCCCCGGCGGAAGGCGATCATGGTCGGCATCCTGTGGGCGACGGCATGGTGCCCGACGTTCCCGCAGGGGTTCGTGCCGGCCATCTTCAAAATCATTGGCTTCGACGAGAAGTCCTGGTTCCTGGCGCTGCACCTCCCCGAGGTGTGGCAGTGGCCGACGATCATCGGCATGATCGCGGTCGGCCTTATCATGCACACCATGGCCATTCGTATCCCCGCGACCCACAACAGGGAGCGCTGGATGGCGGAAGCCACCCCGTCCAAACCCTGGTGCCTATGAACCGCGTGCTCATCGCCGAGGACCTCTACCTGCTCAGGGACGGGCTGGTCCACCTGCTGCAGGCCCACGGCTTCACGGTGGTCGCCGCCGTGGAGTCCGGCCCCGAGCTGCTGAAGGGCCTGCTCGAGCTGCGCCCGGACGTCTCGATCGTCGACGTGCGGCTGCCGCCCACGTTCACCGACGAGGGCCTGCAGGCCGCGCTCGCAGCCAGGAAGTCCGTGCCCGGCCTGCCGATCCTCGTGCTGTCCCAGCACGTCGAACAGCTGTACGCCCGGGAGTTGCTGGCCGACGGCTCCGGCGGGATCGGCTACTTGCTCAAGGACCGGGTCTTCAACGCCGAGCAGTTCATCGACGCGGTACGCAGGGTCGCAGCAGGCGGCACCGCCATGGACCCGGAGGTCATCGCCAAACTGCTGGCCAGCAACGCCAGGCACGAGCCGCTGGCCGCCCTCACGCCTCGGGAGCGTGAGGTGCTCGAGGCCATGGCGGAGGGTCGCTCCAACGCGGCGATCTCCCAGCGGCTCTACCTCAGCGAGAGCGCCGTGGCCAAGCACACCGCCAACATCTTCGCCAAGCTGGGCCTCGCGCCGTCGGACGACGACAACCGGCGCGTGCTGGCCGTGCTCGCGTACCTCAACAGCCGCGGCTGAACGGCCTGGCCCTGGGTTGTCGGTCCTCTCGGCTATTTTCATAGAGGCACGGCACGACGAAGGGGTGTAACAGGTGAAAATCCGGGTTAACCGCGATGTACTGGCAGACGCGGTGGCGTGGGCTGCCCGAGTCCTGCCCAGCCGCCCTGTGGTGCCCGTCCTGTCCGGGCTCCTGCTGGAGGCGGGCGAGAGCCTGAGCCTGTCCGCGTTCGACTACGACGTCTCGGCCCGGGCCGTGATCGACGCCGACGTGGCCGAGGAGGGCAGCGTGCTGATCCCCGGCCGGTTGCTGGCCGAGATCAGCCGGAGCCTGCCCGCCGAGGACGTGGAGATCGTCACCGAGGGTCCCGAGGCGGTGCTGACCTGCGGGAGCGCCGAGTTCGGGCTCGTCACGATGCCGGTCGAGGACTTCCCGACGTTGCCCACGATGCCCCCTGCCATCGGCGCCGTCGGGGGCGGCGTGTTCGCCTCGGCCGTCGGCCAGGTGGCGCCCGCCGCCAGCCGCGACGACACGCTGCCGATGCTCACCGGCATCAGGGTCGACATCGAGGGCGAGTCCTTGGCGATGGCGGCGACCGACCGTTACCGCATCGCCGCCCGCGACTTCACCTGGCGTCCGGCCGGTCCTGACGTGGCCGTCTCCGCCATGGTGCCGGCGCGGGTGCTGGTCGAGGTGGCCAAGTCGCTGCGCGGTGGCGAGGTGTCGATCGCGATGGGTGACGGGGTGGCGGGGTTCGAGAGCGTGGGGCGCAGCACGACCGTGCGGCTGCTCGACGAGCAGTTCATCGACTACCGCGCCAGGCTGACCAGCGACTGGTCGATCAGGGCCGACGTGCCGGTGACGCCGTTCGTCAACGCGATCAAGCGGGTGGCCCTGGTGGCCGAGCGCAACACCGCGATCCGGCTGTCGTTCACGCAAGGGCAGGTGCTGATCCAGGCGGGCGGCGGCGACATCGGGCGCGGGACCGAGGTGGTCGAGTGCGAGCTGCGTGGTGAGGACATCCAGATCGCCTTCCAGTCGCAGTTCCTGCTGGACGGGCTGGTGGGGCTCGAGAGCGACCTGGCCCGCATCAACATGGAGTCGCCGACCAGGCCCGCCCTGATCCAGGACGTCCCCGGCGACGCCGCCTCGTCCTTCCGCTATCTGGTCATGTCCCTCCGCCAGCCATAAACCCCCCTTTTCTTGTACGGCAAGCCAGCGAGGCACCACCCGCCGCACGGGGTCGACGGCCTCCAGGGAGACGCCATCTGACCCGCACAGCGTCGGCCGCCGCAACGGCGCATGTGCACCAATGCCTCCCTACATGCGTGACCGCTGCTTCGGCTGGAGCATGAGCATGCCCGTTCACCGCGCGGCGGGCCGCATAAGGGCACGTCGTCGGGCCATCACTCCGCTGGAGTCGCGGTGGACGAACCGGCCCGGCCTTGGGCCGTCTGGCGGTCGGCGACCTCCTTGAAGACCCGCTTGAAGTCGGCGTACGCCCGCTCACCCACCACCCGCGCATGCTCGGCCTCCATCTCGGCGAGGATCGCGTCCGACTTGACCATGTGATCCCGCCCCTTCTCGGTGGGCACGATCAACTTGGCCCGCCGATCGGCCGGGTCCGGCCGCCGTTCCACGTATCCGAGCTCCACCAGCTCGTCCACCAGCGTGCCGATCACCTGCTTGTGCTGCCCGGACTGCGCCGCCAGGTCGGTGGCTCTGCTGCCTTCCTCGTCCAGGTACGCCATCACCGCACCGTGCCGCGGCCGCAGCCGCGGATGCCCCTGCTGGCTCAGCCTGGTGAACAGCTCCCGCTGCAGGCTGAAAAGGGTCCGGCTGGACAGGATGCCGAGATCGGGCTCCTCCTGCTTGCGCTGGCTCCTGCGCACCCTCACACTCTCCAATTAGTCACTAATCTTGACCGTCACTAACCATTACTATAGTGTCCATGGCATGACGACAACGGTGGAACTCACCAGGTTCCGCGTCGCGCCGGACCGTGCCGACCGGCTCCTGGCGGCACGCCCGGCGATGATCGCGGACTTCCAAGCCGATCGGGCGGGTTTCCTGAGCGCCAAGCTGGTTCGCGTGTCCGACGACGAGTGGCTGGACATCGTGGAGTGGCGCACACCGGAGGACTTCGCCGCCTCCCGCGCCAAGGGCGCCAACCTGCCCGGCATCCGGGCCTTTTTCGACCTGATCGACGAGCTCGTGTCCATGGAAGAGGGGACCACCATACGATGACCATCCTGATCACGGGTGCCACCGGCACCGTTTCCACCGCCGTGCTGCGCTCGTTGTCCGGCACGGACGATGTGCGGGTCCTGGTGCGTGACGCGGCGAAGGCGCCGTCGGGTGTGGAGGTGGCGGTCGGTGACTTGGACGATCCCGCCACGCTCGACCAGGCGTTCAAGGGCGTGGACACGTTGTGGCTGCTGACCGCGATGGGCCCGCAGGCGCCCCACGCCAGCATGAACGCCGTCTGGGCGGCCAGGAAGGCCGGGGTTGGGCACGTCGTGCGCATGTCGGCCATCGGGGCGGCCCATGACGCGCCGACCCGCAACGGCCGCCTGCACGCCCTGTCCGACGTCGAGCTCGCGGCCTCGGGCCTCGACTGGACCGTCATCCGCCCGGCCTTCTTCATGCAGAACCTTTTCGGCTCGGTGAACGGCGACACCCTCTACGGCGGGACGGGCGAGGGCAGGCTGGGCCTGATCGACGTACGCGACATCGGCGACTTCGCCGCCGCGGTCCTGCGTGATCCGGCGCCGCACAGGGGCAAGACCTACACTCTCACGGGCCCGGCCAGCATCTCACTGCGGGACGCGGCCGCGGCACTGGGAGAGGTGTACGGCACGCCGATCGTGTACCAGCCGGTCACGCCGGACGAGGTACAACGTTCGATGCTGGCGGCAGGGTTGCCGGAGTGGATCGCGGCGGTCACCAAGGAGTACGTCACGGCGTACGCGCAGGGCTGGGGCGACTACACGACGCCGACGTTCGCGGAGGTGATGAGCCGCCCCGGCAGGTCATTCGCCGACTTCGCGAAGGACCACGCCGACCGGTTCAGGAGTCGGTGAGGGCGATGAGGATGTGCTCCATGCAGGCGTGGCCGGCCCGCTCCGCCGCCGCCGCGTCGCCGGCCGCGATGGCGCGGGCGATCGCGTCGTGCGGGATGTAGGTCTTGTTCAGCGACGTGCCCGCGGCCGTGATGCTGGCACGCAGGGCCGCAGAGAAGTCCTCGTACAGGTCGATCAGCACGAGGTTGTGGGTGGCGTGCGCGACCGCCATGTGGAAGGCCAGGTCGGCCTCGACGAAGGAGTCGGGGTCGTCCAGCTCCCACGCGCGGTCCCGTTCGACCAGCGCCGCCTCGATGCGGACGATGTCCTCGTCGGTGCGCCGGGTGGCGGCCAGGCGCGCCGACTCGACCTCGAGCGCGCGGCGTACTTCGAGGATCTCCAGCTGCTCGGCCTGCTTGAGCCGCCGGAGCATGGCGCCGGACAGCTCACTGGTCGCGCGGACGTAAGTGCCGTCCCCCTGACGGCACTCGAGCAGACCGGCGTGCGTGAGCGCGCGTACGGCCTCACGAACGGTGTTGCGACCCACCCCAAGTTGCTCGGCGAGCACGGTCTCGGTCGGGATCTTGCCGTTCATCTGCCACGACCCTGAGGTGATCTGCTCTTTGAGCTGGTCGATCACCTGGTCGACGAGCGAAGCCCGCTGCGCCGTACGCAGACTCACAGTCCGCCTCCTCCGGGGAAACCAATCATCCTATGAGTCAATGACTGGTAGACCCTAATTATTCCAGACTCAAAAGCCAAATCTGGAACTCCCAGGCGGTTCAGCGGGAAACTATGACGTCAGCCGTAACTCCCGCCATGGCAGAGCGAACTCCGGCGGCTTCGAGGGCCTTACGATATGCGGCCGTCTGCTGTGTCACAGACCCGGCCCTGCCGTAAAGATCACCCAGCTCCCGCCAGCAGCGAGCGACCTGCCGGTCCGAGCCGAACACCGGCCGGTCCAGCGCGGTCAGCGTCCGGTGCGCCGTCGCGAGGTCCGCCGAGGCGTCCTGGTCCTGGTCGAGCGCCACGGTGGCGAGCACGAGGCGTGCTTCGGCAGCCGTGGTCCCCGCCTGGTCGGACGACGGCTCCAGCGCCGCACCGGCCAACTGGACGGCCCGTGCGGGGTCGCCGGCCCGCAGGCTGACCCGCGCGTGCACGATCAGGCTTTCGCCGTGCTCGCGCGCGGCCGCGGGGAAACCGGCGAAGACCTGGGAGGCGGCCGAAATGAGCCGCTCGGCCTCGTCGATCGGCGCGGTGTCCATCCTGGACCAATGCACGGCGGCCCGGGCGAGCTGCAGCGCGAGCCGGGACTCGCGACCCGCCATGATCGCGTCGTCGGCCAGGCGCACCGCCAGCGCCGAGTCCTCACCTGCGGCGGCCTCGGCACTCGCGTGCCACAACGTGCGGATCTCTCCGGAACGGTCCATAACCTGAGGAACGCCGGTGGTGTCCAGCACCCGCTTGACGTACGTCAGCTCGGGGGAGTCGTGCTCATGCTCGCCGCGTGCCTGGATGAGCGCGGTGGCCAGGTCGACGGCGATCTCGCCCTCGGTGATGGACAGCCGCTCGGCCTGCTCCAGCGCGTACGCGGCCAGATCGCGAGCGCGCAGCCGGTCGCCGGCCCGCTGGTAGCAGCGGCTCAGCGCGATGGTGAGCGGGAGGTCGGCCAGCCGCTCGGGGTGAGCCGCGGCCTCCCTGCGCAGACGCTCGAAGGCCTCTACCGCCTGGCCGAGCCGACCCTGGGCCTCGAGTGCACGCGCCCGGCCGAACCGGGCCTGCGCGGTCAGCATGGCGTTTTCCTCGTCGGCCGCCTTCACGATCTCCGTGAAGCGGTCGGCGGCGACGGCGGGGTCACCGTGCTGAAGCTCGAGCTCGGCGTGCCGCAGCCCGAGCTCGGTGTCGATGCGCTGCCGAGGCTCGATCCCGTGAAGGAGGAACTCGGTCGTGCATCCGAGCCGCTCGGCCAGCAGCCGAGCCACGACAGGAGTCGGCGTGCGCTTGCCCGACTCAATGAGCGAGACATAACTGTCAGACAGGTCGGGCCCGGCCAGCTGGGCCTGCGACATCCGCCTGTTAAGCCGCAGTCCACGGACGCGGTCACCGATGGTTCCCTGACTCGGCATCTCATCTCTCAAGGCGGGGAAGGGTCAACAACACGCAATGATTGCATGAAGTAGCCGAATCTGGTATCCCCGCGTGAAGAATTCTCCACCCAGAGATTAATCGTCGCTGTCGTCCTTGCTGGGGAAAAGCATCTGGCAGACCTCGAGGTACAAGGTCTCCGGATACGGGATGTACTCGACTGTTGACAGAGCTTGGTCCTGACCGGCCGATTCCAGGATGAACTCTCCGTAACCGAGCATGCGCCCAAGGAGAGTTCTCTGGAAGCTCATGTCAGTGACCTTGCCCAAGGGCATCATCGCGACCTTGCGAGTAATGAGGCCGGTGGTGAGCAACATCCGTTTCGAGGTCACCACAAAGTAATCGACTGACCACTCCGCGACTTTCCATACAAAACGGATCAGCAACAGGAGCCACAACCACCACACGACGACGAGCGCCGTGCCGCCTCCCTGGTTGTCCCCGAAGAACTTGCTGAGGAGGCCGGCGACGATCAAGCCGGCGAACACCTCGGCGACCGGGCGGAGCAAGACGGCAGGATGCCGCCGCACCATGAGATGTTGTTGTTCGGTGGGGAGGAGGTAGCGACTGACCGACGCGGGGGCAGAGTCCCCGTGGGTCACAAGTCTCATGAGAGGTTGTTCACAAATTGGGCCAGTGAGTCGGCCGCGTTGAACACCGTGTCGAACGCCCCCTTCACCGCATCAGCGGCGTCTGCTGGTCGAGCCATGAGGTAGTACGCCACAAATGCGATACCACCGTATGTGAGGACTTTTTTGACCTGCACCGTCGCCTCCGTGCCGCTTACCCACTCCACCCGCCGTATACATTACCCACCCCGATGCCGGGGTAAAGGTGTCTTAGCGGGTTGGTTCTGATCTTGTTAGCCCCGTTCGCTGGCCACCAGGGCCAGGACGTGAAGGTGCTTGCGAGCGATGCGCTCGACAAGGCTGGGATGGGCGTAGCCGGTGACCTCCAGCGCACCGTAGTGTGCCGCCTCGACGCAGCGCGTCACCGTGGTGGTGGAGTGGATGCCTGCGAACTCCTCGCGCAGCATCGCCTCGACCTCCGCGTACGGAGTCGGATCCCCCTCGATGTGCTCGTTCACGAGAACACCTCGGCACCGGGCATGTAGCTCATCGTGCTCCCCCATGCGCATGCGGAAGTTGCCTTCCCGTCTCTTCGTACCCACCTAACCACATTATGTAACGAAGCGACGACACAGAGTGAGGAAACGTATGGCTCAGACGACGCCGTAGAGGCGGTCGCCCGCGTCGCCGAGCCCCGGAACGATGTAGCCGCGCTCGTTGAGCCGCTCGTCGAGGGCGGCGGTCACCACGCGGATCGGCCGGCCGGAGTTGGCGAACACCTTGTCCATATAGGCCAGCCCCTCCGGGGCGGCCAGCAGGCAGATGGCCGTGACGTCCACGGCGCCTCGTTCGAACAGGAACTGCACGGCCGCCGCCAGCGTCCCTCCGGTGGCCAGCATGGGGTCGACCACGAAGCACTGCCGACCGGACAGGTCGTCGGGCAGGCGCGTGGCGTACGTCTCCGCCTGCAACGTGGACTCGTTGCGGATCATGCCGAGGAACCCCACCTCGGCCGTGGGCAGCAGCCTCGTCATGCCGTCGAGCATGCCGAGCCCGGCGCGCAGGATCGGCACGACCAGCGGGGACGGCTTGGCCATCCGCACGCCCCTGGCGGGCGCGACAGGCGTCTCGACGGTGACGTCGGTGACGCGCACGTCGCGGGTGGCCTCGTACGCCAGCAGCGTCACCAGCTCGTCCGCGAGCCTGCGGAAGGTAGGTGAGTCGGTGCGGACATCGCGCAGCGTGGTCAGCTTGTGCGCCACGAGCGGATGATCAACGACGAGGGTCTCCATGGAGGGCAACGCTATCTTGTGGGGCGAGAGGCAGCACCTCGCGGTATTGGTTTTGATCACAATTTGGTCGGAGAGGCACACGCCTGGTGGCCGGTTCTGGAACGATTGGGTGCTGGTGATATCTGTCGGGTCTGAGATCGGGTGGGCATGGCGATGACAGACGAAGATGCGCTCGACTTCGCCATCGTGATCTATCGCGAGGACGATCGCTGGGATGCCGAGTTGCTGCCCGCCACGCTGACGTCCGATCTGAAGGGACTGATCCACGCCCTGCGGCAGCAGCCCAGCGAGAGCGCCACGATCGGCCTGGTCGCCGTGGGGGACGAGTTCTTCGTGGCACTGCGGGTGCTGGGCGATCGGGTGAGCGTCTTCCTTTCCGACATCGCCGCCTCATGGGACTTCCCGCTCGCGCGTGAGGTGCTCGACTATCTGGACGTTCCCGTACCGGACGAGGAGGAGCTCGACGAGATCCTCCTGGACGAGGAGACCGTGCTCCCCGCCGGAGATCTGTCGATCTTCGCCGATCTCGGGTTGGACGAGATGGAGCTGGGCATCCTCTCCGGCGACATCGATCTGCTTCCCGAAGATGTGTTGTCCAGCATCGCCGCGCGACTCGGCTTCTCCGAGCCGTTCGAGCGGGCCATCGAATCGGTCTTCGGCTGACCCCCTGGAGCGCGGAACATGGCGTCCAACACCTTCTCTGCGGCCTTCGTCAGGACCTCCGACGGCTGGAGCGGTGCGGAGGTCGATCTGAGTAACGCTGAGATCGTCGACGACCTCGGCGACGCCGTCTTGGAGTCGCTGGGCCTGACCGGCGACGAGCTGGCCCTGCTGTGTGTCGAGGTCGAGGACGAGTGGTTCGCCATCGCCCGGTACCGGGGTGAGGAGGAGCCACGTGTGTTCCTGTCCGACGTGCACGCCGTGCCCTCCGACAACCTGGGCGAGCTGTTCGCGGAGTTCGCCGGGGTGGCGCCGGACAAGGAGGGCAACGGCCTCGGCGTGCGCCCGGCCGGCGACTTCGAGCTGCTCAGCGACCTGGGCGTGAGCTCGGAAGAGCTGCTGGAGCTCAGCATGGAAGAGGGCATGTTGCCTGCCGACATCCTGTCGGTGATCGCCGAGCGGCTCTCGTTCGCCGACGAGCTCGACCGGCTGCGGTGACCCCGCCGGACCGGTGACCCACGAGGAGGCCATGCGCCTGGCCCTGGAGGAGGCCGTCGCGGCGGCCGCCAGGGAGGAGATCCCGGTGGGCGCGGTGGTGCTCGGGCCGGACGGCGAGGTCCTGTCCGCGGCGGGCAACGACCGGGAATCCACCGCCGACCCCACGGCCCACGCCGAGGTCCTCGCGCTCCGCCAGGCGGCCGCGGCGCTCGGGCGGTGGCGGCTGACCGGCTGCACGCTCGTGGTGACGCTGGAGCCGTGCACGATGTGCGCCGGTGCCGCTGTGCAGGCCAGAGTCGATCGTATCGTGTACGGGGCGATCGACGAGAAGGGGGGAGCCGTGGGGTCGCTGTGGGACGTCGTACGCGATCGCCGGCTGAACCATCGGCCCGAGGTCGTCATGGGGGTTCTGGCGGAGCGGTGCTCGGCCGTCCTAAAGCAGTTCTTTGCCACTCGGCGGATCCGGTAAGCTCGTTCGCGGTGGTGTCGCCTAGTGGCCGAGGGCGCACGCCTCGAAAGCGTGTGATGGGGCAACTCATCCGTGGGTTCAAATCCCACCACCACCGCCGTTCACGAGAGGGCCTCCGAGGATTCGGGGGTCCTCTCGCGTTGTGTCAGCTCAACTGCCACTCGCCTTTCTGCTCGGCGAAGCCGCTGTCGAGCGCGAACTGGAACGTGGCCGCCTGGGCCGCCTCCGGCACCTCGAACACGATCACGCCCTTCCTGCTGTCACCGGTGTTCATCGTGACCTGACCCTCGAACGACTGGCCTTCGCGGACGTCCCATGGGCTGGATCGGTACTGCTGGCCTTCACCGTCGATGACCAGGGCGCCGTGCGACGGGAACTCGCTGTAGACGGCCGCGCCCTGGCTGGTGAGCGTCACCTGAACGGCGATGAGCCGGTTGCCGGTCTTCGCCTTCGTGAACTCGTTGACCGCGGTTCCCGGAGAGATCAGCTGGTTGACGGTGACGGCGACCTTGAGCCCAGGATCCCGGCCCTCCAGGGTGATCGTGTCACCGATCTTGGCCGTCTCCGGCCGGGTCTGCGCGGGCTGCCCGGCGGCGGTCTGTTCGGGCTGCCGGTAGTACGCCGTCTGCTGAGGTGCGGCGCTCGGCGGCGGGTCGGTGCCGGGACGGAGTCGCACGGTCGGCGCGTCCTCGTCGGCCTCCGTCTCCAGCGCTTCGCGTACCGCCACGCTGCCCTGGTCGGCTGTGAGCACGAAGAACACCGCGCCGCAGCCGCCGAGCAGCAGCAGCGGCAGGCCGATGGCCAGCAGCAGGATCACGCCCAGGTTGCCGCCCTTCCCCGGAGGCGACGGTGGGGGCGGCGGCTGGTGACCGTAGCCGGGCTGAGTCGGCGGACCGTAGCCGTATCCGTATCCATGCGGTGGTTGCTGCCCAGGCGGTTGCGGTGGGTAGGACACGGCATTCTCCAGAATGATGTTGAAAAGGTGCTGCTGTGACGCCCGAGACCTCCTGATGGTTGACATGACAAAGGGAGCCGCGAATCGCGGCTCCCTTTTTCCTTTCTCAGTTGGGCAGTTCCAGAACCCTGGCGTGCAGGATCGATCGTTGGTGGAGGGCCGCGCGCAGCGCGCGGTGCAGACCGTCCTCCAGATAGAGCTCGCCCTGCCACTGGACCACGTGCGGGAAAAGATCCCCGTAGAAGGTGGAGTCGGCGGCGAGCAGCGAGTGCAGGTCCAGCATGGCCTTTGTAGTGATCAAAGAGTCGAGCCGGACCTGCCGTGGAGGAATCTGCGCCCACTCTCGGTTCGTCAGACCGTGTTCGGGATAAGGGCGTCCGTCGCCGACAAGCTTGAAGATCACCCCACCGATTTTAGGAGAGAATCCGAATCCTTGCGCTATCCGGCCTCGTCAGCCAAGGTCGGCTTGCGCGCAGTCCCCGGGCGCGCCGCTTTCGTAGCCGCGCTGGAAGGCCGCTACGCGTTGCGCGGAGGAGCCGTGGCTGAACGATTCAGGATCGATTCTGCCCCGGGTGCGCTGCTGGATTCTGTCGTCGCCGACCGCGGCCGCCGCGTCGAGGGCTTCGGCGATTTCCGCCTGGGTGAAGGGCTTTTCGTAGAAGCCGGTGGTGACCGCGTTGCGGGCCCAGACGCCGGCGTAGCAGTCGGCCTGGAGCTCGACCGGGACCGAGCTGCCTGACTCGAGCTGGCCTAGGAGATCCTGTACGTGGTGCCCGTACTCGTGGGCGATCACGTACGCCTGGGCGAACGGGCCGCCCTTGGCGCCGAACTCGCTGTGGAGCTGGTCGAAGAAGCTCAGGTCGAGGTAGACGCGCTGGTCGCCGGGACAGTAGAACGGGCCGGCGGCCGAGCTGGCCGCGCCGCAGCCGGTGCGTAAGCTGCCGGAGTACAGCACGGTCTTGGACGGGCGATATTCGGAAATTTCACGCTTCCAGTAGTCCTGGATGCTGTTGACCACTCCGACCACGCGGCACCGTTCTGACTGGTCGGCGTCCTTGCCCGTCTGGCACTGGTCGGCCAGGTCCGACGGAGGTTGACGTTGGGCGGGCTCGGTGCCGCCGCCCACGTTGTTCAGCACGAAGACCAGCACGAGCATGATCAGGCTGACGATGCCGCCGCCACCTATGACCACGCCACCTGGAAAACCGCCGCCGGAGCTCCGGCCGCCTCCGCCGGCGTCCTCCACCTGCGAGGGATCGAGGTCGACCTGGTCTCTGAAGTCCATCGCTGACGTTTCCTTCCGGGGCGCCCGCAAGGACCACTGCCCCAAAGGGCCGCCTAGATGCTTCCTGAGAACGTGTCGCACCGCGTGGGGTCGCCGGTCTCGTACCCGGTGCTGAACCACTTCTCGCGCTGGCGTGAGGTGCCGTGCGTGAAGGCGTCAGGGGTGACGCGGCCCTGGGAGCGGCGCTGGATGCTGTCGTCGCCGACCGCCGCGGCCGCGCTGAGCGCCTCGTCGATGTCGCGCTGGGAGAACGGGTCCCGGTAGAAGCCGGTCTTGACCGCGTTGTGCGCCCAGACGCCGGCGTAGCAGTCCGCCTGCAGTTCGAGCCGTACGGACGGGCTGTCGGCGCCGGGTCTGGTGTTCCTTGCGACCTTGTTCATGGTGCCGAGGAGGTTCTGCACGTGGTGTCCGTACTCGTGGGCCACCACGTACGCCTGGGCGAACGGGCCGCCCTCGGCGCCGAAGTCGCGCTGGAGCGTACCGAAGAAGGTCAGATCGAGGTAGACCTTACGATCGCCGGGACAGTAGAAGGGCCCGACGGCGGAGTCGGCCGCGCCGCAACCGGTGCTGACCGCCTGCGAGAACAGCACGGTCTTGGCCGGTGAGTACGGCTTCTGCCCGAGTTCCTCGAACTCCTGCCGCCAGTAGGCCTGGATGCTGTTGACCGTGCCCACGATCCGGCAGTCCTCCGACTGGTCGGCGTCGGCGCCGGTGCGGCAGCGCTCGGCCAGGTTGCCGCTCGGGGTCAGCTGCGGCGGGGCGCTGGGCAGCCGGCCGCCTCCCTGCTGACCGCCCTCGTCGCCGGTGAACGGCGTAGGGACGACCCCGAACAGGAACAGCGCGGCCACCCCCAGGAGCAGCAGCAGGCAGCCGCCGCCCCGGCCGCCGATCGGCAGCATGCAGCCGCCCGGCATGCCACCACCGCCCCTGCCTCGCTGCGGGCCCCCGGCTCGTACGTCCTCGACCTGCGACGGGTCGAGCTGCGCATCGTCGTCGAACTGCATGTCTCCCCCCGAGGCACTACCTCCCCCGTAGCGGATCCAATACGCACCGTGCTACTCAAGGTGCTGCGGGAGCGGCCAACCCGGGGTCTCTCAGGGCCATATCGCACATATCAGCTAATCTGCCGACATGACGGGTGCCTTGATCGGAATCGCGCTGGTTTCGCTGGGAATGGTCCTTACCCCCGGCCCGAACATGATCTATCTGATCTCACGCTCGATCGCCCAAGGCCGCAAAGCCGGCCTGATCTCCCTCACGGGCGTCTTCCTCGGCTTCACCGTCTACCTCACCGCGACGTGCCTGGGCCTGACAGCCGTCTTCGCATACGTGCCGGCCGCGTACACAGCACTCAAACTGGCCGGCGCCGCCTACCTCCTCTGGCTGGCCTGGAACGCCGTCAAGCCGGGCGGCGCGTCCGCCTTCCAGCCGCGCGACCTCCCTGTCGAGCGCCCGGCCAAGCTCTTCTCGATGGGCCTGCTGACCTGCCTGCTGAACCCGAAGATCGCCATCCTGTACCTGTCGCTGCTCCCGCAGTTCATCGACCCGGCCATGGGCCACGTGCTGCTGCAGAGCCTGGCGCTCGGATCGGTCCAGATCGTCGTCGCCACCACGGTCAACGGCCTGATCGCGATCTCGGCGGGCGGCCTGGCGGCCTTCCTGGCCGGGCGCCCGCTCTGGCTGCGGATCCAGCGCTACGTCATGGGTACGGTGCTCGGCGGCTTCGCCATCCACATGGCGACCGACCGTTCCAAGGCACTGGTGAGCGCCTGAGCGGGCTCCTGGCCGCCACAGGGAGGCCAGGAGCCCGCCCAGCTCACCGGTCGAACCACATCGCCGACGAAGACCTGCACAACTGCCCGAACACCGCTGCGGCAAGCAGCACGCCCAGCACGTTCCCGAGACTGACGCCGCCGAACACCTCCCAGATCCCCAACAGGATCAGCAGGAACTCGATGACCAGCCCGGCAGTACGCACCCAGCCGCGGCGCGAGCCGATCCTGCTCGCCACGAACCCGATCAGCAGGATCGTGGCGAGCGGGATGGAGAGAGCGAGCAACAGGGCGCCTCCGATGGCACCCGACGGCGCGCTCCCCAGCAGTATGAACAGCAGGAGCAGACCGATCAGCCCCAAGCCCGTCTGGATCCACATGCAGACCCGGGCGACGGAGACCGACTGCGGCATCGCCTCGATGCTGTAAGGCTCGGACATACGAGCTTCCCTTTCAGGGACAGCGATTGACGCGCCGAGCCTAGGAGCGCGCCGCATGGTCATGTACGGGAAAGGCACAAGGGATATGCCACTCGGCCCGACGTGATCACGAACCGAAACCGTGCGGATCCCGGTTGCCTCGGCACACTTCGTCCCACCGGTGCACGATGACCTTCGCCAATCAAGGAGTACACGTGGCAAGCATGCGCTTCGAAGAAGGAGAGACCGCGCTGATCGTCGGCGTGCCGGAAGCCGAGCCTTTGGTCCGCCGCTGGCGGCAGCGCGAGATCGGCGTGCCGGCTCATGTCACCGTGCTGGCGCCGTTCCTCCACGTCAGCCGCATTGATGAGGGAACGCACGGCGAATTGAGGGCGTTGTTCGCCCGGCATTCGGCCTTCGAGGTGAGCTTCCGCCGGGTGGGGCGGTTTCCCGAAGTGGTCTACCTTGTGCCTGAGCCGGAGGCCGCCTTTGTGAACCTCACGCAAGCGGTCGTCGCCCGGTGGCCGGAAACGCCTCCCTACAGGGGGACGTTCGCCGAAATCGTTCCGCATTTGACCGTCGCACTCGGGAGCGGCCTCGACGAGGCGAAGATCGCCGGCGGGCTTCCCCTGACGGCGACGGCAGCGGCCGTGTCGCTGATGGTGTGCGATGACGGTGAGCACTGGAGCGAAGTCGCGGAGTTCCGTCTCGCCTCCTGAGTGCCGTGGTTCAGGCAGGCGCCGGGGGCTTCGAGGTGTCCTTCGCCCTTACGGGCCTGGGGGCTTCGCTCGCCGTACGCTGGGCACCACGTCAACAGCAGGCCCGGCGACCACATGTCGAGGCCGCGCGGAAGGAGCCGATCGCCTGAGTGGTGGGCGCCACTCAATACCGGCGGAAAGGATGACGCCGTGGTGCTGCCCGCGGATGGTCACGTTCACAGCGAGTGGTCCTGGGACGCGCCGGCCGGCTCCATGGAGCAGACCTGCGCGCGGGCAGTGGAGATGGGCCTGCCGGCGGTCGCGTTCACCGAGCACGTGGATTTCACGGCCTGGATGGTCGTCGCCGGCGAGCTCGATGACCACGAGCATCTCAAGGTCTTCGTCGCGTCGAACGGAACGCTCGTCCCGCCGAAATTCGATCTTGACGGATACCTGGAGTGCTTACAGCGCTGCCGCGATCAGTTCCCGGGCCTTCGCATCATCAGTGGGGTGGAACTGGGCGAGCCGCATTGGTACGGCGACGATGTCGCGAGGCTGCTCGATGTCGGGCAGTTCGAGCGGGTGCTCGGTTCGCTGCATTGCCTGCCGGTGGGCCGGCAGTTCGCCGAGCCGCCGAACCTGTTCCGTCAGCGACCAGCCGCGCAGGTCATCCGGGAATACCTGGCCGAGATACCCCGCCTGATCATGAGCTCGGACACGTTCGGCGTGCTCGCCCACATCGACTATCCGATCCGCTACTGGCCGGCCGGGGAGGAACCGTTCGATCCGAATGTCTTCCAGGACGAGTTCCGCCATGCCTTGCGCGTGCTCGCCGACAGCGGCCGGGCTTTGGAGGTCAACACACGTGGGCGACTCCATCCGGAGATCGTCCGCTGGTGGCGCGACGAAGGCGGAGAAGCGGTCACTTTCGGAAGTGACGCCCACAGCCCGACCGCACTTGCGTACGGCTTCACCGAGGCGGTGGCCATGGTCGAGGCCCAAGGCTTCCGGCCCGGCCGCCATCCCTACGACTTCTGGACACGTTCGCGCTGACGGTCGAAGGCCGGGCGGGTCGTGCGGAGAGATCAACCGGCCCGGCCGCGGACGATCCGCTGCGCCACTACGTCGCCGTCACAGGGCGAGGCGCCTGGCTCGTGGTCGGCATGTCCGGCCAGTCGGTCAGCAGCCGGCGGATCTCAGCCCAATCCTCCACACTCAACACCCCTCACGCTCTCATCCGAACGGGCTCGAGGTGGGTCCGTTTTCGCGGGGAGGTGAACTGAGACTGGAAATGCGACTGCGCCGGAACTGGATCCGCGCGTAGCGCGCTAAGGAAGAGCTACGAAGCGCCATTCCGGTTCTTCTGCGTGGATCTGCCGGTCATTCCTCAAGGGGTTCTGCGCCGAGGAACCGCAGGTTCAGCATGTCCGGAGAGAAGGGGAGACCGGTGATGCTGCTCGCCAGGGCGAACGAACGTTCAATCGGGTGGTCGATCCCCGGCCCATTGATGTCATGGTTGGGATCCAGTCCGACCTCGCGCATCTTTTCGACGAAGCGGTCTGGATCACTGCCCGACCGCTCGTCCGGGAGCATCGGGTCGAACCAGACGACCGGCGTGCCGTCGACGATGTAGGCGAAGGTGTCCGAGGCGTAGTCGTGGCGGCAGACCGACACGACCCCGGTCCCCCGCGAGACCCGGGCGTATGTCTCGGAGTCGACGGCGATCTGCCATCCCCCCGGTTCGATGACCACAGTCCAGTCGCCGACTCGGGCGGCTCCGATGTAACCGGCCGCGTCGTCCCTCATGCTCTCCACCGAGCGATAGTCCAGCTCGTCGAATGCCATCTCCTCCATGCTTTCCTCGTCTACGCCGAACCGGCGGAGGACTTCCTCTGGGGAGAGATCGCGGACGAAGGACACGCAGTAGATCTCACCTAATGTCTCGTAGCCGGGGAAGCAGGGGAGCTCTTCGGGCGCCTCTGTCATGGCCGGTCCTTCCTTGATTGCGTGAGCGGCATGATCGCAGCAATCGCCGACAACGGCCGCTGGCGAGCTGCCGCGCAACAGCGCGCGCTGGGCAGTGGCGCTTCCGCTGGGACTCCGTCAGGGCGAAGCGCTCGGACTCAAGTGGGCAGACGTGGACCTCGACAAGGGCAAGCTGCGACGGAACCGCCAGCGTCCGAAGTACGAACACGGCTGTCGCGAGAACTGCGGACGCAAGCCGGGCTTCTGCCCCGAACGCAAGCAGGTGAGAGCTGAGACCGCTGACACCAAGTCCCGCGCGGGCCGCCGCACCATCGGGCTTCCGGCTCAGCTCGTCGCCCTACTCCGCAAGCATCGAGAGGAACAGCAATCGGAGCGCGCCAAGGCGCGCCAGCTCTGGGAAGAGGGGGACTGGGTCTTCACCACTGCGGTCGGTCGCCCCGTCAGCCCTTACAGCGACTACCACGAGTGGAAAGACCTCCTGGCTTCGGCCGGGCTGAGGGACGGTCGGCTCCACGACGCTCGGCACACCGCCGCGACCGTCCTGCTGATCCTGGGAGCTCCCGAGCGAACCGTGATGGCCATCATGGGGTGGTCCAGCAGCGGCATGGCACGCCGGTATCAGCACGTCACCGACGGCATCCGGAACACCGTGGCGAGGCAGGTTGATGGCCTGCTCTGGGAGCCGGGGGAGGAGGGGGAAGAGCCCTCCGAAGAGGCCAACTGAGACTGGAAAGCAAGAAGGGGTGCACCATGATCACGGTCCACCCCTTCTGAGCTGGCGGAGGATAGGGGATTTGAACCCCTGAAAGGTTGCCCTTTACACGCTTTCCAAGCGTGCGCCCTCGGCCACTAGGCGAATCCTCCGCCGTCGAGCTTACCGGACTTCCGGGCGTGCGCAGACCACGTTTTTCGGGTTCATCGGTGGCGCAAGCGTGGAGCGAGCACTGCCGTATCCGGCTAGACTGTCCAAGGACCCCTCGCGCGGCGTCATCCTGTGAACCTCCCCAGGGCCGGAAGGCAGCAAGGATAAGCGGGCTCTGGCGGGTGTGCGGGGGGTCTCTTCGTTGGGAGCCCCCTCGCAGGCGGGATGGTCGCATGAGCCTTGCGCTTTACCGCAAGTACCGACCCGGGACCTTCGCCGAGGTCAAGGGTCAGGAGCACGTAACAGACCCGCTGCGACAGGCACTGCGTACGGGCCGGATCAATCACGCCTACCTGTTCAGCGGCCCCCGAGGGTGTGGCAAGACCTCCAGCGCGCGCATCCTGGCCCGTTCTCTCAACTGTGAGCAGGGCCCCACGCCCGATCCCTGCGGCGTCTGCGAGTCGTGCGTCGCGCTCGGCCCGACGGGGCCCGGCCACCTCGACGTCATCGAGATCGACGCCGCCTCGCACGGTGGCGTCGACGACGCGCGTGACCTGCGTGAGCGGGCGTTCTTCGCCCCCGTCTCCGCGCGCTACAAGATCTACATCATCGACGAGGCGCACATGGTGACCCGTGAAGGGTTCAACGCGCTGCTCAAGCTCGTCGAGGAGCCCCCGCCGCACCTGAAGTTCATCTTCGCGACGACCGAGCCGGAAAAGGTCATCGGCACGATCAAGTCGCGTACGCACCACTACCCGTTCAGGCTGATGCCGCCTGCGACCCTCCGCGGGTTGCTGGAGGAGATCCTCACCTCCGAGAACGTGCCCTTCGAGCCGAACGCGCTGCCCCTCGTCGTACGTGCCGGCGCCGGCTCCGCGCGTGACTCGCTGTCCATCCTGGACCAGCTGCTGGCCGGGGCCGAGGAGGACGGCATCACGTACGCCAAGGCTGTCTCCCTGCTCGGCTACACCGACGGTGACCTGCTGGACGAGGTCGTCAAGGCGTTCGCCGACCGCGACGGCGGCCAGGTGTTCCACACGGTCAACCGGGTGATCGAGGGTGGTCACGACCCGCGCCGTTTCGCCTCCGACCTGCTCGAGCGCTTCCGCGACCTGGTGATCCTCGCGAACGTCCCCGAGGCGGCCTCCAGCGGTCTCCTCGACCGGCCCGCCGACGAGCTGGAGCGGCTCGTCCAGCAGGCGTCCTCGATGGGGCCCGCCGAGCTGACGCGGGCGGCCGAGGTCTTCAACGCCGGCCTCACCGAGATGCGCGGGGCCACGTCGCCGCGGTTGTTGCTGGAGCTGATGTGCGCGCGGGTCCTGCTCCCTGGTGCTTCGCACGGTGAGGAGGCGCTGCTGGCGCGGCTTGAACGCCTCGAACGTGGCGGCGCCGTCGCCCAGATGGCCGCCCGAGCCGCTTCGGGGACGCCGGGTGCGTCGGTTTCCTCCGGTGCTTCCGGTGCGTCCGGTGCGTCGGCGGGTCCGGGAGCTGGGGCGACCGTTGCCGCCCATGACGGTCCCGTGGTGCAGCCGCACACCGTTGGCCAGTCTCACGCCGGTGCCTCTGCGGGGGCCCAGTCTCCCGGTGGCGCTCAGTCGCCTGTGGGTGCTCAGCCGGCTCAGGCTCAGGGCGCCGCAGCGGCGGGTGGTGCGGATGACTGGCCCGAGCCTGTCCGCCCTGGCGCTGCCGCTGCGGGAGGTGGGGGAGCGGCGGCCCCAGCGGCTGGTGGCGGCATGCAGGCATCCGGCGGCGGGGGGCAGGCGCCCGCAGGGGGTGCTCAGGCGCCCGCCGGCGGCGCGGCGGCTCCCGGTGGCGGAGGGTCTTCTGCCGGTGGCCAAGGGGTTGCCGGCGTGGGGGGCATGCAGCAGCAGTGGCCTTCCGTGCTGGCCGCGCTCAAGCAGCGCAGCATCGTGGTCTGGGCCAACGTGAGCACCAACGCCCAGGTGGTGGGCGTGGAAGGCAACCTGGTCACGCTGGGATTCAGCCAGGTCGGCGCGATGAAGAACTTCACGGGCGGTGGCAAGGACGCCGTGGTGGCCAGTGCGCTCAGCGACGTACTCGGCGGCACCTGGCGTGTGGAGGCCGTCGTCGGCAACGCCCCGGCCCC
>NZ_VCKY01000006.1 GCF_005889735.1 Nonomuraea turkmeniaca
CAGCCCGCGGATGACCCGGCGGCGCGCCCAGCCCCACGGCTGCAACCCCCGTCCACATCCCCGGCAGACGATCTTTCCCGCCACCAGTCGCGTCTCGACCCGAGCCGTGTCGGCCTCTACCGTGAGCACAGCGCCTCCGTGCGCAACGCACGGCCCTCCCGGCGACTCGGCCAAGAGAGACGGGAGGGCCGTCTCCTTTCCGGACATCCGCACGTTGTCGCCGCACACGAAACGAGGACAAGGCCCAACCTTGTCCTCTCAGGCGATACTCACCACCGTGACGCCAACACCCCAGATCGTCGTCACATCAAACGTCGTCTAACAACCGTGCCGCGGCCGTGGCACGCATGCCGTAGATGAGGCTCTTATCGGATAGCCGGCTGGGCGGTGCCGGAGCGAGCGGGCCGCTTGGCCCTGATACGGGACATCCCCACAGCGGTAGATGGGTGCGCTAACCCGAGGGGCACCCCAAGTGCGGGCGAGCCGCCACGCGGAGGTCTTGAGCATCATTCGCCATTTCACTACAGTATGCCATTCTTCGACTACATAGCGTAATCATGGCCGGTGTGACCTGGCGTCACGCCTTTGGCTGTTCGTCATCGCGGAGGATACGCCGTGCAACGGCAACACAACCGTACATTCAAGCCCCGCCGGTCTCTCCCGGCGATCACTACTGCAGTAGTGATCGTCGGTATATGGAGTCTCGTCCTGGCGCTAACCACCCCCGTGACGGCATTTGCGGAGGTCGATCCGATACCCCGCCTCGACGACCCGGCAGGGCTGTTCACCGAGGCGGAGCTCACCGGCTTGGGTGATGGTCTCTCGGTGTCCGGGTACGACGCGCCCGAGGGATTCGATCCGCTCGGCGGCTATCCCGACGCCATCCCTGCGGGATCCACCGCACACGCCATCTCCTACGCCGGGACACTCCAGATCACCGACCCGGTCAGCGGCCGAACCGGCCTCACCTACTGCATCGACCTCAACACCGACACCGAGATCGGCGTGCACTACGTCATCGGCGACTGGAGCGAAGCCAACGTTCCCAACCTCGGCTACGTGGGATACATCCTCAGACGCTACTTCCCCACCACCGACGAACCGTCGCAGGCCTCCAACGACGACACCCGGGCCGCAGCCGTCCAGGCCGCCATCTGGTTCTTCAGCGACAACCTCATCCTGGCCACCAACAGTCCCGTCCGCTCCTACGCCGAGGCCATCGTCGCAGACGCACTGGCCAACGGACCGGATACCGAGCCGGAAGAACCGGAACTAACGGTCACTCCCGAGCAAATGGCGGCTCCGGCGACCGGGGAGATCGTCGGCCCGTTCACGGTGACCGCAGACGGCCCGGCGACGATCCGGTCGCAGGGGGTCGAGGTCTTCACCGACCCCAACGGGAACAACCGGCTCGGGGACGGTGACGTGGTCCAGCCCAGTGCGAGATTGTGGGCCCGCAGCATCTCCGATGAAGACCCGCAAGGCTTCGTGCTCGAACGCGTCGTCACCGTGCTCGTGGGCACGGTCCTGCTCTACGACGGGACGAACCCCAGCCTCCAGGAGGCCCAAAAGCTCGTCCTGGCGCAACAGACCCAACTCGTGGCGCGAGCCGGCGCCACACTTGAACCGTTCGCCGCAGGCAGCCTGGAGATCGTCAAGACAATCACCGGCGAAGCGGCAGGGCGACAAGGCAGGATCGCGATCGTCGTGGACTGCCAGGCCCCGGACTCCTCCCTGAACCGCCGCTTCACCAGGGTTCTGCCCGCCGGTACCGCCCCGGGTGAGCACCGGCGGCTGATCACCGGCATCCCAGCCGGCAGCGTATGCACAATCACCGAACGGTCCAACGGCGACAACCAGACCGTCGACGTGACCACCGTCATCGACCCGCCCACCGTCACCGTGGAGACCTACGAAGCCCAGCAGGTGTCCATCACCGACACATACCGCTGGCACGAGACGCCGAGGCCTCCGCACGAGACCCCGAAGCCTCCGCACGAGACCCCGAAGCCTCCGCACGAGACCCCGAAGCCTCCGCACAAGTGTGACGAGGCGTCGTCAGGCCACCACCATGGCGAACAGAAGCCCGGCACAGGCGATTGTGTGGAGTCGCCGACAGCCTCACTACGCGAGGATGACTCCTTCTTGATGATCACCAGAGATGGCGTCTACGGGTCCTGACCTGACATTCCTCGACTGGAACAAGATCAGATCGCGCGGCTGAGCGGACGCCCCATGAACCGGGGCGTCCGCTCAGCTCGCTGGGCGCGCCACTGATCGGCGCGCCCAGCATCTGCGGATTGCGGCTACTGGGCGAACACCTCGGTTTCGGCGTCGTTCGCCTGCGCCAGGAGCGCGGGCCCGCGAGTAGGGTGCCGAGCTGAAGCCGCTGCCCACGCTCTTCGTCGTACTCGACGAGTTCAGCGAGCTGCTGTCCACCAAGCCCGAGTTCATCGAGCTGTTCGTGATGATCGGCAGGCTTGGCCGCTCGCTCGGCGTGCACCTGCTGCTGGCCTCGCAGCGCCTGGACGAGAGCAGGCTGCGCGGGCTCGACACGCACCTGTCCTACCGGATCGGCCTGCGCACGTTCTCGGCCATGGAGAGCCGTGCCGTCCTGGGCGTGGCCGACGCCTACGAGCTGCCCTCGGCACCGGGCAACGGCTACCTCAAGTTCGACACCACCGGCATGACCCGGTTCAAGGCCGCCTATGTCTCCGGTGCCTTCCAGCCGGACACCAGGCGTGTGACGGAAGATGGGCAGCCCGCGGCACGTGAGATCGTCGAGTACGGGCCACGCTACATCCCGCTGCCTGTCGTCGAGAAGCCGGCGGCGAAGGTGCCCGCAGAAGCGGAGGAAAAGGGGCCACAGCCGAGTCTGCTCGACATCGTGGTCAGCCGGCTACAGGGACGTGGCCCCGCCGCGCACCACATCTGGCTGCCGCCGCTGGGCAAGCCGCCGACCCTTGCCGACCTGCTTCCCCGATTGTCGGTGACCCCGGAGCTTGGGCTCTCCACGCCGGACTGGAACGGCAGGGGGCGGCTGCACGCCGTTATAGGCATCATCGACAGACCCTTCGACCAGCGCCGCGATTCATACTGGCTGAACCTGTCGGGCTCCGCCGGGCACGTCGGCATCGCCGGCGGCACGCAGAGCGGGAAGAGCACCGTGCTGCGCACTCTGATCAGCAGCATGGCGCTCACGCACACCCCCCCGTGAGGTGCAGTTCTACTGTCTGGACTTCGGTGGCGGCACGCTGTCGGCGTTGGAGGACCTCCCGCACGTGGGTGGCGTGGCGGCCCGCCAGAACGCGGAGAAGATCCGCCGTACGGTCGCCGAGATCTCGGCCATCCTCCAGCAGCGCGAACGGGACTTCGTGCAGCATAACGTCGACTCAATTGCCACCTACCGCACACGACTGGCCGACGGCAGCATCGAAGGCGATGGCTGGGGAGATGTGTTCCTCGTCGTGGACGGCTGGCTGACGATCCGGCAGGAGCACGAGACCCTGGAACAGGAGATCACCGACCTCGCGGCTCGCGGGCTCGGCTACGGTGTCCACGTCATCGCGACCACCAACAAGTGGTCGGAGTTCCGGCCGGGCATCCGCGACCTGTTCGGCACCAGGGTCGGGCTCAAGCTCGGCGACGCCTACGAGTCGGAGATCGGCCGCAATGCTTCAGTTGCGGTGCCCGAAGGCACTCCGGGGCGCGGGCTCACCAAGGACGGCATGCACTTCCTGTCGGCCCTTCCTCGAATCGACGGGCTGCACGGCACCAACGACCTCGTCGACGGATGCGTGCCCTCGTGGAAAGCGTCAAGACCGCATGGCAAGGCCCCGTCGCTCCCCAGTGCGGCTGTCGCCGTCGCTGCTGCCCGCGACCGACATGCCAAGTCCGGAGCAGATCGGCAAGCACCGCATCGCGATCGGCATCGACGAGGCGACGCTCTCCCCCGTCGTGCTCGACTTCGAAGCCGACCCGCACTTCATCGTCTTCGGCGACACCGGATGCGGCAAGTCGAACGTGCTCAAGCTGATCATGCAAGGCATCGTGGCGCGCAAGACGCCCAAGGAAGCCAGAATGGTGGTGATCGACTACCGCCGGTCCCTCCTGGACACCGCGGCCACCGAACACCGCATCGGCTACGCCGTGGCGAGTACGGCGGCGGCCGAACTGGTGCAGGAGGTACGCCACGCCCTGCTCAAGCGCCTTCCGCCCGCCGACCTCACCCCCGACCAGCTCCGCCGGCGCAACTGGTGGCAACGGTCCGATCTGTATGTCGTGGTGGACGACTACGACCTGGTGGCCACCTCGAACAACCCTCTGCAACCGCTGGCCGAGTTACTTCCGCAAGCGCGTGACATCGGCCTGCACTTGATCATGGCCCGCCAGATGGGCGGCGCCAGCCGCGCGATGTACGACCAGGCGGTGCAACGGCTCAAGGAGATGGCGAGCCCGGCACTGATCATGTCGGGCAACCGAGAGGAAGGCGTGCTGTTCGGCAAGGTCCGGCCACAGCCTCTCCCGCCCGGCCGGGGTTTTCATGTGGACAGGAAATCCGGAGACCCGCTAAGACGGCTGAGGACGCGGTCGTCGCGGCCGGGACACGTTGAAGGGCCATCTCGATACCGGGTTGGGCTTCTTCACCAACATCCCCTCTCCTGGCGGGCCGGACTTCGTTCCGGGCGAGGAGAAGGTCGTCTGGACCAAGACCCCCTAATGAGTGCTGGGAGTAAGCCATCCGGCAGACTCCGTAACGGATAGTGGCGACCGGCAGGTGAGCACTCGTGATCCCTGGACCTTGAGCCCTGCTGAAAGATCGTGCTCCTGCCGGTTGGTCGGGAGAGTTGATCGCTGCTGGGATGTCGTGCCCGCCCGCATGTGGCGTGAGCACTGCTTCATTAGGTCGCCGATGGTTCTCCCGCGGGCTGCCGCTGACCAGCGCGAACGAAGACATCGACGGGAGGATTTGTGCGGCTGTTCGTGGGAGACGACTGGGCCGAAGACCATCACGATGTGGAGCTGATGGATGCCACCGGCAAGCGACTGGCCAAGGCCCGGCTGCCGGAGGGTGTGGCGGGCATGGCACGGCTGCACGCGATGATCGCCGAGCAGCTCGGCGCGGCTGTTGAGGACGAAGAAGCTCCCGGCCAGGTGCTGATCGGCATCGAAACCGACCGGGGGCCGTGGGTGCAGGCGCTCGACCGGCTCATACGAGTGCGCAACTCCGTGACCCACGGTGGACCGGCGGCGAACAGTGCGATTGAAAGTGTCGCCCACTTCAGTGGCTGTCTCGCCGCATGGGAAATCGAGACCCTCCTGGAGGCTTCCTTGACCGGCGACGACCTGCCTACTGCTCACCAGAAATTCCTGACCAAGCAGTCGAATCTCCTGGACACCTGGATGAAGGTTCAACACCCAGGCGATCATCTCTACCTGTAGGGGCGTGCAACCGCCCAGCCTCGGCCACCGCCTCCACAGCCTCACTGACCGACCAGGCCCCGCCACCTCGATCGGCCTGTGACCATCACCGACCCCTGACCCGGCATGTGTGGCACTGCGCGGTGTTCACCGCCTGCTATCGCGCCGAGGTCCGATACGGGGCTACGCCGTACGGCAGCGCAGGCGCACCGGGAGCTGGTGTCGGGGTCGTGGCGGCGGCTGGTGTATGACAACCCCGACCTGAGCGGCAAGCAGATCGATCGGCACGCTTACACCTTCTGCGTGTTAGAGGCGCTGTGGGCGGCGCTGCGCAGCAAGGACGTATACGCGGTCGGCGCGGACAAGTCCGGCGATCCCCGAGCCAAACTCATCTCCGGCGCCCTGTGGAGCGTGTGCGCGCCCAGCATCTTGACCGCGCTCGGGCTGGAGGCCGACCCGGACACTCACCTGCGCAAACTCGCGGTCGACCTGGATGAGGCGTACCGCGGCCTGGCCGACGGACTGGAGGCCAACCCGGCCATCACGATCAAGGGCGGGAAGCTGAATCTGGCCAAGCTGGAAGCCGCGCCGCTGCCGCAGGCATATGAGGCGGTCCATCAGGCGGCCAAGGCGATGCTGCCGCGCATCGACTACCCCGAGCTGCTGCTGGAGGTGCACGGTCATACGGGCATGTTCGACGCCTTCGAGCACATCTCCGGGTCGACGCCACGGCGGGCGGATCTGGACATCAGCCTGGCCGCGCTGATGGTGGCTCGTTCTTGCAATGTCGGGTTGAAGCCGGTGGTCAAGCCCGGCGATCCCGCCCTGGGCCCGCATCGGCTGATCGGGGTGGAGAAGGGCTGCTTCCAGCATGAGGGGATGGGGGCGGCGTCGGGCCGGTTGATCGCCAGGAAGGCCGACATCGATGTCGCCCGCGAGGACTGGGGCGGCGGGCTCGTGGCCTCCGCCGATGGGCTGCGGTTCGTGGTGCCGGTCCGTTCTCTGTACGGGCGGCCCAACCCGCACTACTTCGGCCAGTCCAAGCGGTCCAAGGGGGCCACCTGGCTGGCGGTGGTGTCGGTACGGGTCAGGGCAGGACGCGGTAGGTCACGTGCTGAGCCGAGTCCGACGATCGCGAGTACACCTGCTCGAGGTTCAGCGGCGGGACGCCGTCGAACAGTCGCGTACCGGCGCCGAGGGTGAACGGCACGATGTGCAGCCGCATCTCGTTGATCAGGCCCGCGGCGAGGTACTGGTTGACGGTGGTCGCGCCGCCGTGGATGGAGATGTCCCCGTCGCCGGCCGCCTCGCGTGCGCGCTTCATCGCGGCCTCGATGCCGTCGGTGACGAAGTAGAACGTGGTGCCGCCGTCCATCGGCTGCGGATCACGCGGGTAGTTGGTGAGCACGAAGACCGAGCCGTGGTACGGCGGGTTGTCGCCCCACCAGCCGTTCCACTCCCGGTCCCACTCGCCACGCACGGGACCGAACATGTTGCGGCCCATGATGAATGCCTTGGCTGTCATCATCCAGGAGATCTCGGGGTGCTTTTCCGGACCCTCGACGTACCAGGCGTGCAGCCTGTCGCCCCAGCCGTCGCCGCCGTCGTCGCCGAACGGGCGCTGTTCGCTCTGGTTGTGCCCGGCCGCGCACCCGTCGAGCGTGATCGTGAGATCGCAGGTCACCTTGCCCGTACCTGTGGTCATTGCCCCAGTCCTCCTCGTGACGATCTGTCTGGTATCAGCATGGAGGCAGACGAGGCATGACGTCTAATGCCAAACTGGCGGCTATAGCATTGATATTCTTGATGAATGCTCAATCTGGTCCACCTCAAGGTCCTTCGGGGCTGAGGAGCAGCGGTACAGCCATTATCGGTGAGATTGATCTTGGCGGTCGCGATGCCCGCCAGTGGGTGGCATCTGCCCCGAACGAGACATCTTTCCGAGATCAGGCCTTCTTGATGGGGGTCGTCGCGTGCTGTCCTGAGCGGAGCCCGGTGTCGGAGCTGTACTTGGCGCGGCTTTACGGCGAGGACTTCCTTCTCCTGGTCGAGGGGGCACGGGCGGGATGGGTGCACGCCGCACCCGGCGGCGCGTGCCCGGCCGCACCGACGTCATCGTGCGCAGCCGCTGCGTCGGCTGGCTCCAGCGCGACGATCGCGGCTGTGACGTCGCCTGCACGATCGACGGCCTGGTGCCCGGATCGGCCAGCACCAACCGCGTGCAGGCCGTGACCGCGCTGCTGGCCGCGCTGGTCGCACCCGCGCCCCTGCGCGATCTCGGGCCCGAGGCCCGCACGCCCCGCAGGCCGCGCGCTCGCTCGCCGCGCGAGCGGCCGATCAGTCCCTTCACCCCGGCGCAGCTGGCCGCCGCCGCGCTCGCCGACAACCTGCCGCGCCTGCCTGATGGCTCCTACCGCGTGCACATCCACGACGGCTTCGACGACACCGAGCTCGGGCGTGTCTATCGCTCCGGCCGCCGCTGGCAGGCCCTCGCTCCCGACGGGCGCGTCGTCGTGCACCGCGCCGCCACCCGCACCGAGGCCGTCGACCAGTTGCTCGCCACTCCCGGCCCGCTCTTCGGCGACCCCGCCGATACGATCCTCCACGACCCTCTGAACCCGGGCTAAAGGCCGACGTCAACGAGCACACAGCGACGTCGGAATTATGACTATTTGTCCGATTTGTATAGTTCTGGGGTGGCGAGCATCTGGCGGGGACCCCGCGGTGTCGAAGTCCAGATCATCGTGCTCGACACCACCCCACTGTTCAAGGTCACTCAAGTGCTGAACGGCCGCAGGTACTTCCTCGCCTACAGCGCCAGCATCGACGGCCTTCGCCAGCACGTCGACCTTGCTGACCTCGTTGAGGTCATTGCGCTACCCGTCGGCCGCGGCACGCCGTAGCGTCATCCAAGCACTGTGCCGATTGTCCACCGTCGCCCACCAGGCGTGTCGATTAATCTCCTCAGCCGGCCGGCGCAATTCGTCCAGCGCGGCCGCCCGCTCAACGCGCTGATCATCATCAGGTCGGCCTCGCCGGCGACGACAGCTTGAGTGACCGCGGACACCGCCGCCGGGCACGTCCCTCGGGACGTGCCCGGCGGCCGGCAGGTGCCGCCTATCCGTCAGGTCGACGCCGTTCCGAAGGCGGCGGTGTGGTCGGCGACCCATTATGCGTAGGTGAAGGGCGGCCGGCCGGTCACTTGTTCGACCGTCGGCAGGACCTCCGCGGTCTTGCCGACTCTCGCGGTGAGCGCGTCGACGTAATCGTCGACCCCCTGGGCGGGCATGCCGAGGCGGGCCATCTCGTCCCGGAACCAGTCCTCGGATTGCTCCTGCCACCGCAACGGCCGCCCGATGGTCTCCGCGATGATGCGCAGGCGGTCGATCTGGGTCAGCGACTGGGGTCCGGTCACCGAGTACCCCTGGCCGGCGCGCCCGTCGAGGAGGCTGCGGGCGGCGACCGCGGCGATGTCGCGTGGGTCGACCGGGGCCGTCGCGGCGTTGCCGTACCGTCCGCGGACGACATCGCCGTCGATGATCTGGGATGCCCAGACCAGATCGTTGGTCGTGAGCCCGTCAGGCCGCACGAAGGTCCACGGCAACCCGGACGCTGGACGGATCGTTCGAGCCGCAGGTGCGCCTCGCCGACCCAGCTGGGCACGGACCATGTGACGGATATCGAGGACAGCATCACGACGTGGCGCAGGCCGGCTCGCTTGGCCACGTCGAGGAATCCGTCGACCCCCTGAAAGAAGGGGAACAGGAAGGCCCGCTCGATGCCGGACAGGGCCTCCGTCAGGCTCTCGGGCTGGGTCAGGTCGCCGGTCGCGACTTCGACCTGGTCGGGGAATGCCTGGCCGCTGGGGTTGCGGGTGATGACGCGGACCTTCTGACCCGCCTCCAGGAGTTGGCGGACGACGTGGGAACCGACGTTTCCGGTGGCACCGGTTACCAGGATCATGGTGGAGATCTCCTTTAGTTTCGTTTTTTGTGTGCACCAACCACGTCACCGACGACGAACCTCACACCCAGGGACGGCCTGCGGGGTCGGGGACTGCCGCCCCGACCCCGCACGCGAGGGCATCAGCCGATGAAGGACTCGGGGCCGAAGAAGCGGCCCCACGCCACGAAAGCGGCCAGGGCGAGATAGACCACGTCGCCCACGACCGTTGCTCTCTCGCCACGACGGAGGCGCGTGATGATCGCGCCGACAAACAGCAGCACCGCACCTGTAGCGGCCAACGGAACGAGAACCGGCGCGATGCCGAGTACGGCGGGCAGGATCAGTCCCACCGCGGCCAGGAACTCGAGGCCTCCAATGGTCTTGAGAGCACCGGGGCTGAAGTCTTCGGCCCATCGGGTTGCGGCGCCGAGGCTGGCCATCTTCTCCTTGGGCACGAACAGCTTGGCGCTGCTGACCAGCAAGGCGGCGGCCAGTAATCCGGCGACGATCCATAGTGCGATGTTCATGAGTTTTGTCCTTGGCCCAATGTCGGGGGGTGACGAACGGACCCGGGGTCGTCCCGGGGTCGTCCCGGGACCGCCCGTGACCCTGAGGGGGAATGCCCGCGTCAGCCGAACTGACCGGGCTGGTACTCGCCGCCGGGCGTCCGCGTGATCACGTTCAGCCGGTTGAAGGCGTTGATCGTGCAGATCAGGGCCACCAGGGCCGTCAGCTGATCCTCGTCGAAGTGCTTGGCCGCGTTCGCCCACGCCTCATCGGTGACGCCGCTGGAGTCGGCGAGGCGGGTGCCCTGCTCGGTGAGTTCCAGCGCCGCCCGCTCCGCCTCGGTATAGACGGTCGTCTCCCGCCATGCCCCGACCAAGTTGATCCGCACCATGCTCTCGCCGGCGGCCGCGGCGTCCTTGGTATGCATGTCGAGGCAGCCGCCGCAGCCGTTGATCTGGCTGGCGCGGATCTTCACCAGCTCCTGCACCGCCTTCGGCAGTGCCGAGTCGGTGATGACCTTGTTCGACGAGATGATGTACTTGGCCCACTTCGACCCGACCTCGTTGACCATGGGGTTGATCCGGGTTTCCATCTCGATCTCCTTCGTCTTCGGATGCTTGCACCACTACGACGAAGCCCCCCGCCAAGACGTAACAACCCCATGCGATGGACGTGCGCTACTCGGGTCGCGCGGGCAGACCCATGGTGTCGAGGCGCTTGCGGTCGCTCACGGTCAGGAGCTCGACGATCCGGCCGTCGACCACAGTGCACGCCACCACGCCGAGCACCTTGCCGTTCGCACCCCAGGCCACGAATCCGGGCTCGCCGTTGACCAGGACCGCCAGCGCCGAGGTCATCGACTTGATGCCGCGCAGGATCGGACCGGCCACCTCGGCCGCCCCGACCGTGGTCAGCACGCCCTGCGGGTGGTACGTGCGCCAGGTCACCTTCGGATCGAGCAGTCGTACGAGCCCTTCGAAGTCCCCGTTGCGCGCCGCGGCAAGAAATGCGTCGACCACTGCGCGCTGCCGCCGCGGCTCCTGCTCCGGCGGCGGTGTGCCCTGCACCTTCCGGCGGGCCCGGCTGGCGAGCATCTTGGTCGCGTCGGTGGACCGGCCGATGATCTCGCCGATCTCGGCGAAGGGCACCGCGAACATGTCATGCAGGACGAACGCCAGCCGTTCGGTGGCGTGAGGGTGTCGAGCACCACCAGCAGTGCCAGCCCGACCGATTCGGCGAGCATCACGTCGTCCTCGGGTGTCGCCCCGCCGTCCACGGTCACCACCAGCTCGGGCAGCCGGTCTTCGTACGACAGGTTGGCCCGGGTCGTGCGCGAGCGCAGCACGTCGATGCAGACCCGGCCGACCACGGTGGTCAGCCAGCCGGCCAGGTTGTCGATCGCGGCCGCGTCCTGCCGCGCCAGCCGGATCCACGCCTCCTGCACCGCGTCCTCGGCATCCGCCCGCGACCCGAGCATCCGGTAGGCGACCGCGACCAGGCGCTCGCGCTGCTGTTCGAAGGCTCCCGCCAGTGCTTCGTGCGGACCCGATCCGGCCATGTTGTTACCTTCCTTGCGCGAACTCCGTCATGGTCATGACGGGCCCGAAGGCGCCGAGGTAACCGTTTGGCGTGCATCGGAGAGTCACTGGCTTTGCCGTCATGGGCGGACGAGCCGGAGAACGAGTTGCGCTCTGTCGAGCCTGAGGAAGCGGTCGCGCTGCTGTGCGGTCGCACACGCATGATCTGCGGGCTGGTTCGGTTCGTGGACAGCGTCGGCGATAACTACAGCAAGTGGGTCCCCGTAGGCGCGTTCGACACATGGCGCTGGTGGCACGGCGGCCAACGAGTGGCGCGCAAACGCGCCAAAGCGAGAGACCCAAGATGTCACAGGGTCTGATCTGGGATTTCGCACTACCAGACGGTTCGGTTGCAGCAAGCTCGTGGGATGGCCCTGCGACTGCTGTACTTGATCGTCTTGAGGGTGTTCGGCTGGATCGTGTTGCTCACCCGTTCACAGGCGTCTAAGGATATGGAGATCCTCGTCCTGCGTCACCAACTCTCAGTCCTGCGCCGCCAGGTCGGCGCACCCCGCCCGTCATGGGCAGACCGGGCGATCCTGTCCGCGCTTGCCCGGCTATTGCCGCGACATGGCCGGCACCGGTTGTTCGTGACGCCGCGGACGCTTTTACGCTGGCACGCCGACCTGGTGAAGCGACGGTGGCCCTACCCAGGCCGCGCGCCGGGACGACCACCGATTCGTCGCACGATCCGAGCCCTGGTCCTGCAGATGGCCGGCGAGAATCCGACCTGGGGTTACAGGCGCATCGCCGGGGAGGTCGCCGGACCGGGCCGCAAGGTCTCCCCCGCCACCGTGTGGGCGATCTTGAGGAAGGCCGGAATCGATCCCGCACCCCGGCGCGGCGACCAGACATGGGCGCAGTTCCTGAAGGCCCAGGCATCCGGGATACTGGCCGCTGATTTCTTCCACGTCGAGACCATCACGCTCGCCCGCCCGTACTGCTTCGCCGTAGTCGAGCATGCCTCCCGCCGTGTTCACGTGCTGGGTGTCACGGCGAACCCGACCAGCACGTAGGTAACCCAGCAGGCACGCAACCTCATACTCGACCTGGGCGATCGAATCGGCAACTTCCACTTTCTGATCAGGGACCGCGACCGTAAGTTCACCGCATTGTTCGATGAGGTGTTCACGACCGAAGGCATCCGGGTGGTGCTCACTGCTCCGCAGGCTCCGCAGATGAACGCGATCATGGAACGGTGGGTGGGCAGCGTACGCCGTGAACTCCTCGACCGGATCCTCATCACGAACGAACGCCACCTTCGGACCGTCCTCGCCGACTATGAAACCTACTTCAACGAGCACCGTCCGCACCGTGCCCTGAACCAGGCCAGCCGCTCCGAGCGCTACCCGAACCCGTCGACGCCGACATCAAGGTCACCCGACGAGACCGACTCGGCGGCCTCCTACACGAGTACGCCCAGGTCGCATGAGGTGACACAGTATTCGGCACCCACACGCGCGGCTTGATAAATCAGGCCGATCGGCCTAGTATCAGTCCATGCAGTCTGTGAGTAGGCCGAGCGGCCGGAAACGAAATCCCATCATCGAAGAGGCCCGCCGGAAACAGATCATCGACGCCGCCATCCAGACGGTGGCGAGCGTCGGTTACGCGCAAGCATCGCTGTCGCGGATCGCGCAGCACGCTCAGATCAGCAAGAGCGTCATCTCCTACCACTTCGCCGGCAAGGATGAGCTGCTAGAGCAAGTGGTCAACCAGATCTACGACGACACGTGGGCGTTCATCCAGGCACGGCTCGAAACCGAGACGTCCGCGGCTGGCAGGCTCCGAACCTACATCCAGGCCAACCTCGACTACATGCGAGCGCACCGCTCTCGGGTGCTGGCGGTGGGAGACATCGTCGGCAGCCACCGCGCAGCCGACGGCACGCCGCGCTTCGCGACGACCACCGACGAATCGGTCATCACGCTGCTGGCCGCCATCCTGCGCCAGGGCCTGGATGACGGCGAGTTCCGGGACTTCGATCCCCAGGTGGTCGCCGTGACCGTCGGCCAAGCCCTCATCGGGGCGGTAGGCCGATGGGCGGTGGACCCAACCGTCGATCTGACCGCCTATGCCATCGAGCTGACCACCCTTTTCGACCGCGCCACCCGGAAGTAGGGACTTCCTCATGGGCCTGACCCACAAAGGCGTCAACTACGACGTCGGTACGAACTATCTTCCCGATGGCGTCCTGTCCCGGGGAGAGTGGCGGCCCGATCTGATGCGTCAGGAGATCCGGGCCATCCGTGACCAACTGCACGCCAATTCCGTCGGCATCTACGGCACCGACCTCGAGCGGCTCGTTCAGACCGCAACAGTCGCGCTGGAGCACGGGCTGCACGTATGGCTGCAACCCCGGCTGATCGACGCCGCTCCGCAGGAGACGCTGGACCATTTGACGCGAACGGCCGAAGCCGCCGAACTCCTCAGAAAGGAGTATGGGACGATCGACCTCAACGTGGGTTGTGAGCTCACCGTCTTCTCCGCGGGCATCATTCCCGGCGCCTCCCACGAGGACCGAAGCGCCAAGCTGGCCTCCCCGCTGTACTGGCCGCTGTTCCCACAGTTCAACAGGAAGCTGAACCGTCTCCTGGGCCGGGCCGCCGCAGTCGCCAAGTCCGCTTTCGGCGGCCGTATCACCTACGGCTCGGGATTGTGGGAGAGGGTGGACTGGACACCGTTCGACGTCGTGGGCCTGGACTACTACCGCATGCCGTACAACCGTTCCAGATACGTCAAGAACCTGCGCAGCTTCCACCGGTACAGCAAGCCTGTGGTCATCGTCGAGTTCGGCTGCGGCGGCTACAACGGCGCCGCAGAAAAAGGCCCCTCCAGCCACGCGATCATCGATCGCGGCGGGCCAACGCCGGTCATCAACGGCTCGTGGGTCAGGAACGAGCAAGTCCAGGCCGAGCATGTCGCCGAACTGATCGGGATCTACGAGGAGGAGAACGTGCAGGGCGCGTACGTGTTCGAGTTCATCGAGCCGCATCACCCACATTCCGCCGATCCCCGGCATGATCTCGACATGGCGGGCTACGGCATCGTCAAAGTCATCCAGGACGACGCGGCGGGATCGTATCGCTGGGAGCCGAAAGCAGCCTTCCACGAAGTGGCCAGACTCTACAGTAGCCAGGCCATCTGACCTCCCGCCGCCCATCCGCCCTCGGCGCCGCGCAGGGCGGCGCACCCCGAGGCGATGTGGTGGCGGCAACCACCGGGCCGACCAACCTCATGGCCGACATGACCGGCCGCGACACTCGGGGCCTCTACCGCTATCTCGGCACGGTGCCGGGTCGCAGGCCCTGGGGCCCTTAGGGATGCTACTCTTGAGCGCGGAGACAGAGGCGGTGAAACTGCCGTTCCGACCAGCGGCTGGGTGCACGAAGGAGAAGCTGTCGGTAACCGGCTCATCGCCCGGTCCGATCGGAACGGGTCACGCAGCGGCAGTAGCCCGGCTGGCGGCTGGGAGGGCCGTGAACCGCCTGATCATCACTTCCTATCGGCCGAAACATCACAGATGGCGGCTGGTAGGACCGACCTTACCGACAGGCCTAGTCGGAGAAGTCGTCTTCGACGCGGTTGGAGTTCACCGCGTCCAAGCGGCCGCGGAGCCGCTGCTGTGCGCCGGCCAGTGGAACTGATCCAATTGGGGAAGTCGGTCGCGGTGATGATGTAGCCGGCCGCATCGTAAGCCCCCATGCCCAGCACGCAAATGAGCGCCTTTCGTGGGGGACGTCGTCAAGGCCGTGTGGCGGGCCGGGCAAGACGACACTGCCCGGCAAAGCGCTGAGGTGCTCCAGCTTGCAAGTGTCCTTCGGCAGCTTCAGATACAGCGTCATGGGGCTCTCCAACGCTCGTAACGCAGGGCACGCGGGGCATCGAGGACAAGGACGCCGCACTCGGCACAGAGCCCGGGGTCCTCTTGCGGGTCCACGCCGACCGGCTCACCGGTCGCTCGGGAGTTTGGCGGCAGCGGCCTCGAGGTCGGCATCCGGTGGGCAGGGCAAATAGCCGGGTGGCGCCGACCACGCCTCGGCGACGAGCAGTACCTCCAGGAGCTGCCGTACGGCAGCAGCGACACCGAAGGCGGCCCATGGGATCGGTCTGTGTCGGACTTGGCGTGGCTCGCCGACCTAGCCGCGGAGGCGTTCAAGCCCGTCCAGGAGCAGATCGAGGGTGAACTCGAACTCGACCTGGCCGTCGCACCAACCCAGCGTGGGGTCGGTGACGTCGTGGATCTCGGTCGCCACCATCGCTGTCAGGTGCGGCAGGGCTTCGGCCATGGCGGTCAGGTCTGCTTCCGCGGCGTCGACCTCCATGCCTCCCCCGGCCGACGCCGGGCTGAAGATCTCCTGCACGAACCCGAGAGGCAGGCTGCCGAACGCGTGCAGCGCCCGGTGCGCGAGGTGGTACGAGAACCCGGCACCGACCAGCGTGCCCACGATCCCGTCGTAGTACGCGACAACGCCGGCCGGGATGGTCCGGCGCGAGCCCAGCAGCCCGGGCGCCCACGGGTGACGCAGCATCACTTCCCGCGCCGCGAGGAACCGCTGCCGCAGCCGCGTACGCCAGTCTCCGTCAGGTTTGGTCATGTCGGGGCGGCCGACCGCGTCATGGATCTCAGCGACCACGGTCTCGACGACGCCGTCGAGCAGGGCCTCCTTGCCCGGCAGATGGTAGTAGAGCGACATGGCCTCGACGCCGAGGTCGGCGGCGAGGCGGCGCATCGTCAGCGCCTTGATCCCCTCCGCATCCGCCAGGACGACCGCCGCCGCCAGCACGCGCTCGCGGCTGAGCGGCTCGCGGAATGCCTTCGCTGCCATCGGTCTTCCACCCCCTTGTCGGCGTCTTACATCGTAAGTTACCTTACGAGGTAAGGTACACAGTCGATCTCTCGCTGGCCGCCGCGCCGGCACAGCCCTCAAGGAGAGCCACCATGCACGCGCTGATCCGCACCGCCCGCACGACCGGGCTGCTCTACCTCGGCCTCGCCGTCACCGGCGCACTGGGCTTCCTGCTCATCCGGCCGCGGCTCTTCACGGCCGACGACCCCGGCGCGACGCTCGCCCACCTGGTCGACCACGAATCGCTCGCCCGCGCCGGGGTCGCCTTGGAACTGCTCATCGTCGTCACCAAAGCCCTCACAGCGGCATGGTTCTACCGCCTGTTCCGCACCGCACACCCGCTTGCCGCCGGCGGTATCGCCGCCTTCGGCCTCGTCAACGCGGTCGCGATTCTCTCCAGCGCGGCGCTGCTCGCCACAGCGCTCCAGGTCGCGCTCGCCCCGATCGGCGACGCGGCGGCCGTCGTCCAGGTCCTGTACCTGGTCAGCGGCAACCTGTGGGGCGTGGGAGCAGTGTTCTTCGGCCTGTGGCTCATCCCCATGGGCTCGTGCGTGCTCCGCTCGGGCTGGATGCCCCGCCCGCTCGGCTGGATTCTCATCGGCGGCGGCATCGGCTACCTGCTCAGCGCGTTCATCGGATACCTCGCCCCCGACGCACAGGGCATCGCAGACGCTCTCACCGTCCCCGCGACCGTAGGGGAGCTCTGGATGGTCGGCTACCTGCTCATCCGCGGCGTCCGCCGTCACGCGCTCGACCAAGCCCCGCCAGGTGCGCCCACGGCGGCACCCGCAGCGGGTTGACGGATCCCAGGGACCGAGGAACGTCCCGAGCCAGCGGACGGTCATGCGTGTCTGCGCGGCGGTTCCCTCGCGAAACGGGTGCCCGAGCCCGGCCCGCAGGGCCACGCCTGCCTGCGCCGTCGAGATGGCCTCGGTGAGCCGGCCCAGCTTCACATAGATCATGGCCGTGTTGCCCAGGAAGGCGGCCTGGAATTCCCGTCTCCCACTGGCTACGGCCAGGGTGCGGCCCTTCTCCATGGCGTCGAGCGCGTCGTCGAAGCGCCCCATCTGGGCGTAGGCGATGCCGAGGCCGTTGTAGGTAGACATCATCCGTTCTGGCCGGTTTGCGCGTTCCCAGCAGATGAGCGCCTGCTCCAGGTGCCGCGTCGCATCCGGCAACCGTCCCAGCGCCTGGTACCTCCACCCGAGGAGGTGGTTCCCCATCGCCTCGGCGGCGTGGTCACCGCACGCGACGGCAATCTCGAGGGCGCGCGTCTGAAGCTCGATCACCTCGTGGTTGAGGCCCTTGCTGGCCAAGGGCCAGTAGACGGTGGCGGCCAGACCGAACGCGGTCTGGCGGTCGTCCTGGACGGCCATGGCCTGCTGGCAGGCGGCCACGAGATTGTCGCGCTCCTGCTCCGTCCAGTCGCTGGCCTCCTCGGCGGTGCCGAGCGCGATCCCTGGGCGGTCGGCCTCGTAGCCGGACAGTGCCAGGGCGGCCGCGGGATCGAGCAGCAGGCTGGCGGTCTTGGCGGTGGCCAGGTAGTGGTGCAGCACGCGGCGTACGGCGGCGGCGTGGCGTTCGGGTCCGGAGAGGTCCCCGGCCTGCTCGCGGGCGTGGATGCGGACCAGGTCGTGCATCCGGTAGCGGGCCGGCCCCGCCGGTTCGAGCAGGCGGACGTTCTGCAGGCTGTCGAGCGCCTCTTCCACGCGATGCTCATGCCAGTCGGTCAGCGCGGCGGTGGCGGCCACGGTGTGGGTGGGCAGGTCGAGGAGCCCCCCGCAGAGCGCCACGATCCGCTCCGCCGCCTCGGCTTCGCCGTGAACCCGCTCAGGGCCCACGATCCGGGCCAGGAGCGAAGTGGACTCGGTCGCGTCGAGCCCGGTCAGGCCCAGGTGGTGGACCCCGTCGAGCTGAGTGAGGACCTGCCTGCTGGTGACCACGCCCGAGCACCCCGGCCCGGCCGGGATGAGCGGGCGCACCTGGCGGGCATCCAGCGCGTTGTCCAGGATGAGCAGCAGCTCCCGCGTCGCGGTGAGGGAGCGGAAGCGGGCCGCGGCCTCGTCCACATCACTCGGTACGGCCGAGCCACCCACGTCGAGCGATCGCAGCATCCTCCCGAGACAATCGAGCGCCGACAGTCTGGCCGACCACACTCCACCCGGAACCGACACTCGGTTCACCGCCAGACTGCTCAACGTCCGGGGTAGGGCGGCGGCGCTGTGGCGGGCCGCCGATCGGTGACCCGCCCGCGCCGCGCCGCCGGTCACGGTGTGGCCGTGCCCCCGTCCACGCCGATCGCCGGGAGCGGCCGCGCCGCCCTGGTCGCCGCGCCCTCGTCAGGCCCGCACGCCGCCTCCAGCAAGTGGTTCCCGAGCGCGAAGTCGATGGCGTGCGTGACAGGACTACCGTCCTCGTCGAGCTGCTGGTAGTTCCTCAGGTTGGTGCCGAAGGCGAACTGGCGGCCGCCGCCGGTGTTGGAGAACGCGAAGGTCTGCATGCCGGGGATGCTCCCGTCGTGCCCCCAGAATCTGCCGCACGGCAGGTCAAGGGGGAAGATCCCGAGACCGTAGTCGATCACGGCGCCCGAGAAGGACCGGATGGGCACGGTCTTCTGCATCTCGGCGAGCAGAGTCGCGTCGAGCAGCTCGCCGCGCAGCAGCAGCCGGAAGAAGCGGTTGAGGTCCTCCATCGTCGAGGCGACCGCACCCGACGTCCAGGCCCAGGACATGTTGTAGACGCTGTAGTCCTTGGGCGGGTCGAAGTAGCCGAACAGCGCCTCGTACGCCTTGGAGCTCGGCCCAGGCAGGTACGGCGTGCGCGGGAACGACGTGTGCCGCAGCCCGGCCTTCCGGAAGACATGGTCGGTGAGGTACCGCTCGGCACTCGTGCCCGTCACCTTCTCCAGCAGCAGGCCGGCGATGACGAAGTTCGTGTTCGAGTACGACCCGGGTGTCACCCCCGGCTGCCCGGTCGCTGGGGCGCCGAGCCCCGCCCGCGCCAGCTCCTCCGGCGGGAAGGCGCGGAAGCGGTTGGCGTCCAGGCTCTCGATCGTCGGGAAGATCACCTCGGTGTGGTTGGCGATGTGGCTGGTGTGGTTGAGCAGCATGCGTACGGTGATCTGCTGCCCGCGCTCACCCGGGATCAGATCCGGCAGGTAGCGGCCGATGGGGGCGTCGAGCTCGATCGTCCCCTTGCCGACCTGCTGTAATACGCCCACGGCGACGAACGACTTGGTGATGCTCCCGGCCCGGTGCACCATCTCGGGCCGCATCGGGCGGTGGGTCTCGACGTCGGCGACGCCCGCGGCGCCCTTCCAGCTCCGCCGGCCGTCCACGACGTTCGAATAGGTGCCGTACATGCCGGCCTCGTGCACGGCGTCCAGCGTCTGGCGCAGCCGCTGCCGGTCGAGGCCGCCGTCCTCAGCGGCGGCCGCGGATGCCGCTGCGAGCAGCGCGGCGGCCAGGGTCGCGGCTCCCAGCCGCGAGGCGAGCGTGCCGAATCGACGAATGGTCATGGCGCTCAGCATGAGCCTTCCGCTCGGCGGAGGTCAGTGCACTGTGTCACAGGTCCCGCATGACAGAAGTCAGCTCTCCCACCAAGTCGGCGTGGCCGTCGTCGGCCAGGTCGGGCAAGGCGGGTGTCCATACGGGGGCAGACCAAGTACGAGAGAAAGGGACAGTGAGGTGTTGAGGTGCTGCTCAGAGGGGTTGTTTGTCAGGCGATGTGACCTACCGCTTGGGTTTGGTTGCGGCTTGATGAACACGGCGGTTCGGCAGGGTTGATCACCGCTACGGTTTTCGGCGTCTGGACGCCCGGGATCGAGGCGAGGGACGGCCCTGGAATGACTGGATCGAGCGGACTGCCTATCCGGAGTTCAAGCGGCTGGCATCGGCACGGGTGCTGCAGGTGTTCTTTACGCCGTCGTCGGAAGAGATGGCCTGGGCCGCCTCCGGTTAGCGGCGGGCCATCCGGCCCATGAACCGGACGATCAGGCGGCGCGGCAGGATCTTGCTGGCGAGGGCGAGCGGGCGCCCGTTGGTGATCACCGACGGGGGCGCGGAGCGGCGGTCGAGCGTGTCGAGGGCCGTCCTGACGACGTGCTCGGGGGTGGCTCGCTTCGTGCCGTAGTCGGCCGACTGGCTGCCGGCGACGTCGTAGAACTCGGTTCGCGTGGCGCCGGGGCACACGGCGAGAACGCGTAGGCCGGTGTCGTGGTTCTCCTCCCACAGCGCCTCGGTGAAGCTGAGGACGAACGCCTTGGTGGCGCCGTAGACACTCAGGTACGGGGTCGGCTGGAAGCCCAGCAGACTCGCGACGTTGATCAGGACGCCGGTGTCGGCGGAGGCCAGCGCGCCGATGTAGGCGCGGCTGAGGTCGACCAGCGCGCTGACGTTCAGCGCGATCATGCTTTGCACGCGGTCTGGATCCTCGTCCGTGAACGCGTCGTGGGTGCCGAAGCCCGCGTTGTTGACCAGTCCTGTCGCGTAGATGCCGCGGGACTCGAGTTCGGCGCGCAGCGTGCGACCGGCGTCGGGCAGGCCGAGGTCGCGGGCGACGACGGTCACCGTGACGCCGTGGGCGCGGGTGAGTTCGTCGGCCAGGTCCTTGAGCCGGTCCGCCCGGCGGGCGACGAGTACGAGATCCGCGCCGCGACGGGCCAGCTGGCGCGCGAATTCCGCGCCGAGCCCGGAGCTCGCTCCGGTGACGATGACGGTCTGGCGGCGGTAGTCGACTTTGCTCATGGCATTCACTCTACGCACGGATATGCACGCAGTGCAAGTTGCTACATAGAGTGATCCTCCGTACCATCGGTGCATGGCTCAGAAACCGACACCCCTTCGGGAACAGACCCGCTCGGTGGTCCGCTCGCTGCTGGCTCGGACCGCTATCGAACTGTTCGCCGCCAAGGGGTACGACAACACGACGCTGGAGGAGGTCGCCGCCGCGGCGGGTGTCTCTCGGCGGACCCTGTTCAACTACTTCCGCAACAAGGAAGACCTCGCGCTCAGCGGCCTGTCCGAGCAGGGTGAAGCGATCGCCGCGCGGCTCGCCGAGCGCCCGGTCGAGGAGGACGCCTGGACGTCACTGCGCGCGGCGTTCCAGGTGCTCGAGGACATCGACACCACGCCTGAGCGCCGGCTCGAAATGATCACGCTCTTGTTCGGCAACGAGTCCCTGCGCGCCGGGCACGCCGAGAAGCAGGCCCGCTGGCAAGACCTGTTCGCACCACTGATCGAGCCGCGACTGCCCGACTCCGACCACCGCAACCTGCAGGCGCGCGCGATCGCGGCCGCGGCGATCACGTGCCTGCAGGCAGCGAACGAGGAGTGGGTGCGCCTGGGCGGACAGGTCGACCTGTTCGACCTCTACGACGCAGCGGTGCAGGCGATCCGCCGCCCGGCCTCACCACCAGAGAAGATGACATGACCGATCGCCTGCCCGCGGCGGACCTGCCGAACATGGCCGCCGTCCTCCGCGCCGAACGCGCCGAAATGCCGAACTTCACCAGTAGCCTCACCGACGACGAATGGACCGCGCCCAGCGCCGCGGCTGGATGGCGCATCGCCGACGTCGTCGCCCACATCGGTGCGACGGCGCGGAGCTTCTTTACACCCGCCGGGCTGCGCACGATCTTCGCCGCAAGCCTCGAACGGGTGAACGAGGACCCCGTCGACCGACGGCGGGACTGGAGCCGTGCCAAGGTAATGGCCGAGTACCAGCGCGCCGGCCGGCGAGCCACCACGCTCCTCGACGTCGTGAGACGCACGCCCGCCACCCGAGTGCGGGTACCGCTGGCGAACTCGGTCGCCACCCCATGGGTCTGATGATCGGCGGCGCAGCGGCACGGGAAGCCCGCCTCCCAGGCAGCCCCGGACAGCTTGTTCGCTACTTCTGGTGGCGGCGAGTTCTGGCCGGGGTGCCTCGGCTTCGAGTCAAGCCCGAATCCGCCCTGAACCGGCAAGCGCCTTCATGTACGTGATCCCGGGTCACAGGGAGCGCCCGTCGCAGTCGCAGTACTCGCCCGAACCCCGCACGTGCGGCACGCCCGCGACTTCCAGGCAAGGCCTCATATAGACAAGACGCCCGGGAGGCGATGAACGGTTGGGGCATTCCTGAAATCCGTACAGACATGATCATCTACGGCCGGGCATAGCGCCGACATACCACCGACATACCACCGCTCCCTACGATCCTTTGACGGATGCAAGTCAAGGTAACGGAAAGGGCATCATGCGACTGAGCACCATACTTCGGCATGCGGCGATCGTCGGGACCGCGGGACTGACGTTGTCGATCGTCGGCGCCGGCGGCGCTTCCGCCTCTGCCTCGGCTGACAAGACTCTCAGCGGCAGTTGCTCGTCGGACCCCAAGGGCTTCAGCGGCTCGGCGCGCTACTACTACAACAGCGCAGGGGGTGACGTCTTCACCAAGTTCACGTACACGATTGGCGGTCGCGCTGGATCGAAGACCGACGTGGCCATCGATGTCTATTCGGACAAGAACAACGCGGTCGACAAGTGGCACGGCGGTTGGGGCACCGACAGCGCCAAGGTGGGCACGAAGAGCAAGACCGTCCACATCATCGGCCCGGCGAAGGACAAGGTCTACGTGAAATTCTGGGTGCGCTGGGACCTTCCGGGCCTCGACCCCACGTGCAGCTTCCAGACCAAGCGGATCTAGCGGCCGATGAACCACCGCGCACTTGTCGCGTCCCTGCTGGCGCTGGTGGCGGTCACGTCGTGTTCCACCGGCGGTGAGCAGGAAATTCCGCCGGTCTTCGTCGCCGCCTCCTCGACGGGGGCGATCGTGTACGACCCGCAGACCGAATCGCACCTCGGGTACGCCTCGGACGGGCGGCACGTGTGGACGGACAAGCAGGCTGCCGTCTGCGCGGCCCGGTGCCCTGAAGCGGCCTTCTCCACCGCTACCCGGAAGGTGCTGAGCCGGCGGGGCGATGCGGACACGGTCGTCGCCGAGGGAGGCACGCTCCAGATCCAGCGTTCGGACGGCAAGAAGGAGAGCCATCAGGTCGCCGGCGTGGAGAACGTCCTCTGGCGGGAGAGCCCCGACCGGACGACGGCTCTGCTGCTCTACGCCGACCCCACGCTGCCCGGCGGTGAGATCCTGCGCTTCCAGCGCGACGCTCACGGATGGCGGGCCACAGGGGAGCGCGTGCCCGCTGGGGGGTTCTGGGGTGGCTGCGTCGGCGGAGACTGGGCGGTCCTGACCGGCGAGCGCGGAGGGATACTCAAGGACGGGACCGTCGTTCCCCTTCAGGTCAATCTCGACCAGCCCGGGGAATGCGTTGCCGGTACGCGAGGGGGCGCGGTGGTGTCCCGCTACGTCGACCAGCGCGGAACCCATCACACCGAGGTTCGCGGCATCGACCCGAGCGGGCGGCAGACGTGGTCGCGCGATGTCGCCGCTCGAGCCGGTGTGATCGCCGATCCGTCCGGTACGGCGGTCGGCCTGGTCCACGATGGTGAGCTGGAATTGCTCGACGTCAAGGGGGAGGTCCGCGAGCGGCGCGAGGACGTCGTCGCGGCCAGCTTCACCGAGACGGGCCGCCTGGTGACGCTGAACGCCGACGGCAAGGTCACCTGGGCTGCATGAAGCTCACTCATCCGCGTGTCAGACGGCGTGTACGCCTGTGCGAACGTGCCGGGCCAGTTCGGCCGGCCCACAAGCCTCATCGCTGTGCAGCGAGATCTCATCGGCGTGACGATCCCAGCGCTGGTCTGTCGCGGCCGCTGTCCGATCGGACGTTGGTGTCGCGGGCCGGTCGACGAGCTGGGGATCGCCTCGCTGGTGTTGCTCTCCTATCTGATGGCCTCCGAGAGCTTTGAGCTGCTGGACTCCGAGCCCGGTGGGACCGGGCTGCCGCCGTTCGGGCTGTTGGACACGGCGCCGGAGGGAGCGCTGCGTAAGGCGCGGTTGCTGGAGCGGCATCTCATCGAGGTCGAGACGGGGTTGCTGCCTGACGTGGCCGAGGGCACATTTGCCCAAACCGGAGTACACCAGCGCTGGCGCACGATCGGTGAGCGGCTCGCGGCCGAGGCCCGCGCTGAGCTGGAGCTCAACCCCGGGCTAGGGCTCGGTCTCGCACGACATGGCGGGCGCGTCCAACGGCTCCCCACTCGCCGGGTAGCCCCGGTGCATTGCTGCACCGAGGCCTCCTCAGAACCGTGCGGGCCACTCCTCGCGGCACACGACTCAAGCAAGCACCGCAGGGCTGGTTCAGGTCCGCTGTGCTGGGCTCCTGCGACGCCGGGTGAGTTCACGACGCCACGCCTTGGGACCTGGCGAAACTCGTACCCCGCGTCCGTGGACGCAACCGATCTATGGGGCACGTGCGAATCACCCAGTCAACGGCGACATACCGTCGACATACCGCCGACCTCTACCGTGCTCGTTCGTGACATGGACAAGAATCGGCGCGTGCGCCGCCATGATAGCGATATCGGCGACCGTCGCCGTCCCGGGATCTGCCGCGGCCCAGCAGAGCGGGCTGAGTCCCTACGATCAGCTGGTCCTCTCGCACGAACCGGCCGCCTACTGGCGGCTGTCCCACCCGTCGTCCGGCACGGAGACCGACCGCACCGGCAATGGCCACAAGGGCACCTTCCGGGGCGTCACCAGCTCGGTGCAACTCCCTAACAGGGACGGCGCCGCCGTCTTCAACGGCTCCTCGGGCTATTTCGAGGTCCCCAACGCCAACGCCTTCCACATCTCCACCACCGGGAAGTTCACCGTGGAGGCATGGATCAGGCCGCACACGCTGGAGTTCGCCGACGACGAGCAGGACGGCTACGTCTACTGGATGGGCAAGGGCACGAAGTCCGGCGCCGACGGCGACCGGGAGTGGGCTGGCCGCATGTACAACAAGTCCCACCCCGACCGCCCCAACCGCATCTCCGGTTACGCCTGGAACCTCGACGGCGGCTTCGGGGCCGGCGCCGCCTTCCAGCACCCGCTGACGGTAAACCAGTGGATGCATGTCGCGATCACCTTCGACACCTCCGAGGGCACCTACGGGAGGGTGCGCATCTACAAGAACGGCGTGTCGGCCAGCGCCAGCGACCTGACCTTCCGCCCGGGTCAGCCCGACGAGGTCATCGTCAAGCCCAAGCCCGGCTCGGCCCCTGTCCGGGTGGGCACCCGGGACTTGAGGTCGTATTTCAAGGGGGCGATCGGAAAGTTCGCCATCTACAACCGCGCACTCACGGCGGCCGAACTCCGCTCGCACTACGCGGTGATGACCGGCGCGAACACGGACTTCAACGGCGACGGGGCCGGCGACCTCTTCTCGGCCGCCACCGGGACGTTGACCATCTGGAACGGCACTGGCGCCAACAAATTCGCCACTGCCGTGCCGATCGGGCCCGGCTGGGGCGCCTACAGCCGACCGATCGCAGGTGACTTCAACCGCGACGGCCTCACCGATCTGGCCGCCACGAAGAAGGACGACCACACCCTCCATATCTGGAACGGCAGGGGCGCCAACAACTTCACCACGGCCCAGCGACTCGGGCCCGGCTGGGAACCGTACGAGGCGACCCTGACCTCGCTCGGCGACATCAACCAGGACGGCAACGACGACATCGGAGCCACGCACAACGGCACGTTGTACGTCTGGAACGGCAAGGGCGACAACCAGTTCGGAGCCGCCCAGGACATCGGGCCGGGCTGGGACGCCTACACCCGGCCGATCGGGGGTGATTTCAACGGCGACGGCATCGGCGACCTGGCGGCGATCAGGAAGACCGACCACACCCTCGTCATCTGGAACGGCAAGGGTGCCAACAACTTCACCGCCGGCCAGGACGTCGGGCCGGGCTGGGAACCGTACGCGAGCACGTTGATGTCCCCCGGCGACATCAACCACAACGGCCGCGCCGATCTCGCGGCCACCCGCGACGGCACCCTCTACATCTGGAACGGCAGGGGCGACAACCAGTTCGGGGACGCCCAGTCCCGCGGGTCGGGCTGGGCAGGGCACTTCTGAGATTCCATGCGGGGAGGAGGTCCTCCCCGCGCCGTCCTGCTCCTCGGCAGCGCCGCGCCATCACCCTGATCCGCCACCAGGCGATGGGGCGGTGGCGCCCTTTCGCTTGCAGTGAGCGCGTTGCGGCTCGTGCAGATCCAGTTGGCGGCGGCGATCCTCATCGAGGACCAGAACGCTCGCGCTGCGGGCGGCATCGACGGGTGAAGCACGGCCCGGCGCATGGAGCGGCGAGGCGGCCGGCGCGTCGGTCCGCAGCATGCGGCGCGGTGCGGACTGACGCACTGGGCGCTCATGGCACCCCTCCGCTGCCGATTCAGGCCAGCCCTTTCTTTCAGCTACCGATCAGACACGCTTGCGATACAGCCCCACGGTATCCCAGCACAGGTGCGGGAATGGGCGACCGGCCACGACTGCATGATCACCGTGCCGATCGAGCTCACCGAACTACTGCTCAAGCTCGGCTGACCCGCTCACCGCGCCAACCGCATCGGTGACTCATCCGGACGAACTGCGCGTACGCGGGGCTGGACCTGGAGTCGCGCGTGCTTTTCCCGCCGGCATGGCGTGACGCCTGGCTCGGGTGGGAGCCTCGGGAGACTCAGCGGAGGCCGGGAAACTGATGGGTGGGGGCGGGGGGCAGGTCGAGGTAGCCGTTCAGACGGCGCGCGGGCTCGCCGCACCGCCCGCTGGAGGTTCGGGCTGTTCGCCCTGGCGCCCCTTGGCCGCCGTGATGACGGTACCGGTACGTCCGCCCGCTGAGCTCTCGGCGCGTCAGGCGCCGTTCGGGCGCGGCCTGGCGCGTACGTGAGTCGTGCACGAGGTCGCCGACCAGGGGGCCTGGTCAGCCGGGCAGTGGCACGCGACAAACCCGTTGTGACATCGTTGATCATCTCCCGATAATGGCCGGCATGGAGGAGATTGAGGTCGTCGTCGCCCATGGCGAGCGAGCGACCCTGCGCGTCGGTGATGTGTTCCTGAAGGTCGACGTCGATCAGACGCGCACCGATGTCGAGGTCGAGGCGATGGCCATGGTGCCGATCCCGACTCCGGAGGTGCTGTGGCGCAAGCCGCCCGTGCTCGCGCTCGCCGCCCTGCCCGGCACGGCACTCGGCCGCCTCGGTGAGCCGTCGACCGCGTCGTCGGCGGCGTGGGCCGCGGCGGGTGCAGCCGCACGGCTGCTGCACGACGCGCCCCTGCCGCCCTGGCCCGGCCGGAGCCTCGACCAGATCGCATCGCGCCTCGACGGCGAATGCGCGTGGCTCGTCACGAACGGCGTCCTTTCCGCCGACCTGGTCACGCGGAACCGCCGGGTTGCCGAGGCTGCGCTCCGGCCATGGACACCGGTGTTCATGCACGGCGACCTACAGGTCAGCCACGTGTTCGTCGACGGTGACGAGATCACCGGCGTGATCGACTGGTCCGAGGCGGCCCAGGGCGATGCCCTGTACGACCTCGCCATCTTGACGCTCGGACACGAGGAGCACCTTGGCGACGTCGTCGCCGGCTACGGCACCCACGTCGACCTCGACGTGATCCGTGCATGGTGGTCGTTGCGAAGCCTGCTGGCGATCCGCTGGCTGATCGAGAACGGCTTCGACCCGTCCTTGCCAGGCTGCGAGTTCGACGTGCTGCGAGCCCGGATGTGAGCCCCGCACGAGCCCGATAAACGCGCCACTACCGGCCACGTGGTCGGCACGTGGTGAACAGGTGATCGCCACGGATGCCTGAACACCACGTCTCGGCACAAACTAAGGGCAGTCGGAAACAAACGGACGAAAGAAGGAAACCATGTCGGAGAACACCGAGTTCGAGATGCCGACCCCCGATCCCGCCCTCAAGCGGCTGGACTTCCTGGTCGGCAGCTGGAAGTCCCTCGGGGCAACGGTGGCGGGGCCGATGGGCCCGGCCACCGAGATCGCCGGCGAGGAGGCCTTCGAGTGGATGGAGGGCGGCTTCTTCCTGATCCACCGCTGGACGAGCACCTTCGAGGTCGCCGGGACCGAGGTGGCCGACGTCGGCTACGAGTTCTTCGACTACGACCCCGCCACGGGCCGCTATCGCACCCACTTCTTCAACAGTCTCGGCCCGTACGACGACGCGGGGAGCAAGTACCACGGCGGTTTCGAGCAGGACGCCTTCACGGTGACCGGGCCGGCTCGCATCGTGCGTACCCTCAACCCCGACGGCACCATCACGGTCGACTCCGCCGTACCGATCGGCGATGACCAGTGGGCGCCGATGATGACCTACACCCTAACCAAGATCGACTAACTCAGGCCTCGGACCGGCCGACCGGCTTGCCGGTGGAGCAGGCGGCCCCGGCCGGATACGCCGCTGGGCGAACGCGCCGGGTGTTCCTAGTGGACGGCGATGTCCGGCTCAGCCCCCAGGGCGGCGAGTTCGGCCTGTCCTTCGAGCCGTCTCGCCGGATGCAGGAGCAGCGTACAGGCGCGTTCGAAGCGGGCGCCCAGCTGTCCCCAGCCTTCGATGGCGGCTTCCAGGGCTACGCGGTCACCGTGCAGGCGCCCCTGGATGCGTGCCAGGCAGGCGGCGACCCATTCGTTCTCCCCGGCGTCGGCCTTCAGCGCGCTGAGCCGCTCCTCGGCTTCGGGCAGTCCGCTCATCACGGCGAGCTCGACAGCGGCGGCATGGGCGTACGGTTCGTAGCGTCCGCCGCTGACGTGCTGGAACGCGCGTTCCAGCCGGGTCGGCGCATCGGTGAGGTCGCCGGTGTGGACGGCGATCCTGGCGTCCACGAAGGCGACGAGCGGGGCGAGCTGGGGGTTGTAGGGGTTCGGGATGCCGGAGACCGCGCCGACGCGCGCTCGCCACGTCGTGAACCGCTCGCGGTCGCCGAGCAGCCCGTACGCTAGCGCGGTGAAATGCACCGCCGCCGACATCCAGAACGCCGGCGGACACCCGGCCCGCTGCCAGCTGTCCCACATCGTGGCGGCGTACCGCAGGGCCTCGTCGAACTCTCCCGTGAGCACGAGTGCCGGGATCACCTTGCTGGCCGACAGGTAGGGGTGGTCGCCGAGCAGGTCGTCGGCGAGCAGCAGGCGCGCGGTGGACATGGCCTCCGGCAGGGCTCCGGCGGCGACCGCGTCGGCGCACGCGCCACCGTAGGTGTCCTCGATCTCGGGTGCCGAGTAGGGGTCGTCCGGGTCCATGGAGGGCAGGAGGGCGAGCCGTTCAAGGCTGAACCGGTGCGCGTCCCGCAGCCGTCCGGACGTGGCAGCCGCGGTCCGCACGGCGTCGAGGGCTCCGCTGATCAGTACCGGGTCGGCGGTGGCCTGCGCCGCTTGCACGGCCCGCTCTCCCAGCTCCGGGTCGGGGGCGAGCTTCCCGCTGCCGGCGGTCCACGCCGCCGCGCAGGCCAGGCGGGCCGCGATGACCGGATCGGCCGGGTCGCCCGCGGCGGCTGCCTCGTCGAGCAGGTGGTCCAGCCGCTCGCCGGGGATCTCGGTGCGGAATGTGGCAGGGAACCGGCCGGCCAGTTCGACGGCCCGCGCCAGGGCGACCGCCTGAGCGTCACCGTCCCCGGCGGCGCGCGCGTCGGCGGCCGCGGCGAGCCGTAGCTCGAACGCCTGACCGGTGTCGTGCACGACCTGCGCGCAATCGGCCGCGCTGAGCCGGGCACGGGCCGCGTCGGACAGGGTGGGAGCGTGCTCCGCGGCCAGCCTGTAGTGGCCCAGGGACTCCATCAGGAACCGGCGCGCGTAGGCGAGGCGGCCGAGCGAGCACGCCAGCTGGTACGACGCGGGGTCGGGTCCGGGCGGCGCGGCGACCAGTGCCGTTTGCAGTTCCGCCGCTACGGCGTCGTAGTCATCGCGCCACCGGCCGGCAAGCCGGCCTTCCAGCGCCGCCGCCGTGGTCGCCGCCCAGTCCAGGTGGCGGCGCAGGGTCTCGGGCCGTTCGCCGCTGACATCGAGCTGTTCGGCGGCGCAGGCGCGGATGGTCGCCAGCAGCCGCCACCGGCTCGCCGGACTTCGCTGATGAATCACCAGGCTCTTGTCCACGAGCCGGCCGAGGACGTCGGCGCTCACGGCCGGTGTGGTCCCGCAGACAGCCGTCACGGCCGCGAGGTCGAAGGACCCGGTGAAGGCCGCCAGCCGCCGGAACAGGATCCGTTCCTCCTCGTCCAGCAGGTCGTGGCTCCAGCCGATCACGGCGCGCAGCGAACGATGCCGGACGGCCGGCCCGCGGCCGCCCGCCAGCAGGCGCAGGTAGTCGCCCAGCGCGGTGAGCAATCCGGTCGCACCGAGTGAGGCGCTGCGGGCGGCGGCGAGTTCGATCGCCAGCGGCAGGCCGTCCAGCCGGGCACAGAGGTCCGCCACGACCGCCGGATCGGCCGCGTAGCCGGGGTCGGCGGCCAGGGCACGGTCCTCGAAGAGCCGCTCCGCGTCCGAGGCCAGCGGGAGCGGCCCGACATTGACGACCCGCTCACCGGGCAGGCCCAGCCGTTCGCGGCTGGTCGCCAGGATCGTGACGTCGGGACACGCCGACCGGATCCGCTCGACGAAACCGGCCACCGCGTCGAGGAGGTGCTCGCAGTTGTCCAGGATCAACAGCGAACGGCCCCGGCCGAGCCGTTCGGCGATGGTGTCCTCCAGCGGCTGCTGCGACCTCTCGGTCACGCCCAGAGCGGCGGCCACGGCCTGGACGACGAACTCCGCCCCGACCGGGGCCAGATCGACGAACGTCCCGCCGAGCGCGAACGCGGGGACGGCCGCCTCACCGGCCACCGTCACCAGCCGGGTCTTGCCTACCCCTCCCGGTCCGATCAGCGTCACCAGCGGGTGGTCCGTCAACGCGGCCAGGACGGCATCGCGTTCCTCGGCGCGTCCGACGAACGAGGTGTGCGCCTGTGGCAGACCGGCGAGCCGGCCCAGGGGAAGTGGCACCTCGTCGCTGATCGTCTGGGCGAGGTCGGCGAGTGCTCTGCGATCCGCGACACCGTACTTGCGCAGCAGCGACGACACGTGTCCTTCGACGGTGCGCACCGTGATGTGGAGCCGGGTGGCGATCTGGGCGTTCGACCGCCACAGACCGAGCAGCGCCAGCACTTCGGCCTCGCGTGCGGACACCTCGACTGGACGCGAACTCATCCCGCCATCATGTCCAACTTCCCACCATCATGGGGAAATCCCGGCTATCGCACCGCCACCGCCGAGGCCGGCCATCGTGACGGTCTCCGGCTGCAGGGTGTGGGACATCAGGTGTCGCGGGTGGCGACGATCTGGATGGCGATCCTGAGATGCCTGGCGGCCATGCCGCGACCTTTCGTCAAACCGAAGGCGTAGCGGTCGATCCTGGCCGTGGCGTCGGCGGTAAGGAGGGTATCGGTGCTTGTCACGGAGAGGAGGGTCAGACTGAGTGGCCGACCGACCTCCCGCACGGTCAGGTGCCCGTGCAACGCCGTCGGTGCTTGCCCTTGATCGGGCGGCCCCCCTCGAAAGGACATCGTCGGGTGGGAGTGCACGTCGAGGAAGTCGGCCGCACGCACGTGCCGGTCGCGCATCCGCAGCCCGCTGGTGAAGGTGTCCGTGGGGATCTCCACCACGACGGACGATTCCTCCAGCGGGTCCCGGACGCTGATCGTCCCCCTTCCGATCATGAACGTCCCGCGCACCGGAAGCAGCCCGAACAGGGCGCGGGTCCTGAACCGGATCGTGGATCTGCCGGGGTCTATGAGGTAGTCGCCCACGATGGGGGATGGTTGCCGGCCGGCCGGGGCAGGAGAGCTGGTGCGCTGCTCCGCCGAGTACGAGGCCCGTCCGGTGCCGAACCTCGTACAAAGGGTTTGACCTGGTGTTCTTGGCCCGGCTTTCATGCTGTTCGTCTCCTGTGTCTACTGATGGGGGGATGTTCGGCTGGCCAGTTCTGTTCACGGCATCACACAACACGTGGGCCTGCCCCGCCGATGCGAGCAACGGCCGGTCTCGGCGGAGATCCGCGAACAAATGCTCCGGCTGGCCTGGGAGAACCCACGGTGGGACATCGGCGCATCCCAGCGAACTGCTCGGACTTGGGCGCCGGGTGGGGGAAGAGACAGTTTGCCGCGTCCTGGCGACGGCCGTGTGATGAACGGGCGCCGGGGCCGCACTGCTCTGGCGTCCGTTCCTCACCGTAGAAGGGGGCGATCCCATGGCCGCGGCGGGTGTCACCGTGGTCACGACGGTGAACTCCCCGGGGATTCTCCGCAGCCATACGCAGGATGAGGGCCTTGACCGCAGCCGAGGTAGATGGCGTCCGGGACGGCGGCGTTGCTGTAGTCCCCCTGCTCGCCACGAGCTCGGGGTGTCAGGCCAGCAACGTGGCTGCGGTTATCGGGAACATCTTCCCTATTGGGGGCGGGGGTCAGGTGCGAGAGGGCCGCCGGTCACAGCGGTCGGCTGGACGAGAGATCCCAGGGGTTCGGACCGGCCGCTCTGCCCGCTCGGCCCCCGCATCCGGCGAAGGGCTCTGCACCGGAAGTGTTTCGAGTTCTTCATCCCCACGGGTTAGACCCAGCGACGAATGGCGTCGATCGTCGTTTCCGGTGACGTGTTGAAGCTGAACCGAATGCCGGGAGCCGCCACCGCCAGAACGTTGATCAGCCGTTCGAACAGGAGGGTGTGCTCAGGGATCATGCGGACACCGCCTCCGATCATGACCACGCCGAAGGGCCCCTCCCCCAGCCGTTCGCGGACGGTCTTCTCCGCCTCGTCCGGGTCGGTGCCGACCAGGCACGGCACCGCGTCAAGGCCCGCCGCCCGCAGGGCCGCGTCGCCCTGCTCGATCCGTGCGGTCAGTGTCGCCTCGTCGAGGCCGGGGTGCGCGGTGTAGTCGATCGTGCTCGGGTGCAGCCCGATCGTCAGTATCTTGGTCATCTTCACTCCTACCAGGGGACGGGGCCGTCGTTGCCGAAGAAGCCTCCCGTCGGCCCGCCGGGGTCCAAGGTAGCCAACCGGATGATCGCGGTGGCCCCTTCCACGACGGTGTGGATGCCAGTGTGGTGGTTCATGTCGGTGGCGGGGTTGCCCGGATCCGCGGCGTTGACCTTGAAGCCGGGCAGCGCCCGGGCGTACTGGGAGACGACCATGTTCAGCGCCGCCTTCGAGGAGGCATAGTCCAGGCTCAGGAAGCCGTGCTCGGGGCGGGCGGGGTCGCCGGCGCGCGTCAGCGAGGCGAGAGCGCTGGACACCATGACGATCCGGGGCTGCTGCGAACCGCGGAGCATCGGCAGGAAAGCGTGGGTGACCCGGACCTGGCCGAAGACGTTCACCTCGTACAGCGCTCGTAGCGCGTCGGCGGCCATGTCGGCCGGATCCAGCAACGGGCCGCCGACTCCGGCGTTGTTGACCAGCACGTCCAGGCGGTCCACGCGCTCGGCGACGGCCTTCACGGCCGCCGACACGGACTCGTCCGAGGTTACGTCGAGTTCGACGAACTCCACATCGAGCCCTTCACCCGCCAGCGTGCCCGCGGCCCGGAGACCGCGTTCCCGGTCCCGCGCCGCCAGGAAGACCTGCCATCCCCGGCCGGCCAACTGGCGGACGGTCTCCTGACCCAGCCCCTTGTTCGCTCCGGTGACCAACGCCACCGTCCTCATCTCTGTCATGGAGCCGATCCTCGGTGCAAGCGCTCCAGGCCCACCAGGACCGCTGAGGCATAGGACCTGCGGTACCACCCGGCCGAAGCGATCTACGGGCATGATTGAACAGTGAACCGCGCCGGACTCGCCGAAATACTCCGCACAGCCCGGGCCCGTGTACGGCCGCAGGACGTCGGACTGCCGGCGGGGACGCGTCGCCAGGTGCCGGGTCTGCGCCGGGAAGAACTGGCCATGCTCGCAGGCCTGAGCGTCGATTACGTGGTCCGGCTGGAGCAGGGGCGCGGACCGCGACCCTCGAGTCAGGTCATCGCCGCGTTGGCCCAGGCCCTGCGGCTCGCCGACGACGATCGCGACCTGCTGTTCCGGCTCGCCGGACACGAGCCGCCACAGGCTGGGCGCATCGCGATGGTCGTACGGCCGAGCGTGCTTCGGCTGCTGGACCGCATGGCGGATCTACCCGTACTGGTGCTGTCGGCCAAGGGCGACGTGCTGGCCTGGAACCCCCTCGGAGCAGCGCTTCAAGGCGACATGTCCGCATGGCCGCGGCGGCAACGCAACCTCATCTGGCAACGTTTTCTCGGCAGCAGCCGCTGCCAGGTCGCCGCAGGCACGGACGAGGACGACGCGGCCGCCCGCGCCTCGGTCGGCACGCTGCGCGCCGCACAGGCCCGTTACCCTAATGACCCCGACCTGATCCGGATGATCGCGGAACTACGTCGTGGCAACCGGCGATTCGACGAGCTCTGGCGGGAGGGACACTCCTCCCCCTGGCGCGCCGCGACCAAGAGCATCAGGCATCCCCGCCTGGGCACGATCTCGCTCGACTGCGACATCATGCTGCTCCCGGACGGTCACCAGACCGTGCTCGTGTACTCCGCCGAGCCGGGATCCCCCGAAGCGACGGCCCTCGACATGCTGCGGGTGATCGGGCTCCAGCAGGTGTGAGGCAGACGGGTTCCGCCGAACGGTTCACCGCCCGGATTGTGCGCCAGCATCTGGTCCTGCTCGTCGCAGGCATGCCGGAGAAGGTGTCTTCTATCCTTTGGAATGATCTTTTGGCAGGCGTACGAACAAGATGAGCCCGGAACGATGGAGCATCGTCATTTCAGGACTCGGGATTGCTCGGGGCCTGATACAGCCGTGTTGCACAGGAAACAAATGACACATAATGCCGATGGCCAAGAACAGATGGTTGCCCGGTGGTTGCTCGCGTGTGCGCGACACAGGGCGGCGCATATGGACACTGGACGACACGACGGCGGGGAGCATCCCCGCGCGGGATCCTGCTCCGATCACCGCATCGTCTTCGGCACCGTCACCGTCGCTGTCGGCTGAGCACGTTGGGCCTCCACGATTGCCCGGCGGGGTGTCCAACCGTGGGTACGGTATGCGGCGGTATAGCGGCCGATGTCCACGGCGCGAAAATTGACAGCTGAGTCGGCGGCTGGCTGAATGGACGTCCGCGCCTGGAAGGAAACCTGTGCGTCTCGCTCGCCCTCTCGCCGCCACCATGCTCGTGACCGCCGCCTTATCCACCCCGCAGCCTGCGCAGGCGGCCGCATTCAAGCATCCCGGCGTCCTGGTCAGCCGTGCTCAGCTCGACTTCGTCAAAGCCAACCTCGACAACGAACCGTGGAAGTCTGCCTGGGAAGCCCTGCAACGCAGTTCCTATGCCTCGCTGTCCTACACGGCCAAGCCCCGCGCCATCGTGGAGTGCGGTATGTACGGGAACCCCGACCACGGCTGCTCGGACGAGCGTGAGGACGCCAATGCGGCCTACACACACGCCCTGCGGTGGTACCTGACCAAGGACTCCCGCTACGCCAAGAAGGCGATCCAGATCATGGACGCCTGGTCAGCCGTGATCACCGAGCACACCGGGAGCAACGCGCCGCTACAGACTGGCTTTGCGGGCGCCAACTTCTCCCGCGCCGCCGAGCTCATCAAGCACACCTACACCGGCTGGACCCAGGCCGGCCGGTTCGCCGACAAGCTGCGCACCGTGTACCTCCCGACCGTGATCGCCGGAAAGCCCAACAATCAAGGCAACTGGGAACTGATCATGACCGATGCCGCCATCGGCATCGCCGTGCACCTGGACGACCGCGCCTCCTTCGACCGAGCGGTCACGACCTGGCGCGGCAGGCTGCCCGCCTACATCTACCTCAAGACGGACGGCTCGCTGCCCAAAGCTCCGCCGAACAGCAAGCACGACACCGAAGCCGAGATCATCGACTATTGGCACGGGCAGACCACGTTCGTGAACGGCCTGGCCCAGGAAACCTGCCGCGACTTCGGCCACACCGGATGGGGCATCGCGGCCATCTCCCACGTCGCGGAGACGGCCCGCCACCAGGGCGTGGACCTGTACGCCGAGGCCAAGCACCGGCTGCGATTCGCGATGGAGTTCCACGCTCGCCTGCAACTGGGCGCGACGGTGCCATCGTGGCTGTGCGGCGGAAAGGTCACCCTCGGCCTCGGGCCGAACCTCGAAGTCGGCTACAACGCGCTGCACCAGCGTTTCGGATACGACATGCCCCAAGCCGCGAAGTGGGTGAAGCAGAAGCGCCCGGTCGGTGCCTCGCGCTTCCTGGCCTGGGAGACCCTCACTCACGCGAAGAACCCGCGCTAAGCCGCGATGAGTGGATCGGCCACGCCGGACTTCACCTCCGACGGCGTGGCCGACATCTTCTCAGCCGCCACCGGAACGCTGACTGTCTGGAACAGCCAAGGCGGCAACACGTTCGGCCCGGCCACCGCGATCGGCTCCGGCTGGACGGTGCACCCGCGGCGCTCGGGATCAACGAGGCGACTGTGCCGGAAAGCTATCTCGCCGCCCTCGCCGTGCTGAACCTGCTCACCGAGACAGCCGAGGCCGGCCCGGTCGTGATGACCGCGGAGGACGCGCATTGGCTCGACCCGTCCACCGCCGACGTGCTCGCGTTCCTCGGACGGCGACTGGAGTCGGAGCCGATCCTGCTGCTCGCCTCGGCCCGCACCGGCGTGGCGCCCAGGCTGGACGAGGCGGGGCTTGCGGACCTGGTCCTTTCTCCTCTGTCCGAACAGGACGCCGCCGCGCTGCTCGACGCCCACGCGAAAGACCTGCCCGCCGTCCATCACCCGCTCATCCGCTCTGCCTCCACCAGGCGGCCGGTGCCGTCCGCCGCCGCGATGTGCAGCGGACTCTGGCCGGTCCGGCTCCCCCGGCACCGAGCACACAGCACGAGCTCGGCACCGGGGGCGTGAGGGCCGTACCGCGGATCCGCGGTCACGTCGAGACGACCGTTAGACGGCCGTGCGTGACCACTGCTGGTTGGTGCCGGTGTTGCAGGGATACTGCTTGAGGATCACGCCGTCCGCGGTCGATGCGGACGGCACGTCCACGCATTTGCTGCTGTGTCGTGCCCGGAGCTGGAAGTAGCCGCCGTTGGCGACCATCTGGAACTGCTGGTTGGTGCCGGTGCCACAGGTGTACTGGATGAGCTCGGCACCGTCGGCGGTGGAAGCGCTCACCACATCGAGGCACTTTCCGCTGTGGCGGCTGATGATGCGCCAGTAGCCGCTGCCGGCGTCCTGGAACTGCCACTGCTGCCACGCGTTGCCGCCGTACGTGTACTGGCCGACGCGCGCACCGTTGTCGGTGTTCGGTTGTTGGACGTCCATGGCCTTGCCGCTGTGGCGCACGTTGATCCTGTAGGTGGAGTCGCCGCCGCCGATGGTGTCGCCCCAGGCATACCGGATCCGGTCAGCGCCGGAGGTGTTGCGGACGGTCAAGTTGAGATCGGTGCCGCTGCCGCTCAGGGCGTACATCGAGTACCAGTCGTAGCCGATGTCGCCCGGCTTGCCGCCGAGGGCGGGCCAGTAGGTGCCGCCCATTTGGTTGTCACGCATGACCTGGGCCATGGCGCGGATGTGGCGCACGAAGTTGTCGGTGCTGTTCGCGTCGCCGTAGTTGAGGCCGGTGGACATCGGCGCGCCGAACTCAGTGGCGACCGCGCGGGAGGCGCAGTTGCCCAGACGCGTCTGAATGTGGCTTCGGAAGGCGTCGTAGGTCATCGCGCCGTAGAAGAAGGCGTAGTGGTGGAAGGACAGCAGCGTCGAGTTGAAGCGGCTGTCGTTGCAGATGTCCCGCAGGTCCTGGCTGTAGCCGGTGCCGCCGATGAGCACCCGGCCGGGCACTGCCGAGGTGTGATAGCTGAGCCAGTTCGCTGCGACGTTGCGCCATTCCGCCGATGTGTAGCCGTGCGGCTCGTTCATCGGCTCGAAGTAGACGTTGCTGTTCGAGCCGTACGTGTTGGTCACGCTGGACCACATCGTGTTCCATGCGGCGATGTTCGTGATCCTGCCGCCGGAGGCGGCGCCGTCCTCCCAATAGGCGAGGATGACCTTGAATCCACGGGCGGTGGCGGCGTCAATGGCGCCGCGGTAGGCGTTCCACCAGGTCGTGTTGGCCACGGTGTGCGTGTTGATAGGCAGCCGGACGGTGTTGACGCCCATGGTGGAGGCCATGTCGTCGTAGAGGGCGTTGGCCTTGGCCCGTACTGTCGCGTTGCTGTCGGACTGGCTCAGGCCCTGCACGACGAGCGTGCCGGTGCTGAAGTTGTCACCCAGCACGGCCCAGTTCATGCCTCGGAATTGGCTGGTGGCGGCATCGGCCGGCGGCGCGGAGACGACGAGGCTTGCCACCGCGGTGAGCGCGGTCACCACAATAGCGATCAGTAACCGGCGCGACGACCGGGTGCTCCGCGACGGTCCTGATGAGTGACCATCAGACGCCGTGATCAGTGTCATGAAATGTCCAATCACTAGGTCTAAATTCCTGGGTCAAACCTCACTTGCAGACATCATGGTGCTGACGCACGTCCGGGCCGCGCGCATCGTGCTGCTCCCCCAGCAGGACCGGCGGCTGTGGGACATTGCTACGTGGGGACGGCGGCGGTGACTTGGGTCGCCGCTTCGTTGCGCACAGCGGGTTGCCGCGGGCGTTCCACCGCGCCACAAGGGGTGTTACGAGTCCCCAGAGGGACCCGCGATCGAGGTGCCGGTGCGGACCGGCACGCCGAGGTCGGGCGAGCCGTCCGAGTTCCAGTTGATCTTCTGAGCCCGCGTGGTGCGGGTGGTGCCACAGCCCTGGCCGGCGGAGGAGTTCGCGTGGTGGACGACCCAGGTTTCGGCGTTGTCGGGTGACCTGACAGAGGAGGCGCGACCCGGGCCGTGGACGCCGTTGACGTCGCTGCGTTGGAAGATGGGCGTGGTCTTCTCGTCCATGAGCTGTCGCTGTACACGATCGAGGGGGTCCGCGCTGTTGGGCGTACCGACGAGAGGGTTGGTGAACGACGGACCGGGCGCCGCGAGCCCTGGCGAGGCGGGGACGACCGCGCCCAGCACGTCCGCGACGGCAAGGATAAGCAGCCGCCGCACCGTTTTCTCTTTTGCACCAATATCGGGGCTCCTTTCTGGGGGATCTGCGCTGGGTAGGCGTGGTGATGGGGGTCGGCGACGCGCCGCCGCGCGGGTCGAGCCGTTGACGGGGCGCTCGGCGTGTCGAGTGGTTGGCGGCCCCGCCCCAGGGCGGCTCAGCCCCAGTGTTGCAGTAGCCGGTCGTATTCGGCCTGGGTGATCGGCAGGACGGTGCCGTGGCGCGGCCGGCCGGGCATGGTGTAGCTGGAGATGGGTGACCATTGCCGGGTGTTCAGGTCGGTGGTCGTGAACGGTACGTAGCCCCGACCTCCGTACTCGTCGATGAACATGTACCAGCGCTCGTCGGTGTTCGATTTGAAGACCAGCGGACCCTCGCCTTGGCTGATCGCGTTGTTCCCGAGGCAGTCCGCGACGAACGAGTAGGTGCGGTTGAGCATGGTCGTCGACTTCTCGGCGAGGATGAACTTGCCGCACGGCGTCTGCGACGAGCTCCGCTCGTCCTTCGTGAAGCGGTAGTAGGTGCCGTTGTGCTTGGTGAGCGTCGAATCGATCGTCGAGTAGCCCTTGTCGACCCAGACCTGCGCGGTGCTGAAGGTCCGGAAGTCGGAGGTCGTGGCGTACATCATCCGGTTGTAGGTGGTGCCGGTGTGGTTCGGGTCGCCGGCGGAGTACAGCTTCGACGCCCAGAACACGACGTACTGGCCGAGTCCCTCGTCGTAGTACGCCTCCGGGGCCCACGTGTTGCCGGCCGTGTCCGGTGAGACGCGTGCCAGGCGCGGCGCGCTCCAGTTCACCAGGTCGGTCGACTCCCAGACCACGATGGACTTGCTGCCTGTCCGCTGGACCTGATCCCAGTTGCCGTTGCCGTACATCCGCAGGTCGGTGGCGATCTGGTAGAACTTGTCGCCCTGCGGGGAACGGATGATGAACGGGTCGCGCACGCCGCGGGTTCCCAGGGTCGAGGTCAACACGGGCCGCCCACCGTTGAGCTGGCGCCACCGGGTCGGGTCGTTGCCCTGGCTGAGCGCGAAGTAGACCTGCTCGCCGGCGGAGGTGTTCTCGCCGGTGAAGTAGGTGAACAGATAGCCGGCGTACTTCGGGGCCGGTGCCGTGCCGACCTGGACCAGTTGCCACTGCTGGTTGGCGGCGCCCGTGTCGGTGTACTGGGAGATTCGCGCGCCGTCGGCAGTGGACTGCTCCCAGACGTCGAGGGCCTTGCCGCTGTTGCGGTTGATGAGCTTGACATATCCGCTGTCGGTATCCACGACTCGGAATTGCTGGTTGGTGCCGCCGTTGTCGGTCCACTGGACGACGTTCGCACCGTTCGCCGTGGACGCCGAGGCGACGTCCACCACCTTGCCGCTGTGCCGGGCTCGGAGCTTGTGGTAGCCGCTGCCGGCGTCGACGAACTGGAACTGCTGGCTCGCCTGGTCGGCGCGGGTCCGTTGCTGGACGGCGGCGCCGTCAGCGGTCGACTGGTCGGCGATGTCGACCGCTTTGCCGCTGTGCCGCGAGACGATCTGGTAGTACGCCGCCGGGTCGATCACGGCCGCGTTCGCCGGCGGTCCCGTGAGCAGTGCGGCGGCGCAGCTCGCGATCAGTGCGCCGACGAGGACGAATGTGGTGCGGCGTCGGTGCGGACGTCGCGGGGAGGTCGGATCGTGGAGAGGCTGTGTCATTGAACCCGTCCAGTGTGATGGTGAAGGGGTATCGGCGCTATGTCGGGGGCACTGCCCGCCCTGTTGCCGGTGCGGTGTCCCGTCAGGTCTCGTGTCAGGCGCGGCGGCGGGTGAAGCGCTGGTTGGGGTTGCCGTTGTAGGTGTATTGGGAGATGCGGGCGCCGTCGGCGGTGGAGTATTCCCAGACGTCCACGGCCAGGCCGGACTCCCGGTTGACGAGGCTGATCACGTCGCCGCCGTGGTCGACCACCCGCCACTGCTGGCCGGTGGCGCCGGTGTCGGCCTGTTGGACAACGTCCGTGCCGGTCGCGGTGTCCGTGGGCTGGAGGAACAGGCCGCTGTGCCGGGCTTTGAGGCGGACGTGGCCGTCGCCGGAGTCCACGAACTCGAACTGCTGGTTGGGGCGACTGTTGGCGGTGTATTGGATGAGCCGTGCGCCGACGGTGGTGGAGGCCTCGTTGATGTCGGCGGCCTTGCCGCTGTGCTGGGCCACCAGGGTGTAGGCGGCCGGGCCGCCGGGCGTGTCACCCAGCTGGGCTTCCCACCTGGTGTTGGGGCCGGCGGCGTCGGCCGGGAGGCGATCGCGTGCGGCGGTGTCGCCGTACATGGTCCAGCGGGCCCAGTCGACGACGGTGTTCGGGAAGCGGTTGTCGCTCCAGAAGCTGGTGTGGCTGCCGCCGACGAAGGTGAGGAATGCCTTGGGCCAGGTCATCTCCGTGTACGCCTGCCGGGCCGAGGAGTACTGCGTGGTCGAGTCCCGGTCGCCGTGGACGAACAGGACTTTGGCGGAGACCGAGGCGGCGGGGTTGCCCATGTCCTCGCAGGACTGCGGGTTGGCGGAGATGATCCGGCTGTCGGGCCAGGAGGTCAGCAGGCCATGGGTGATCATGCCGCCCAGGGAGTGGCCCGAGACTCCGACGCCGATGCCGGTGTTGATGTGTCCGGCCAGCGGTCCGCTCGTGTTGAGGGCGAGGGTCTGGGTGAGGATCTGCGAGACGTCCTTGGAGGTGTTGCCGTTTCTGACGTCGGTGAAGTTGTGGTTGAAGTGCGGGGCGGGGACGATGAAGCCCGCCGCGGTAAGGGCCCGGATGATGAACAGGGAGTTCTGCGGGCTGCTTTGGAAGCCGTGGGTGAAGTTGTAGACGGGGAAGACACCGTTGGCGACCGGGGCATTCGTCACCGGGTTGCCGCCGGGGGTGCCGGTGGCGGGGTAGTAGACGTAGGTGGTGCACGGGCGGCTGCCGCGGGTCCAGTCATACCGGCGCACGCCGACCGCGAACGGCGTGGTCGGCGCCGTGTCCAGCGGCCCGACGCCGGCGAGCGCCTGCCCCGCGCCAAGCAGGGACAGGCCGAGGCCCGCCGCTCCGGCCGCGCTCACGCTGAGGAATGTCCGCCGTTGCATGGTCATGGATGACTCCTTGGGTGCAGGGGTGGCTGTAGCGATGGAGTTCGGTTGGGTCCGTTGCCGGGTGCGTCCAGTCGGCGGCAGGTCAACGGGACGCGCGGCGCGAAAGCGCATGCGGCTTGCTCCTGCCACCCGCGAGGGGCGGCAGGAGCGTTGTGCGCGTTGTCAGGGGAGCCAGCGGATGTTGGGGTTGACGCGGCCGTTCTGGTCGAAGACGGCCTGGTTCTCCCAGGCGTCGCCGGAGTTGTTGATGTCTGGGCCGGCCGAGGACAACTCGCCATCGGCGCAGCTCATGGTCTGGCGGCCCGGTGGTGCCGGGCCGCCAGACCATTGGGCGGTCAGCGGACGTAGATGTTGGGTTGGGGCGGGGTGCTCATGCCGTTGCCGAGGAAGAAGCTGGGGTGTGGCGGCTGGTTGTAGGCGGTGTTCTGCCAGGCGATGGCGACGCGGTACTGGGCGTCGTGCATCAGCGTGTAGATCCGCCGGTCGGTCTCGCTAGTGGTGGCGTAGATGCGCAGCGCGGCGTTGTCGTCCCGGGGCAGGATGATCTCTTCACGCCAGTCGCCGAACAGGTCGCCGGACAGGGACGGGGTGGCCTTGGTGCCGTTGATGGAGTGCGCGCCGGAGGCGGTGAGCAGGCGGGTGTCGCTGCTGGTGCCGTACTTGTCGACGTGGTTGCCGTCCAGCAGTTCGCGCACCGGGTCGCCGTCCCACCAGGCCAGGAAGTTGTAGCTGCTGGGGTTGCGCCCGACGCTGCCGCCGGAGGCGTTGAAGAGGCTGCCCAGGCCGGTGCCGGTGCCCCAGAACTCGCCGCCGGCGTTGCCGGCGTGGATGTCCGCGGCCACGCCGCGAGCCGGGCCCTCGCAGTTACAGGTGTTGTTCTTCTGCATGATGATCGAGCCGTTGCCGGCGTCGCGCAGCGTGGCGGCGGCGCCGGAGCTCTGCTCGTGGATCATCCAGATCTCCTTGCCGGCACGGCCGGGCACGAAGTCTCCGACGTGCAGGGCGTCGCCGTGGGCGTAGAAGCTGGTGGTGTAGCGGCCGGTGCCGTTGGCGTTGATGGTCATGCCGCCGTAGATGATCTCGTCGGTGCCGTTGCCGTCGACGTCGGCGATGGACAGCGAGTGCGCGCCGCGGCCGGTCCACTGGCTGCCGGCGCTGCTGGAGTCGAACTTCCAGCGCCGGGTGAGCTGGCCGTCGCGGAAGTCCCAGGCGGCGATCGCGCTCTTGGCGTAGTAGCCGCGGCCCATGATGAGGCTGGGGCGCTGGCCGTCCAGGTAGGCGGTGCCGGCCAGGAACCGGTCACCGCGGTTGCCGTAGTTGTCGCCCCAGTCGTTGATGTTGCCGCGGGCCGGGTCGAAGTTCACCGTGGACATGGCGGCGCCGGTGAGCCCGTTGAACATGGTCAGGTATTCGGGACCGGTGATGATGTAGCCGCTGGAGTTGCGGTGGTTCGCGCTGGCGTTGCCGATCACCTGCCCGGTGCCGGAGACGGTGCCGTCGCCGGTCTTGACCGCCAGCTCGGCCCGGCCGTCGCCGTCGTAGTCGTAGACCTGGAACTGCGTGTAGTGCGCGCCGGCCCGGATGTTGCGGCCCAGGTCGACGCGCCACAACCGCTGGCCGTTGAGCCGGTAGGCGTCGATGAAGACGTTGCTGGTGACCCCGGACTGGGAGTTGTCCTTCTGGTCGCTGGGGTCCCACTTGAGGAAGATCTCGTACTGCCCGTCGCCGTCCGCGTCGCCGACGCTCGCGTCTCCGGCGGTGTAATTGCTGCCGGGCCGGGAGATCGGCACGTCCAGGTAGGTGCCGCCGGTGAAGCGCAGCGACGGCTCGGACGCGGCCTGCTCCACCCCGTTCACGACTGCGCGGACGGTGTAGGAGGCATCCCCTGGCGCGCCGTTGTCCAGGTAGTTGGTGGCGTCGGTGAGAGGCGAGGAGTTCAGCTTGGTCGAGCCCCGGTAGAGGTTGAACCCGGTGCTGGCGCTCTCGGTGCCCAGCAGCCGCCACGACACCAGGTTGCCCGACCCGGAGCGGACGCTGACCAGGCCGCGGTTGAGATCCTCCATCTGCCGGCCGGTCGGGGTTGGGCCGCCGCCCTGGTCCGTCTCCAAGTAGTCGATGTTGGCCAGGCCGTCGGCGGCGGTCGGGCTCAACCGGATGATGTTGTCGCCCGCGTTCAGCGACACGGTCAGCGTCTTGGTCACCCACGTCGTCCAGGCGCCGGTGGGGTCGAACGCGCTGGCGGCATGTGCGACCGCGCCGTTGACCAGCACGTCCGCGGGACGGCCCGTGGTCCCGCCGTTGGCGTACCGGATCGCGATGGTGGCATCGCCGGCCGCGGCCGCGGTCACGGTGAACTGTGCCGCCGCGCCGGCCGCGTTGTTGCCGTTGCAGAATCCACTGCCGGAGAAGCCGGCGTGGTTGGACTCGATGAAGCCGTCACACGTGGCGGGTGCGGTTTCCGCCTCGTAGCGGGTCGCCGCGGAGGCTTCCACGGCCATGACGAGGCCTGCGGCGGCCATCGTCAGCGCGACGCCGGCGGACAGCAGCGCGGTGCGTGGTCCACGTAAGGACATGAGGAACTCCAATAGGTAGGTCGGGGGTGGTTATCGCAGGTACGGCACCGGCGACAGGTTCAGCTCGCGCATGCGCTGCAGGACGAGCTTGGCCATCTCGTTCGCTCCATAGGAGGAGAAGTGCGTGTTGTCATTGAGCTCGGGCAGGTAGAGGCGGCCCGAGCCGTTCGGGCCGAGCCCCTCTACGAGTGCCTCGCTCGCGCCGGTCAGGTCGATCAGCGGAGCGTTCTGCGCCGCCGCCACCTGCCGCATCGTCGCCGGGAGATTGGCGCCCACACCGTTGACGTGCAGCGCCGTCGAAGTCAGCGTTCCGTCGGCGGCGAACAGCCGACGCACCGGAGGCGTGACGAGCACCGGCGTCCCGCCCTGCGACCGCACCTGGGTGACCAGGCTGGTCAGGTTCGAGGCGAACGCCGAGGCCGTCGTCGACTTGTCGTTGTGCCCGAACTGGATCAGCACCATGTCGCCGCTCCTGATCAGCGGCTTCATCGCGGGGAACAGCGCCGCGTTGGACAGGAAGCTCCCCGAGCTCTCGCCCGAGTCGCCGTAGTTGGCCACCGACAGGCCCCGCTTGAAGTACTGCGGGAGCTGCTGCCCCCACCCGGTGTACGGCGCGACCGGCTGGTCGCAGACGGTCGAGTCGCCCGCCAGGTACAGCACCAGCCCGCTCGCCGGGGCCAGCCCGATCCCGTCCAACTTCGGAGTCGACCCGGAGAACACCAGGTCCAGCCCCGGTGTCCCGGTGCCGCCCTGTCCCGTGGGCTGCCCTTCCGGCTGGCGCACGTTCAGCGTGAACGAATACCGCGCGTACGACCCCGCCGCCGTTGACACGGCAGGCAGCACGGTACGGCGGGCCTCCGCCTGCACGCTGGTCACGCCCGGACTGGCCGGGTCGCCCAGGACCACGGTCACGTCGTAGTCGCCCGGCTGGACGTCGAAGTGGCAGGTGATCGGCGAGGTGCCGGTGCACCTCGACCGCAGCGCCGGATCCGGCTCCGACCCCGGCGGGGTACCGGTGCCGGCGCCGAAGACCTTGAAGTCGGTGATACTCGCCCACGTCGACGCGGCGAGCCCGGTCACCGTGATCCGCACGTACCGCGCGGTCGCGGTGAAGGCGTCGCTCTGCACCTGGGCGGCGGTCGTGCTGGTCGTCCGGTCGGCCACCCGCGTCCAGGCCGTGCCGTCGGTGGAGACCGAGACGTGGTACCTGTAGGTGCGGGCGAACTCCCAGCGCACCTCGGTGCCACTCAGCGTCGCCGCGCTTCCGAGGTCGACCTGCCACCAGTGGCCGGTCCTGTTGTCGGCGGCGCACCAGCGGGTGGCGCTGTCGCCGTCGTTGGCCAGGGACGGTCCGCGACCGGACTGGCTGGAGTCGGCACTCGCGGCCTTGCCCAGCGCCAGATCCGTCACCGCTCCGGCCGGCGTCGCGAGCGGTACGGCCAGCAGGCCGAGTAGGAGGGTGAGGAAGGCGAGAACGACGAGCCTCGAAGAACCCGGTGGGCCGAGCACGAGGCGACCTGACCGAGATGAACCCATGCTGATCCACGCTTTCTCGTGAGGCGGTGGAGACGGACGCGGCTCGGCTGGAGCTGCCTCGCTCCGGCTTACGGTGTCCACCGGACGTGGGGGTTGATGTGACCGGTCCAGTTGAAGACGGCCATGTTGTCCCACTCGTTACCACTGCTCGCGATGTTCGCCGGGTCCCAGCCGTTGCCGGGCACGGCGTACCAGGTCGGCTCCCAATAGAAGACCCCGATCGCACCCGCGTTACGAGCGGTGCTCTGCACCGCCGCGAACTGCGCGCCCTGCCCCTGCCAGGTCATCCGGTACCCCGAGCAGCCCGAGGTCACCACGTTGCGCGTGGAGTCGGCGTTGTCCGCGGTGAAGGGGTAGGCGGTCTCGGCGATCACCACGTCCTTGCCGTACCTGGCCCGCATGTCGGCGATGACCGTGGACAGGTTGGACGTCGTGCCGTGCCACATGCAGTAGTAGGACAGGGCGGTGATGTCCCAGGACACGCCCTTGGCCCGGATCCCGTCGTAGAACCAGCGGGCAGAGGACAGGCTCTCCGCCAATGCCGTGTGGATGATCACCTGCGTATCGGGGTTGCACGCCTTGGTCGCGTTGTAACCGGCCTTGAGCAGGAGGCTCAGGTTCGTGAAGTCGTTGTTGGTCACCCTGCCGTCGTCCCACAGCATGCCGGTGTTGATCTCGTTGCCGATCTGGACGCTGTCCGGGACGGTGCCCTGTGCCTTGAGACTGGTGCACACGTCGTAGGTGTAGTCGTAGACGTCGGCCTGCAGCTGGCTGATGCCGTGGCTGGCCCAGGCGGCCGGCTTGTACTGCTTGCCGGGGTCGGCCCAGGTGTCGGAGTAGTGGAAGTCGACCATCAGCTTCAGCCCTTTGGCCTTGACCGCCCTGGCCTGCTGCAGCACCTTGGCCTTGTTGTTGTAGCCGCTGATCGGGTTGTTCCAGATCCGCAGGCGGGCGTAGTTGACGCCGACCCCCTTGAGGACGTCCAGCGGATCTCGCTGCACGCCACCGGCGTCGTAGTACTTCGTGCCCAGATCCAGCGCGCGTTGCAAGGAGGAGACATCAGCGCCGAGCATGCTGAGCGATGCGGCGGCGTGGGCCGGTTGCCCGACGGGGACGGTCGCGGCGGCGCATAACACCAGTGCCACCAAGATCCTTTTCATGGGATCCTCCTCAGGACAGAGATCAGAAAACGTGGATCAAAGCAGCTGCCGGGGCGGGCGGCGCGGCTGATCATGCACAGGGTTCAGCGCCCGTCGGCCGTCCCTTGGTTGACGGGCACCACGGACAGACCGACTGGCGCCCGGGCCCGGGGCACGAGTGGGTGGTCAGTCCGTTTGCGCCGTCCTGATGCCGCTGCGCCGGGAGCCGGAGCAGGCAGTCGCAGTCAGGCGGATGTCGTGTCGCCGCATGTTCTGCGGCGACGGGGGGTGACCGGGATCGGGTGCGAAGCCGCAGGCAGGGTGGGGGGTGAGGCCACGCGTCCTCCTCACAGACTCGATGATGCTCTGTGAACGTGCACAGTAATGCACAACATGCCTTGCTCAAAGAGTCCGTTCGAAATCCGAGGTCCATGCGCCGCTGGCAAAAACACCATCTCGATCGACGGGGAAAACGCCGTCATCTGCGCTGTGAACGCTCCCAGAGTATTCCGGCACACCCCGGGAGCGGTCTGAAAGTTTCAAGCGCCGGGACCGACGTCGCGGCAATGACGCAAGTGCTGCAAGCGCATCAGCGGCGGACGCCGTACCCGCGAACGCCACCGGAAGTCTTGACGCGCCGATGTTAACGCTTCTACGCTCGCAGTCGTTATATCGATTCAATGGCTCCGACCCCCCAGGAGCTTCCCGTGCACCCCGCCCGCTCAGCCCTCACCGTCGCGGCCACCCTCGTGCGCCCTCTACCGGCCTCGCCCACCGAAGCCGAACCCCGGATCAAGAGGGAGTGCCTAGACCGTGGCCTTGTCGCCACGACGACGCCGGGAGGCGTCTTCCTGACCTGGCATTTCCCGGGGAGCAAGGTGATCGGAGCAGGTCCGAGCGGGATGCTCGGCGCCGACTTCCGCGTCTACCTCGACGGCCACCCGACCGCCACGGTCACCGACAGCACGACCTACCTCGGCCCCGCCAGCACGCCCACCTCCCAGTACGGCGTCGCGCCGATCGGAGGCCATAGGAGGGCTCCCACAAGCCCTATACATGAATCGTTTTACGACGTCCATCTGTACAAAGGCGGAGGTGAAGAGCGGATCCCGATCGTGAATCAGGAACCGCAGCCCGGCGATACGCTCCCCCCAGTCCATCACCAGGTTGCGGGCCTGCTGCACCGTCCATGCTCCGGTCGGGTGTGCGGCCACTCCGGCCAGGTGCAGTCGCCGGGTACCACGCTCGATGAAGATCAGCACATACAGCCGTTTGAGCAGTGTCGTCTCGACCACCAGGAAGTCACACGCGATGATCGCGTGCGCCTGGGCGGCCAGGAACTGCCGCCAGGTCGGCCCGGCCCGGCGAGGCACCGGATCGATACAGGCCGCATGCAGGATCTCCCACACCGTAGAGGCCGCGATCGTGTGCCCCAGGCACGCCAACTCACCCTGAATTCTCCATTGCCCCCAGATCGGATTCTCCCGCGCCATCCGAACGATCAGCGCCTTGACCTGCCAGCGGGTGCCGGACCGTCCCGGGCGGCGCCTGTCGGTGAGGGTCCACTTACGCACCACAAGGTCACGATGCCAAGCAAGATCGCCGCCGGGGGAACCGGGAACACCTCCGCCCACCGGCGGTGAACCAGCCGAGATCAGCCCGGACCAGCACCGCCAGCAGGCCGAACAAGCCCCTCACCAACCGGTAGACAAGCGACAGCACCACCCCGCGATGGCCGCCGCTCTGATCGCGCAGCAGAACTCCAGCTCACAGCACGAAACCGTGTTTCCGAGCGGGACACGAATCACTTCCAGCGCAGAGACCCTCGTTCCGGGCGGCAGAGCCGAGGGCGCCGAGTGGCTGATCCTGGTCACCCGAGATCATGTTTCGTGCCGAGGATTGATGAGTAGGCTGGTCGCCACCTCGGCGACTGTCAGGACGGACAGTCGCCGATGTGTCATCACGTCAACTCGCATCGATCGTTTCGAATGGCAGCCGCAGCCGCAGCTGGCCAGCGATGGGCACATTGTGGGTACGGATCTCGGAAAGCTCCTCGGCCGTCAACGCGCGACCGTACAACCGGAACTCGTCGAGCGTGCCGAGGAACCGGTTGGCGCCGTCGAGCCGCTGGCCGACGGACAGGCCGTGGACGCCGAACTCGCGGCCGTTGGTGACGGAGCCGGGCGGCGTGGTGCCCGTCGCGACCGGGACACCGTCGACGTACATCGTGAGCCGGCGGTCGATCCGCTGTAGCGCGATGTGGTGCCAGGCCCCGTCGTTGTATGCCGCCGGCGACGCCAGCGTCACTGCGGTGCCCAGGCCGGTGCCGAGGAACGCCCGGATGCGGTTGCTCGCCGGTTCGGCCAGCAGCCACATCTGCGGCGCCGCATTGATCCGGTACGCCGACAGGATGGTGTGCGAGCCGGTGGCCGCGTTGTACCGGAACCACGTCATGGCCGTGAAGTCGCCGTCCTCCACGTCCACGGCGGGCGTGTACGGCACCTCGACGCCGTCGTCGACCTTGTCCAGCGCCAGGCCCTTGCCGTACCGGCCGCCGGTCAGCCTCGCGTCGCCCCGCACGTACGCGGTGTTGTCGTGCCGCGGTGACACGTCCGGGGTCGTCGGGCCCGGCACCGGCGGCGGTGGGAAGCCCGCCGGGGTGCCGTTCGGGGTGCCGAGGTGCGCCTCGTTGAACCGGGCCCAGCGGATGGTCTCGTACGGGGTGGTGGCACCGGCCTCGTAGAGCAGTCCCGCCATGATCCCGTGGGTGGCGTCGGTGCCGATCTCGACCATGTCGGAGTAGGCCGTCGGCCCCCACCAGAAGACCTTGCCCTGGTCCCAGGTCTGCCACGTCTGCGCCTCGTCGAACGACGACCGGATCGCCATGACTTCGCGAGCGCCCGGATGCGCGACTGTGGAGATCATGATGCGGTTGCGGGCGTCACCTTCGTCGGTGGCGGTCAGTCGCAGCAGCGACGCCTGCACCTGCACCGTGGAGAAGGTCGGCAACGTCTGGAAGTAGCCGTCGAAGCTCTCGCCGCCGTCGCTGGAGTGGGCGTACGCCCGCACCCCGTCCGACGCGGAGGCGACCTCGCGGGCGCTGACGTAGAGCCGGCCGTCGGTCAGCTCGACCACCGTGGTCTCGGTGGGTTTGGTCCGTCCCTCCACGTCGGCGATGGTGGCACCGATCTGCCAGGTGACGCCACCGTCGTCGCTGTAGTACAGGTGGGCGCCGAAGATCGGCAGCTCGTCGCCGTCGCTCATCTCGTGCATGGAGCTGACGATCAGCCGGCCGGCGTGCGGGCCGCGTTTGAGCTGGATGCCGTGCACCGGCCCGTTGGCGATGAACCGGTCCCACTCCGGCCGCTTGAGGTGCGGCATCTCTCGTGGGGCGGTCCACGTCGCCCCGTGGTCGTCGCTGGTCAGCAGGTACACGTCCCGGTCGCAGGGAGGGCATGCACCGTAGGCGTTGCGGTTGGCCAGGATCACGATGCGGCCGGTGCGTTCGTCCACGACCGGTACCGGGTTGCCGAGGGTGTCCCCGCCGGCCTCCGCGATCAGTTGCACCGGCCCCCACGTGACGCCGCCATCGGTGGAGCGCTTCAGCACGAGGTCGATGTCGGCGTCGTCGTTGCAGGATCGCTCCCGCCCCTCCACGATCGCCAGCAGGTCACCGTTGGTGGCTTTCACCAGGGTGGGGATGCGGTAGCAGAAGTACCCCGCCTCTCCGCGGCTAAACAGGACGTCGTCGGTGGCCACCGGCTCGGCCGCCGTGGCGGCGGAGCCGGTGGTCACCAAGGCGGTGGCGGCCATCAGCGCGACCACCATCGGTCGAATCACGGCGGACAGTAGTCGGCGGGTTACCATATCTGCTCCCTGGCGATCTCGAAAGGCGCGGAAGCCACGGCGGACGACAACCGTCGGTGACTCCGGCCGGATCCTTGTCTCGGTTTCACGTGCGATACCTCCTACTGGTCGACGGGACGGCGGATCGAGCTTCGTCACATCCCCGAAGCGCGTGCTGGCGAGCGCCTCCTTTACCCCACGAACAGAGCCCCGGCCGGCCGGTCCTCTGTGGACGGTCACTGTGCTTGCTGAATGAGGTGGACGAGGGTGAGCCGCTCAGGGAAGAGCGGCGGGAACTGCACTCCGTGCTCGGCGAGCACCCGGCCGGGCAGCGTGGTGCCGCCGGTCCACCATGGCGGGCAGGCACGCCCGGCGAATGCCGCGACATCCGCGGTGAGGTCCGGCGGCGTGATCCGGTAGCCCGCGTCCAGGTCGAGCCCCGGATGCGGACGGGCCCCGTGCGGGTGAGTTCCGAAGTGGCGACGGCGACCACGGTGAACAGCGCCTCGGACCGGTCGGGGGGCGACGACGCCGTGCACGTGGACGGCGGGTGGGAGGGTCGAACCGAACGATCCGTCCGGTGTGGAGCAGCACCTGGTGCCGCTGGTACAGCCGTACCCGCTCGGCGAGGGCGGCCCGGTCGGCGGGTGAAGCGGACCGCAGATCCCACTCGATGCCGAGATGGCCGAAGAGCGCGGTGCCGGCGCGGAAGGCGAGGACTGGGGTACGCCTGGTGGTGTGCACGGACGGGGACCGACGTGCGAGCCGATCAGCTCGGGGGGCAGCAGCAGCCTGGTCCACGGCTCGATCTGCTGCCGTTCGAGTGCGTCGATGCGGTCGCCGGCCCAGACGCGGTCGGTCCGGTCGAGGTCACCGAGGTCCGCGCCCCAGTACACGATCCGTGGCAGGCCACCGTCCCAATCGAGACGCCACCGGCGCATAAGTGCACCAGCCCGTCGACATCCATCACCGATGCGGCCATATCGTTGCTCATCTCTCTCACCGTTGCCTGGTCGACCGCAGCGTGCTGCGGGGGCGAACGACAGTGCACCCTCAGTCCCGTGGCTGCGGTCACCAGACGTCGTCTCGTACCGGCAGGGGGTCGGCGGTCATCGCCATGCGGTCGGTCATCCGTTGCAGCATGTCTGTCTTGGCCGCCAGGTACGCCGGGTCGTCCCACCGGTTGACGTGCTCGCCTGGGTCGTCGTCGAGGTCGTACAGCTCGCCGCGGACACCGTCGCCGCTACCGTGATATACGACGATCTTGTGCCTTTCCGAACGGACCATGGTCGCGTACGTCCCCTGGCCGCGGTGCGGACCGCCGGCGTTGTAGAACTCGCAGTAGACGTCGTCGCGGTGCTCGGCGACCCTGCCGTCGATCAACGGCATCAGTGACCGGCCCTGGATGCCGGGCTCCAGGTCCGCGCCCACCGCCTCCAGCACGGTCGGGGCCACGTCGACGAGCTCGACCAAGCCGCTTACCCGTCGCCCGGACGCCAGTCGACGTGGCCAGTTCAGGATGAGCGGGACGCGCACGGCCGGGTCGTAGAAGTACGCGCCCTTGAGGTAGATGCCGTGGTCACCGAGCATCTCGCCGTGGTCGGCGTGGAAAATGACGATCGTGTCCTCGCGCTGGCCCGTGCGCTCCAGCGCGTCGAGGATGCGGCCGATCTGCCGGTCGAGCATGTCGATCATCGCCCAGTACGCGGCGCGGATCACCCGGTGCTCTCGTTCGCTCATTTCGGAATGGACGAAGGTGCGCGCGGCGCTGTGTCCGCCGGCGTAGTGCTCCTGCTGGAGCAGTGGCTTGTTGTCGAGCTCGCCAGGCCGGAACCGTGGTAGCGGAATGTCGTCCAGCCGGTCGAGATATCGCTCGAGCAGCTCCTTGGGCGGGTCGAACGGGTGGTGCGGGTCGTAGAAGTTGACCGACAGCAGCCACGGCTGCGGGAAGCCGGCCATCGTCTCGACGAACTCCGTGGCGGTCTCCGCGCACCAGGTCGTGTGCTGGTGCTGCTCTTCCACACCGATCTGGACGTGCTCGGTGTCCGGATGGGCCTGCCGCTCGAACGTGATGCCGCGGGCGCGCAGCCAGTTGCTGTACGCATTGGTCGGCCAGTCCATCGCCGCCTGCGCGGCGTTCGGCGGCGGCTGGTGCGACCAGCTGAACCAGCTGTAACCGTCGTCGATGCGGCTTTCCACCGGACGATGCGGGCGAGGGTGGGCGGCCCGGATGTGCAGCTTCCCGACCAGGCCGCAGGTGTAGCCGGCATCGGCCAGGATCCGGGGGATCAGCCTCTCGCCGGCCGGGATGGACCCTCCGTTCTGGCGGGCGCGGGTGGTGCGCGGGTAGCGGCCGGTCAGGAAGCTCGCCCGCGACGGGGTGCACACGGGACTCTGCGCATAGGCGTGATCGAACATCACTCCCCCGGCGGCCAACCGGTCCAGGTTCGGCGTCTCGACGAACGGATTGCCGTAGCAGCCCACGGTGTCGAAGCGCTGCTGGTCGGCGCAGAGCCAGAGAATGTTCGGGCGCTTGGTCATTGGCATCAAGTGGTCACCCCACGAGTGGTCGTCGCTGAACTCCCGCCTCTCGGCCCGTTCCGGCTGCGGGGTGAGTTGCACCTGATCCCAAGGGCTGGAGACGGTTAGCCGGGGTCACCGTTCTCGTCATGACGGGAGGACGCCAGCGGCTCGAGCCGATGACGGATGTAGCTGAAGTGGGCGACCATCGCATCGGACATCCCCTCACCGGCGCCGAGCGCCGCGACGATGTCCTTGTGCACGCGTGCGGGATGGCCGGGTTCGCCGGGTAGCGAGTCGAACAGCCTGGTGAAGAGCTCCCAGAAGAGGTCGATGAGCGACGACACCAACCCGTTGCCGAGTGGCTGATAGAGCCGCTCGTGGAACGCCTTGTCGAGGTCGCCGAGGGGCTCGCCGGCCAGCTCCCTGCGCTCCATCTCGTCGGCGAGGCCCGTCAGGTCGTCGAGGTCGGCCGGCGTCAGGCACTTGGAGACCATCTCGATGAGGCCGACTTCGAGCGCCTCGCGCACGACAAGCACCTCGTACAACGATGCGCCACCGATGGCGACCCGGTAGGGAAGCTGCTCCAGGATCGGCCGGAACGAGAACTCACTCACGAACAGTCCCCGCCCGGAAATCGCATTGATCACGCCAAGCGCCTGCAGGCTGCGCGTCGCTTCGCGCAACGAGATCCGGCTGATCCCGAGACTCTCCGCAAGCTTCGCCTCCGACGGCAGCGGGTCGCCCGGACGCAGGTTGTGATCATCGATGTACTGGCGCAGCCGTTGCTGCGCCACCCGGAACGTTTCCCCGTGAACTGGCCGCATGGCCTGTAAGCTAGCAGCTAGCTGCTAGCAGTTCAATAACACGGCTGTGACCTATTGTTCATGCGCCTGACGCACGCTACGTTCCCTTCCATGCGTCGTACGCTTGTCAATACGTCCAACACCTCCGCACTCGCCCGAGGGCTGCACGTGCTACGGGAGCTCGTGGACGAGGGATCACCGCTGACCGCCACGGAGATCGCCCGGCGGATCGGGGTGCACCAGAGCTCGGTGTCCCGGATCCTCGCGACGCTGACGGAGGTGGGGTACGTCCGCAAGACCCCGGATCGGCGGTTCGCGCCGGACTTCGGGGTGCTGTCGCTGATGTCCGCGACCACCTGGTTCCCGCTGATCCGCAAGCCGCGGGCGGCGATGGAGGCGATCTCCTCCGCCCACCCCGGGCTCGACGTCACGCTGTGTGTCCTGTGGCGTGGCGAGATGATCTACTTCCTGCGGACCGGCAGCACCATCGGCACCGTCGACTTCGGGGCGGGCTTCCCGGTCCACCTCTCGGCCCCCGGGCTGCGGATGCTGGTCGACCTGCCCGAAAACGAGGCGCTGGAGATCCTCCGGCAATCTCGAAACCGCTACGGTTGGTCCGGCACCGCGGCGGTGCCGGCGACCGAGGAGGAAGTCCTCGCCTTCGCCCGCGCCAACGTCGAGTACGACGTGCTCGTGGTGTCGGAGTGGGGTTTCGCCGGCATGGTCGGCGCCGCGATCCCCATCAAGACCGACGAGGACCACCCGGTGGCCCTGGCGCTCACCGGCGACGTCGGCATCGCCGACCCACCGACCCTGCGACTGTGGCTGCACGATGCCCGCCGTGTCGTCGAAGCCAGCCTGGCCGCGCGTTGAAGCACGCGCGATGGCATCCCGAGGCCCGCCCCATCCCCTCCCACGAATCGCGCGTCCCACAAAGGAGCCTGATGTGATCGGCACACCCCTCTCCCGGCGTACCGTCCTGAAAGCGGCCGCCGGTGCCGCCGGGATCGCTGTCCTTGCCGCCTGCGGCAAGGACGGCGGCAGCACCTCCACAACCGGCGGGGCCCTCAACGTGTGGGGCGGCGTCCCGCCCGAGAGCGGCCCGAACGCCATGATCGAGGCCTTCCAGAAGCAACACCCCGGCATCACGGTCACCTACACCCGGTACGTCAACGACGACCAGGGCAAACTCAAGCTCGACACGTCGCTGCAGGGTGGCGTGCCGATCGACGTGTTCTTCTCGTACGACAACCCCACCCTCGGCAAGCGAGTCCAGGCGGGGCTGACCGCCGACCTCACCGGCCGGGTGAAGAACGACTCCGGCCTGGCGCAGTTCGGGCCGGACGCGTCCCCGACGGCGAACCTCGTGTACGACGGCAAGATCTACTCTGTGCCGGCGCAGAAGGCGCCCACGTTGATCTTCGCCAACGACACGATGTTGTCGGAGGCCGGCATCACCATCCCCGACGGCTGGGACATCAACGACTATCGCGACGTGGCGAAGAAGCTCAGCAAGGCCGGCAAGGTGTTCGGGACGTTCAGCACGCCGCCGATCCACCGGTACACCCTGGGCCCGGACTACTACTACAGCGAGGATGGCAAGTCCTCGTCGTTCAGCGATCCGGCGTGGCGGCAATACCTCGAACTCGCCCTGGCGATGCAAGAGGAAGGCAGTGTGCTGCCGCGGCGGACGATCATTGCCGAGAAGCTGCAGACCTTCAGCCACGGACCGCTGCTGACAGGCCGGGTGGCGATGCTGCCGGGGCAGGTTTTCGTCCTGCGCTACATCAGCGACCTGGAGGAGTTCCCGCACGACTTCAAGGTCCGCGCCCTGCCGAACCCCGCGCCCGTCAAGGGCCAGGAGTTCTGGAACGACGGACCGATCGGTGACCACATCTCGATCAGCGCCAAGTCCAAGCAGCAGGACGCGGCGTGGTCGTTCGTGTCGTTCTGGATGAACAACAGCCACCTCATGACCAAGGGCGGCAGGCTGCCGTCGATCCTCGACCCGAGCAAGCAGTCCCAGACGATCGCGGATCTGCTCGGCCCGGAGCGCGACAAGCTGTACGACGTCGCGTCGTTCGAGAAGGTGATCTTCGGGACTGAGTACAAATTCCCCGTCGACACCATCACCACGGCGTCCAACCAGGTCGACACCATCTACAAGAAGCTCCATGACCAGGTGCTGCTCGGCCAGATCACGGTCGACCAGATGCTGGCGCAGGCGACCAAGGAGGCCGACGAGGCCATAAAGGCGGCAGGGTGAGCTCCAGCACAACCCAGGCACCCGTGGCGCGAGCCGTGGCAAGCACCGGCGGGCAGGGTGGTGACACCCGCGAGTCGCTGAGTGCGGCCGGCCGCGTCGGCTGGCTGTTCATCACCCCGAACCTGGTCGGCTTCCTGGCCTTCACGCTGCTGCCGCTGCTGGCGGCGATCGCCATCGCGTTCACCAGTTGGAACGTGGTGTCCGGCTACTCCGGCATCACCTTCGTCGGTCTTGCGAACTTCGCGGAGGCACTCGGGGACGGCGCGCTGTGGGCGGCCGTCGGCCGCACCCTCCTCTACGCGGGCATCGGGGTTCCGGCGACGATGATGGGCGGGCTCGGCCTGGCCATGCTGCTCAACCGCGACATCGCCGGCCGCACCCTCCTGCGGGTGGTGTTCTTCCTGCCGCACGTGGTGTCCTCGGTCGCGATCGGCCTGGTGTGGCTGCTGCTCCTCAACCCCGACAGCGGTCCGGTCAACGCCGGGCTGCGGGCGATCGGCATCGACGCCCCACCGGCCTGGCTGGTCTCCGAGACGTGGGGTCTGCCATCACTGGTGCTGATCGCCGTGTGGTCGGCCATCGGCTACAACGCCGTCATCTACCTGTCGGCGCTGCAGGCCTTGCCGGTCGACCTGTACGAGGCGGCGGCGATAGACGGCGCCAACGCCTTCCGGCGGTTCACCACGGTGACCTGGCCGGCGCTGATGCCCACCACCACGTTCCTGGCGATCACGATGACGATCAGCCAGTCACAGGGCTTCGGCCTGATCACGTTCCTGACCCAAGGCGGACCGGGCGAAGCAACGACGACCGTGTCGTACTTCATGTACCAGCAAGGGTTCCAGTTCTACCGGTTCGGCTACGCCGCCGCCGTAGGAATGATCAGCTTTGTCGGGGTCCTGCTGCTGACGTCATTCTTCTGGCGGTTCCAGAAGGGACGAGGGCTGTACACGTGAGCACTCTGCAGACGGCCGGTATGCGCCACCGCCGGTGGCGGCGCCACGGCGGCAAACTGGGCGCCTCGCTGCTGGCGTGGGCGCTGGCGCTGCTGTTCGTGGTGCCGTTCCTCTGGATGTTGTCGTCGTCGCTCAAACGCAACATCGACGTGTTCTCGCTACCCATCAGCTGGCTCCCCGACCCGGTGCACTGGGCCAACTACGCCGACGTGTGGATCGGCGAGAAGTCGATGGTCACCTACTACGCCAACTCGCTGATCGTGACGCTGACCGGCGTGGCCGGAGACCTGACGACGTCGGCGATGGCCGGCTACGCGTTCGCGCGGCTGAAGTTCCGCGGCCGGGACAAGATCTTCCTGCTGTACCTCGCGACGGCGATCATTCCGGCGCAACTGTTGCTCGTACCGCGGTTCATGTTCTTCCAGCAACTCGGCCTGTACGACACGCTGTGGGCGTTGATCCTGCCGGGGGTGTTCACCGTGTACGGCACGTTCCTCCTGCGGCAGGCGTTCGCCGCGGCACCGGACGCGCTCGGCGAGGCCGCCCGGATCGACGGCGCCAACGAATGGCAGGTGTTCTGGCGGGTGTACCTGCCGCTGGTGCGGCCGATGCTGGCGGCGCTGGCCATCATCAGCTTCGTCAGCACCTGGAACGACTACGAGACCCCGCTGGTGATGCTGACCACCCCGAGCAACTTCACCATCCCGCTGGGCCTGACCACCTTCGCGGACTCCGAGGGCGGCATCTCCGCCGGTCTCGCGATGGCCGCGGCGGTGTCGGCGCTGGTCCCGGTCGCCACGGCGTTCGTGCTCTTCCAGCGCCAGTTCGTGGCGGCGCTGGCCCACTCCGGGATCAAGTAGAGCCACACCAACCACCGCAGCGAGATAGGACAGCTCATGCGACACGAGGTCATGACCTCGGACATCACGGTCGTCGGCGGCGGTCTCGCCGGAGTGTGCGCGGCGATCGCCGCCGCGCGTCTCGGCCGCCGGGTCGCGCTGGTCACCAACCGGCCGGTGCTGGGCGGCAACTCCAGCAGCGAAGTACGGGTGTGGGTGTGCGGCGCCACCGGCCATGGCGTGCACCACTTCGCCCGCGAAGGCGGCGTCATGGGGGAACTGCTGGTCGAGAACCAGTACCGCAACCCGGAAGGCAACCCGTACTACTGGGATCTGGTGGTGCTCGACGCGGTCCGCGCCGAGCCGAACATCACGCTGTTCCTCAACACCGACGTCCGCGAGGTCGCCGCCGGCGGCCCCGGCGACGCCCGCCGCATCGACTCGGTGACCGGCTGGATGATGGGCTCGGAGCGGCTGATCCGGTTCGACAGCCCGCTGTACCTCGACTGCACCGGCGACGGCCTGGTAGGCCACCTCGCCGAGGCGAGGTACCGGATCGGCAGGGAGGCCCGATCGGAGTACGGCGAGCCGTGGGCGCCCGAGGTCGCCGACGACATCACCCTCGGCAGCACGCTGCTGTTCTACACGAAGGACACCGGCGAACCGACGCGGTATGTGCCGCCGCGCTTCGCCAAGGACATCACCGCCACGCCGATCCCCGAACACCGGATCATCCGGGCCGGCGACAACGGCTGCGCGTACTGGTGGATCGAGTGGGGCGGCGAGCTCGACACGGTGCACGACAACGAGCGCATCCGCGACGAGTTGTGGTCCGTCATCTACGGCATCTGGGACTACATCAAGAACCACGGCACGTTCGACGCCGACATGATGAGCCTGGAATGGGTCGGTGCGTTGCCCGGCAAACGGGAGTACCGCCGGTTCGTCGGCGACCACACCCTCACCCAGCACGACATCATCGACCAGGTCGAGTTCGACGACCGGGTCGCCTTCGGCGGCTGGTCGATCGACCTGCACCCGCCCGGCGGCATGTACGCCACCGAAGCCGGCTCGAAACACCTGTACTCCACCGGCGTGTACCACGTGCCCTATCGCAGCCTCTACTCCGTGAACTGCACGAACATGCTGATGGCGGGCCGCGACATTTCCGCCAGCCACGTCGCGTTCGGCTCCACCCGGGTGATGGCGACGTGCGGCACCCTCGGGGAGGCCGCCGGCACCGCCGCCGCGTTGTGCGTGCAGCGCAGGCTCAGCCCGCGGGAGCTCAGCGAGCGACACAGCGGCGACCTGGTGCAGACGCTGCTGCGGCAGGACGGCTCGATCATCGGCCTGGCCGCGCACGACCCGGCCGACCTGGCCGCCGCCGCGTCCGTGACCGCGTCGTCGTACATCCGGTCGCCGGCGTTGCGGCCCAATGGTGAGACCCGGGAGCTGACCAGCGACATCGCGGTCGTGGTACCGGCCGGGCCGCTGCTGGAATCGGTGTCGCTGCTGCTCAGCGGCGACGGCGAGGTGACCGTCGAGGTGTGCGCCGGCGACCGCGGCCAGAACTACGTGCCGGCTCGGCAGCTGGCGTCGGCGACCGCCACCGTGGCCGGCGACCGGCCGCAGTGGGTGCGCTTCGCCCTGGCCGGGCAGCCGATCAAGCTGCCCGAGGGCCTGCCGGTCATCGTGGTCCTGCGCAGTGTTCCGGGTGTGACCGTGCATCTGGCGGACAACACGGTCCCGGGCGTGCTGGCACTGATCAACCAGCCGGGCAAACGCTCACCGGACGACCAGATGCCGCTCGGGTCGCAGCAGGTGCTGGCCTGGCGGTCGATCCCGCTGCACCGCCGCGCGCCGGCGATCCGGCTCAGCCCCGACACCGACGCGCTCGCGCCTGCCCGGGTGCTCGACGGCTACCAGCGGCCCTATGGCAGCGGCCCGCACATGTGGTGTTCCGACCCGGCCGACGACGAGCCGTGGCTGCGACTGGACTGGCCGCAGCCGACCGTGGTGCGCCACATCGACGTGATCTTCGACGACGACGTGCACGAAGACCTCATCAACCTGCACCACCACCGCACCCCCGGCCGCGAGATGCCCACCCTGGTCCGCGACTACGTCATCGAAACCGCCGGTCCTGACGGCGGCTGGGTCGAGCAGCACGTCGAGACCGGCAACCGCCGCCGCCACCGCGTCCACGACCTGAGCGAGGCGGTGACCACCACCGCGGTACGGCTACGTCTCACCGCCACCAACGGCGCCCCGTCCGTACACGTGATCTCCCTTCGCGTGTACGCGTGACATCGGCCATCGAGTCCGTCCAGCCACGAACGAACCCGAAGGCCTTCGACAACGGTACGGACGCTCGCCGGCGGAACGCCGGGCCCGGTGTCAGGCCGGGGGCAGAACGAGCGGCCCCGCATCCGTTCGTGATGGTCGTGCCAGGCCGCGTCGAGCAGCGAAGCGACGTCCGCACTGGTCACCCTCCCGGCAATATCACATCCGGGCAGCCCATGGCGCTTTCACCACTTGGCAGGTCTCCCGATGAACATCTTCCCCAGCAAGGCTCTGCGGTCGATCCCGGCGAGCGATTCCGTCCTCACCTGGGCCGGTGCGATCGAGGTCGAGCACGCGGCGGGCTGGTCGCGAGGCTGGCGGCTGCCCCGCGGCCGGCTTCGCCTCTTCCCCGGCCGGCTTCGCCTCTTCCCCGGCCGGCGGCTGCAAGGCCATGCCCGGGCGCAGGCGGGTGTCAGGATCACGTTCGGCACCGACGCGACCGTGCTGCGCGGGCGATGCCTGTCGGCCGACGGCATCGGGCCGGTCGACCTCGTCGTGCACGGGACGGTCGTCGACGCACCCGTAGCCTCCGACGGGTCCTTTCACTTCGCCGAACTGCCGGCCGGCGAGAAGATCACGGAAATCTGGTTACCCCACGGCGGCGATTTCCGGCTGGTGGAGCTGGCCGTCGACGAGTCGGCGCGAACATGGGTGACACCGGCCACGCCTCCCCCGCGGCTCATCACCTACGGCAGCTCGATCACCCAGTGCCGCGCGGCCGCATCGCCGACGCGAACCTGGCCCGCCCTGGTCGCGCGTAACCTCGGCCTGGATCTGACCTGTCTCGGATTCGACGGTGAGTGCCACCTGGACCCGATGATCGCACGCTTGATCCGGGACCGCCCCGCCGAAGTGATCATCACCTGCCTCGGCGTCAACGTCTACGGCGCCGGCACGTTCACCAAGCGCTCGTTCCTGCCCGCGGTCCTGGGATTCGTCAGCACCGTCCGGGACGGCCACCCCCGGGTGCCGATCCTGGTCATGTCGCCGATCTTCTCCCCCAGCCGCGAGGAGCAGACCGGGCAGACCGGAATGAGCCTGGCCGAGATGCGTGCCGACATCGCCGAGGCCGTACGCCTGCTGCGCGAACACGGCGACGCGGATGTTCACCTGATCGACGGGCTCGACGTGTTCGGACCGGCCCAGGAGCACCTACTGCCGGACGGCCTGCACCCGAACGCCGCCGGCTACGCCCACATGGCCACCTCGATCACACCGCTCGTACGCGCACACCTCCACCCGCACCACCAAGCCACCGGACGGCGGCAGTGACGGTCACCTCCACGGACGTGGTGTCGGCCTGCTCGGCCAGCACCGCACCGCCGAGGCGGATGAGCGCGGCCCGGTCGGGGACGTCACCCCAGCGGGCGGACCTCGATCACCCTCCACCACGGCGTTGGCCTTCGGCGGATTCCGCTGACCCAGGCGGGTTCGCAATGATCATCCTGGTCTACTGCTCGGGCTGGTAGACCAGGATGACCAGGCCGGAGCTGAACGTCTTGCTCTCCAGCAGCTTCAGCTTGGCCTTCGACTCACGCCTGAACAGCGGCTCTCCCTCACCGAGGATGAGGGGGTGCACCCACAGGTGGTACTCGTCGAGCAGCCCGGCCTGCGACAGCGCGTCGGTCAGCTGCCCGGTGCCGTAGATGATGATGTCACCGCCCGGCTGCTGCTTGAGCTTGGTGACCTCCTCGACGAGGTTCTCGCCCCTGATGATGGTGGAGGTGCCCCAGATGTCGGCCTTCTCCAGGGTGTCGCTGACCACGTAATGGTGCATGCCGTTGATCCGGTCGGAGAACTCGTCGCTGGGCCTGGTCGGCCAGACCGACGCGAACCCCTCGTAGGTGACCCGCCCCGCCAGCAGGGCGTCCGACCTGCGCATCAGGTCCAGGGCGTACTGGGTGGCATCGTCCGTCCGGTAGTCGAACGACCAGTTCTGCGGCTCGTCGATGTAGCCGTCGAGCGTGGTGTAGGTCGAAGCGATGACTTTCCTCATTGTTCTCTCCATTGGCGATCGTTTCTGGCGTCCCGCAGCGTACGGGCCCACCATGACAGCTGGTCAAGCGTGATTCCGGCCGCCGCATGGCAGCTCGCGCCCCGTTTGGGCCAGGAGCCGTCGGCGTCGAAGAGATCCCAGTAGCAGGGCAGGCTGACCGTCTCGGTGACGGCCACCGCCCGCAGCACGGCGAAGATCTCACGGAGCTGGGCGACCGCGTGCAGGCCGCCCGACTCTCTGCCGTACGACACGAAGGCGACCGGTTTGGCCTGCCACTCCGCGTAGTACCAGTCGATGGCGGTCTTGAGCGGTGCGGGGAAGCTGTGGTTGTACTCGGGGGTCACCACCACGAAGCCGTCCGCCGCGGCCAGCCGCGGAGCCAGTGCCCGCACCTCGGCGGGCAGCTCCTCGTCCTCGTCGGTGAGGACCTGGGGCAGCCGTGCCTCGGCCAGATCGACGAGGTCGACCTCCAGCTCCCTTCGCCTGCGGGCCTGGGCGGCGAACCACTCGGCCACCGTCGGGCCGAATCTGCCGCTTCTGGTGCTACCGATGATCACCGCCACCCGCAGCCGTTCGTTGCTTGCCATGTGACTACTGTGCTGGGCGGCCCTTACCGGTTCCCTCCACCGTTCTTACCGCTCCGGCATAGGGTGGCGGTCATGCGGTTTGGGGTGCTTGGCCCGCTGATGGTGTGGGACGCGGACGGCGTGCCCGTCACGATCCGTGGGCTGAAGGTCCGCGCGATCCTGGCCGACCTGCTCCTGCACGAGGGCCGCCCGGTGTCGGCCGACCGGCTCGTCGACGACCTGTGGGGAGACGACGCCCCCGCCCATCCATCGGCCACGCTGCAGGTCAGGGTCTCGCAGCTGCGCAAGGCGCTGGGCGATCGGAACCTCGTGGCGCACCGGCCCGCGGGCTACCTGCTGCAGGTGGAGGCGGACGCCGTGGACGCGCGCCGGTTCACCGAGCTCACCAAGCAGGCCCAAGCGGCGAAAGACCCGGGAACGCGGGCCGCGCTGCTGGCCGACGCGCTGGCCCTGTGGCGGGGCCCGGCGTTCGCCGATTTCGCCGACGAGGAGTTCGCCAGGGCGGCGATCGCCCGGCTGGAGGAGCAGCGCCTGACCGCCGTGGAAGCGCACGCCGAGGCCCGACTGCAGCTGGGCGAACACGCCCTGCTCGCCGGGGAGCTGGCCGACCTGGTGGCGCGGCATCCGCTGCGTGAGCGGCTGCGTGCCGTACACCTGAAGGCCCTGTATCGGGCCGGACGGCAGAGCGAGGCGCTGGACAGCTACGCCGACCTGCGCGAACGGCTCGGAGAGGAGCTCGGTCTGGACCCCAGCCCCGAGCTGGCCGAGTTGCAGCGGGCCATCCTCGCCCAGGACCCTGACCTCGCTCCAGCGGTACGGCACGCCACCAACCTGCCCGCTCCGCTCACCGAGCTGATCGGACGGGACGAGTCATTGGCCGCGATATCCGCACAGCTCGGGGCGAATCGGCTGGTGACGCTCTGCGGGTCCGGCGGGGTGGGCAAGACGCGGCTGGCCGTGGAGACGGCGAGCCTGCTGCTCTCCGCCCACGCCGACGGTGTCTGGCTGGTCGAGCTGGCCTCCATGCCCCGGTCCGGCGAGGTGGCCGAGCTCGTGATGGCGGTCATGGAGATCCGCGACCCGGGCGGCGAGCCGCGTTCGGCACGCGACCGGCTGGCGCGTGCGCTGCGCAACCGGCGGGTGCTGCTGGTGCTGGACAACTGCGAGCACGTCGTGGACCAGGTGGCGGACCTGGCGGAGGCGTTGCTGCGGGCCGCGCCGGAACTCCGAATCCTGGCGACGAGCAGGGAGCCGCTGGCGCTGCCTGGCGAGGTGGTGTGGAACGTGCCGCCGCTGGAGCAGGACAGCGCGGTCCGGTTGTTCGCGGCCAGGGCGGCGGCCGCGCAGAGCGATTTCCGGCTCGACGACTCGACCGCCCCCGCCGTCTCGTTGCTGTGCAGGCGGCTGGACGGGATCCCGCTGGCGCTGGAGCTGGCCGCCACCAGGGTGCGGGCGCTGGGCGTGGACGGCCTGGTGGAGCGGCTGGACGACCGCTTCAGGCTGCTGGCGACCGGGCATCGGGGTGCGCCTCCCCGCCAGAAGACGCTGACCGCCATGATCGACTGGAGCTGGGAGCTGCTGACCAAGCAGGAGCGGCTCGTGCTGCGCCGCCTGGCCGTACACGCCGACGGGTGCATCCTGGAGGCGGCGGAGGCCGTGTGCCCCGGCGACGGCGTGGCCGCCGAGGACGTCCTCGACCTGCTCGCCCGCCTCGTCGACAGGTCGCTGGTGGCCAGGGCGGGAAACCGCTTCCGCCTGCTGGAGTCGGTCGCCGCCTACTGCGTGGAACGCATGCGAGAGGCGGGTGACCTGAATGAGGTACAGCACCGCCACCATGCTTATTACACCGATCTCGCTGAACGAGCCGCCCCCCACCTCTACGGCCCCGACCAGCGCCAGTGGCTCGGCCTGCTCGACGCGGAGGCCGCCAACCTCCGCACCGTCGTGGACGGCGCTCACCCGGAGCTGACCCTCCGTCTCGCCAATGCCCTCACCTGGTACTGGTACCTCCGCGGCCGCCTGACCGAAGCCAGTCGCTCACTCGAAACCGCCCTCACCGCGGCGGGTGGCGTGGGGCGGTCCGTGGCGATGGCGTGGCTTGTGGGCATCTCCGTTCTGAAGGGCGGGAGTGCCGAGTGGGCGGCTCGCCGGGAGCAGGCAGCGGAGGTGTTCGCCGGAGAGCTGGGCGAGCGGGCCAGGGCCGCGTGGTTCCTGGCCTTCGCGCTGGTGAACCTGGGTGAGATGGAAGCCGCTGAAGACCTGCTCGACAGGGCTCTGGAGGCCCTGCGCGCCGCGGGCGACCGGTGGGGCGAGGCGGCGGCGCTGAGCACTCGCGCCCAGTTCGCGCACGTACGCGGCGACCTGACCGCACTCGAGCGGGCTGCGACCAGAAGCGCGGAGCTGTTCGCCGAGCTCGGCGACCGATGGGGTCAACTGCAGGCATCGGGCTGGCTGGGCGGCCTGGCAGAACTGACCGGCGACACCGACCGCGCCGCCAGGCTGCACGGGGAAGGTGTGCACATGGCGGAGGAGCTGGGCCTGTGGCCGGAGGTCAGCGGTCAACTCGCCTGGCTCGGCTGGACCCACGTGCAACTGGGCGACTACGCGAAGGCCTGGAAGCTGTGCGAGCGCGCCCTCCGCCTCGCCACGGAACAGGACTACGCGGGCGGCGAGATCCTCGCCGAGATCGGCCTCGGCTGCGCCGCCCGCAGGCAGGGCGAGCTCGATCTCGCCGAGGAGCACCTCGGCAACCTGGTACGGCGGGCTAAGTCAGGAGGCGGCGCCGAGCCCCTGTACCTCTCGATGGTCCTGGTCGAACTGGGCTTCACCGCCGAGGCACGCGGCGACGCCGAGGCCGCCCGCGCCCTGCACCTGGAGGCGTACAACGCGGCACGCAAGCTCGACGCCCCGCACGGCGCGATCTCCGCCGCGGAGGGCCTGGCCGGGGCCATGGCCCTCGCGGGCGCCCACGCCCAGGCCGCCCGGCTCCTCGGCGCGGCGGCGGCGTCCCGCGAGGCCACCGCCCTCCCGCAGTCCCCAGCGGAACGTGCCGACGCCGACAGAATCGCCGCCACCTGTCGCCAGATGCTGGGCGAAGAGATCTTCACCACTCAATACACCGCCGGCCGCCACCAGACCCTGGACGAGGTCGGGCCGCATTATCGTGCGCCAGGTAGCGAGTGAGGGTTCGGCGTAGATGTGTGCTCGTTGAGGATGAGCCTCCTGTCCGGGAGTTCGCGGCGCGGGATGCCGGTGATCCTCTCGCAGCGCGCGTTCACTTTCGGGCCCTGCGGTGGGCTCTTGGGACGCGCAGGCCGGCGTCGGCGAAGACTGTGTCGAAGGCATCGGTGAACTGGCCGCCGCGGTCGCGGATCAGGAACTTCCGCTTCGTCATGTCGGTGACTGTTGTCGGAAAGATCCCCCCCATTGGGGTCGGGGTATCAGGTGCGAGAGCGCCGCCAACCACAGGCGATCGGCCGGCTCGTAACGCACCCGAGGGACCTGACGGCGCGGGACCGCGCTCTGATGCCGCAGCACCAGCAGTTCCGCCTCCTTGGAGACGCTCCTTTGTAGCAGCAGCGCGGGGCAAAGACAGCAGGCGCCGGGCTACGGCGTACACCGTAGACAGGATCATGAATCATGATCCCAGGCGACCCGGACCAGTCACTCGGTGCCGCTGAGCCCTTCCGCCCACTGGACGAAGGGCTCAGCGCTGGAAGTGATTCGAGTTCTTGAGCCCCGCGGTAAGGGGTTCTCCGGGGCCGAGCCCGGAGTACCCCTCGCCGCGAAAGTGTCAGGTGCCGCTGATCGCTTTGTCGGAGCGCAGTGCCTCGGTCCGGGTCTGCAGGAACGTGCGCAGGGTCTGCGCCTCGGCGTCGACCTTGGCGGTGTCGGCCTTCTCGTTCAGCTTGTAGGAGGCGACGAGGTCGTCGAGCAGGCCGGAGGCGGTGCCGTTGCTCAGCAGCTTGGCGTACAGGGCGCGGTACTGCTCCTCGTAGAGCTTCTTGAAGGTGGCGTTCTTGAGGAACTTCTCCTTCAGGGGGTGGCCGCCCATGCGCATCCCGCCGCCTTGTGCACGCCGCTGTTCGCCGCCCTCGGGTGGAGTGAAGCCCTGAGGCGGCTGGCCCTGCTGCTGAGGTTGCGCTTGCTGAGTCTGCGACTGCTGACCCTGCTGCTGGTTCTGCTGGGGACGTCCTCGGCCGAAGCCGCCCATCCCGATCGTGTCGTTCACGCCGCTCTTGGCGTCACCGTTGAAGGCGAGGTTGAGGTCCCAGGTGATGACCTTGAACTTCTTGGTGCCCGTGTCGTACCACAGGTAGTAGTTGCGGCCGGGGCCGGCCATGTCGTCGAAGTTGACCATGATGTTCTGCAGGGCCAGGTAGCGGGCGAACGATTCCACGTCCAAGCGGTCGGCGAGGCCCTTGGCGAACTCGGTGTCGGAGGCTTCGTTCACCCATTTGACCAAGTCGATGACCGGCTGCAGGTCCTTGCCGCCGACCTTGTTGATCTGCTTGAAGTCGGTGGTGTAATCGGTCTGGTCCTCGCCCTTGTACGTGAAGGAGCCGCTGGCCAGCGACTTGTACAGCACACCGTCGCCGAGGTTTTCCGCGTAACCCTCGTCCAGGTACTCCACCACTAGACGCGGCGTCGAGGAGCGGTCGTTGACCGTGAAGGAGCTGTACGCGGAGCCCTGGGTCGGCTCGCCGGCGGCGCCGACCAGCGAGATGCCCAGCGCCTCTTTCAGCATCGTCGTCGAGCCCATCGCGGCCGGCCGCACGGCCACCTGGCTGTGGCCCTGGTAGCGGCGGCCCTCCACGAACTCGTCGAAGCTGATCAGCCACGGCAGGTTCTCCGGCTCTTCGGCCTTGAGGGATGAGCGCATCATGCCGCCTCCGGGCGGCCCCCCATTACCTTGCGGCTGCCCGGTCTGAGGCTGTCCATTGCCAGGCGGTCGAAAGCCCTCGGGCGGTTGAAAGCCCCCGGGCATCCCTTCCGGGCGCTGCCCGCCACCCGGCATGGCCCGCTGCTTGGACTGCCCCTTCCAGGTCAGTCCCCCCAGGGTGGAGTTGCCCTTGAGTCGGACGCCCACGCTGGGGATGCGGGTGCCGTCGATGGTCAGGTCGGCTTCGACGTATTTCTTCTCGCCTTCCTTGAAGTACTCGGTCAGCATGTCCTCGTACGCCTGGTCGGTGAAGGTGAGCTTCACCTCGTGCGCCACGGAGGCGTCGAACAGGTCCTTGGTGCCGGTCAGGTTCGTGGTGACGGTCTCGGCCTCGGCAGCCTGGGCCGTGGTGACATATGGGCGGATCGTCCCACTGCCGAACACGCCCCAGCAGGCGGCCAGGAACGCCACGCACAGCGCGACCAGTTTCCAGTTGTGCCGGAGTTTGACCGGGATGCGGTGCTTGAGCTGCTTGGACTGTGCCATGTGCCGGGCCTACAGGTCGGTCTGGTCGTATCCGGTCAGGACGGTGACCGACTGGCCGTGGTTGCGTTCGCGCAGGGCGGCGATCAGGTCAGCGGGCTCGCCACCCTTCTTGATCTTGACCGTGTACATCAGCTCGGTCAGCGCGCCCGCCCTGATCGACTCCATGCTCACCAGCTCGAACTCGTCGGTGTGCCGAATGAGCACGTCCTGGATCGAGGCGGTGAAGTCCTCGTCCGACGGGACCTGGACCTTGACGACCTGGCGGCGCACGTTGAGCTGGAACCAGTTGAACCGGTGCATGATCATGATGATCAGCGAGATCGCCACGGCGGCGACGATGCCCAGCAGGTAGAAGCGAGTGCCGACGGCCATGCCGACGCCCATCACCAGGAAGATGAACCCGACGTCGCGGGTCTCCTTGATGGCGTTGCGGAAACGCACCACCGACAGCGCGCCGACGAGGGCGAACGCGCGGGCGATGTTCGAGCCGACGACCAGCATGATCAGCGAGATCAGCATGCCGAGGATGACCAGCGTCTGCACGTACGACTGGCTGTAGGAGACGTTGCGGTGCGTCGCCCGGTAGACCCAGCCGATCATCGCGCTGAGCACGAACGACAGGGACATCGCGATCGCGATGTCAGCCACGCTGAACGTGCCGGACAGGTCCTGGAAGGAGAAGTCCATGGGGGGTCATGCCTCCGAGAGAATGGTCGGCCGGGGACGGCCGAGATCGAGGTCGTGGTCCGGAATGTGGAAGATCGAACGCGGGGCCAGCCCGTGGGCCTCCACGCTCTGGCAGTACTTGGAGACCCGCACCACCTGCAGGTTCCGCTTGGCGGTCAGGTCGGTCAGCCAGTACGGCACGCGGTCGTTGGCCTTGACCTCCACGATCGCCTTGCGGGCAGGGACGATGAGCCGGTTGTCGGTGTCGGCGCCGAGGTGGAAGTCTCGGTCCCGGCCGCGGATGCGGTGGTCGAAGGTGACGCGCAGCCCCACGTCGGCGTCGCGGCCCATGTACGCGTGCCGCTGGTAGCCGGTCATCGCGACGGCCCGCAGGTCCAGACGCAGCACCAGGTCGAGCACCTCTTCCAGGAAGGCTCGCTGAGAAGGCTCGTGCTCGACCATCTGCCGTCCGTTACACAGCAGCAGCGCGTCCCGGTACGGCAGGCGCACCCGGCGCTTCTGCGTGACCCGGTTGACCCGCTGCTTGATCTCGACGTACACCGGCGTGTCGTCCTGCACGGCGAACCTGTCGCCGTAGTGGCGCACCCGCAGCTTCCTGCGGAACTTCAGGCCCTCGATCTTCTCCCAGTAGAAGCGCAGCTGCCGGGTGTCGTAGTAGACGCTCCAGATGCCGTAGCCCTGGTCACCGCTGTGACGGTCGCGATCAAGCCGCTGCTCGATCTCCTCCCTGAGCGCCACCGCCTCCGACGCGTCCACGAGGTACTTGATCTCGTACCGGTTGAACGCGTGCAGCTTGCTCGGGGCCCGCAGCCGGTGACCTTGGTCACCGTCCATCTCCACGCCGGACACTGGCTGATCGCTGCTGCCAGCTGCGGAAACGGCTGGTTTGCGGAACCTTTTCAGCATGTCCCTCCTTTCGTCAGCACACATCTGACAGCACGAAGCTGGGAATAGTGTGTGAATCGTGTCTGACCTGGAGATGAACAGCTGGTGCGCTCAGCCGTCCTGAGGCTGCTCAAGCGGTAGAAGAACGCGGAAGGTGGTGCCGCGGCCTGGAGTGCTCGTCACCTCGATCCGGCCGCCGTGTACCTGTACGAGCGCCGCGGCGATGGCCAGGCCCAGGCCCGTTCCGCCGCTGTCGCGCGAGCGGCCCGCGTCAGCCCGGTAGAAGCGGTCGAACAGGTGCGGCAGGTGCGCGGGATCGATGCCCTGCCCCTCGTCGCTCACCTCGATCAGCGCGGCTCTGACATGGGGGACGGGCCCGGAACCGGCGTGCACGACCCCGGGAGCGGCGACCCCGGCGACTGCGCGCAGGCCGACTTTGACACGTATCTCCGCACCCGAAGGGGTGTGCTGTATAGCGTTGCCGACCAGGTTGGCGATGACCTGGTGCAGGCGGTGTTCGTCGCCGAGCACGAACACCGGCTCATCGGAGACGATCAGCCGGATCGGCCGCTCGCGCTCGCGGGCTCGGGCGGCATGCACCACGTCCCCGGCCAGCACGTGCAGGTCCACGACGCTGGGCTCCAGCGTGGGCTCCTGGTCCATCCGGGCCAGCAGCAGCATGTCCTCCACCAGGACGCCCATGCGTGCGGCCTCGGCCTCGATCCTGCGCAGCAGCCGCTCGGCCGCCGGGTCTCTGGGGCCCTGGCCGTGGTGGTAGAGCTCGGCGAAGCCCCGGATGGAGGTGAGCGGCGTGCGAAGTTCGTGGGAGGCGTCGGCGACGAAATGACGCAGTCGCCGTTCGGAGCGCTCGAACTCGCGTAGCGCGGTCGCCAGGCGCTCCAGCATGATGTTGAGCGCCCTGCCGAGCCGTCCCGTCTCGGTGTTCGGGTCGGTGTCGCTGACCCTGCGGTCGATGTCTCCGCCCGCGATGGCCTCGGCGGTACGCTCCATGCGGGTGAGCGGGCGCAGCCCCAGCCGGACCACGGCGAGAGCGAGTGTGCCGAGCAGCAGCAGCACCAGGCCGCCCACCGCCACCTCGATGACCAGGATCTGGTGCACGGTCGCCTGGTTGGGCTCCAGCGACATCGACACCGCCATGCGGCTGCCGTCGGGCAGGCTCTTCACCAGCACGCGCCACTGTTCCGGCCCCGTCCTGGCGGACACGTTGACCGGACCTCGGGGGGGTGTGGAGATCACTGTGGTGGGGATCGCCGGCCCGTCGGCGGTTTCGGCGGGCAGGCTGCGCAGCAGATTCCCGGAGGGACTGTAGAACGTGATCCTGAACTGCGTCGGAAGCTCGGCGGCCCGGCTCGCGTCGACCGGCGGCGGAGGGGGCACCGGGCGCCTGCCGAAGGTGGCGGCCACCTCGGTCAGCTGAGCGTCCATCTTGGTCTGCAACGAGTGGCCGAGGAGCAGCAGGCTTGCCGTAGCGAAGGCCGCCAGGCCGGCCGCGCACAGACCGAGCAGCGCAGCCAGCAGCCGATGTCGCAGGGGCCAGGCCGCTCTCACGACGGCCCCTGTAGCCGGTAGCCGACGCCGCGCAGCGTGTGGATCAGCGGCGGGCCCTCGGCGTCGATCTTCCGCCGCAGGTAGCTGATGTAGGACTCGACGATTCTGCTTTCGCCGTCGAAGTCGTAGTCCCACACGCGGTCGAGGATCTGCGCCTTGCTGACCACCCGTTCGGCATTGATCATCAGGTATTTCAGCAGGCTGAACTCGGTCGGTGACAGATGGATCGCCCGCCCGGCCCGCCGCACGGTGTGGGCCTGTTCATCGAGCTCGAGGTCCGCGTACCGCAGCACGCCGTCGTCGATCTGCTCCTCCACCGGCCGCATTCTGCGCATGATCGCCCGTAGCCGCAGCACCACCTCTTCCAGGCTGAACGGCTTGGTCACATAGTCGTCGCCACCGGCGGTCAGCCCTGTGATGCGGTCGGACACCGCGTCCTTGGCGGTCAGGAAGAGCACCATGGGGCTGTTGCCGGCTTCGCGCAGCTTGCGTGCGACCGCGAACCCGTCCAGGCCGGGCATCATCACGTCCAGCACGACGATGTCGGGTCGTTCCCGGGCCACCGCCGCCAGCGCATCGCGGCCGTCCGTGGCGGTCCGCACGGCGAAGCCATTCAGTTCAAGAGCCTCGGACAGCAGCTCGCGAATGTTCGGCTCGTCATCGACGATCAGCACTTTTGCGGCAGGTTGTTCGTTCACGACATCGTTCTACGTGCTCGCGGTAAAAGAAAGGTGTGAGTCGTCGCCCACGGCTTCCCGCGGGCGACGACCCATGATGATAGCGAGCCCCGACCTGTGTTGTGACTGCGCGTCTTGAGAACTCAGCGCAGCAGGCGAAACGTCTGTCTCACTGGCCGCACCTGTAAAGCGTCTGGGCGCCGCCGAAAGGTGACCTGGCCGAGGTGTCGCTCTGCTCGGTGCCGCCGTACTCGGCGGCGGGCACGACCGTGCACGTGCGGCTGATCCAGGTGGTACGGGACTGCGCGGCCCCTTGCCCGCCTCCCATCATCCGTTCCGGGCCGGAGCCGCTCAGGACATACCGCAGCTCGCCCGCCTTGACCCAGCGGTCGAGTTGCTCGGCGGTCGGCGCGGGATCGGATCCCATGAAGCCGCCCATGCCGATCACCGTCTCGTCGCTGTTCATGATGTACGCGGCGGTGCCCAAGGCGGAGGTGTTGATCGCGAGCTTGATGCGGGCCCCACCGGAGTGGGCGACGGCGTAGTCCAGAATCCTGCGCTGCTCGGCGGTGAGCTCGGCGCCGCCGCCCATCGGTCCACCTCCTCCGGGACGGGGGCCCGGCATCCCGCCACCGGAGGCGTCCCGACTGTCCGCGGGGCGCATCCCGCCGCCGAAGGTGTTCCGCGGGCCCGCGGTGGGATTGACGCCGTTGGCATCGGCCTGCCCGAAGGCGTAGGCGAGCGACCACGTCGCCGGAGCCAGCAATGAGGGGATGAGCACGGCCGCCGCGACGGCCGGCCCTGTACGGGTGCCGCGCCTACTGATGAAGAGGAAGGCGATCGCCGCGATGGCCACGGCGAGCACGGCGTAGCGCAGCCAGCCGTGCCATGACGTGTCCCGCGAGATCAGTACCCAGGCCCAGACCGCCGTGACGGCCACCGCCCCCATGGCCGCCACAGTGCCCCGGTGGTGGCGGGCCAGCCATACCGTTCCGGCGCCGATCAGAGCGGCCATGGCGGGCGCCAGCATCGTGGTGTAGTAGGAGTGGAAGATGCCGGAGGCGAAGCTGAAGACGACGGCGTTGACCAGCAGCCAGCCGCCCCACAGCAGCCACCCGCCGCGGTTGGCCGGCACGATGACCGCTCCCCGGCGCCTGGCCAGCATGGCGAACACGGCGGCGGCCACGACGATCAGCAGTGCGAGCGGCAGCAGCCAGCTGATCTGCCCGCCCACTACCTCGTTGAACATCCGGAACGGCCCGGAGGAACCGCCGAAACCGCCACCGAACCCGCCGCCGCCACCGCGCGGCATGGGCATGTCGCCGCCGTACGGTACGGGCGACTGACCGGACGAGCCGGGAGGCTGGAACCCTCCCGGCGGCATGGATGGCATCCCGCCACCACCAGGCATCTGCGGCATGCCGCCCGGCCCGCCCCCGCCGAAGCCGCCGCCGAAGATCCGGCCGAGTCCGTTGTACCCGAGCACGAGATCCAGGGCGGTGCCGTCCGTACTACCACCGATGTACGGCTTGTCTCCCGGCCACAGATCCACCAGCGCCACCCACCACAGCGAGCTGACCAGCAGCACTCCGCCGGCGGCGGCGAGGTCACCGATCTGCCGCCGCCAGGGCGCGGTCGTCCCGAACAGGTACGCCAGCAGGAAGGCGGGCAGGCACACCCACGCGGCCAGCATCTTGGTGGTGAACCCGCACCCGATGAGGAAGGCGGCCAGCAGCAGCCACCCGGTGGCCCGGCGCGGCGCGAGACCGGCCGACAACGCGCGCGTCATTGCATACGCGGCGGCCACCAGCAGCAGCACCAGCAGCGTGTCCGGGTTGTTGTCACGGTTGATCGCGACGGTGACCGGGGTCAGCGCGAGCACGAGGGCGGCGATCAGACCGGCGCCCTCACCAGCCCACCGGCGTACGGCACGATGCAGCAGGAAGACCGCCGCCACCCCCTCGATGATCTGGGGCAGTAGCAGCGCCCACCCGTGATAGCCGAAGATCCAGCTCGAGACGACCTGAGGCCACAGCGCCATCGGCGGCTTGTCGACCGTGACGACGCCTGCCGGGTCGAAGGAGCCGAACAGGAACGTGGTGACGCTCGCCGACATGGACTTGACCGCGGCGCTGTAATACGAGTTGCCCCAGCCCCAGGTCCACCAGGACCAGCCGTAGAGCAGCGCGGCCAGCACGCAGATCGCGATCAGCGCGTACCGGCGCCACCGAGGGGAGGCGGTGGCGGGAAGTGAGATGGCGGTCATCGGATGATCAGCTTTCAGGAGTGGCAGCCCGGCGGAAGACCCAGCCGCGCAACAGCAGGAACCGTCCGGCGGTGCCCAGCACGCAGGCGCAGATCAGCACCGTCAGCTCCAGCAGACGCGGCGGATCCGGGGTGACGGCGTGCAGGATGAGCAGCGCGCCGGAGGTCAACGCGTAATACAGGCCGAACACCACAAGCCCGAGCAGGTGCGTACGCGTGGCGGAGCCACGGGACGAGGTGAAGGTGAAACGGCGGTTGGCCTCCGTGTTGAGCACGGTGGTCAGCGTCAGGGCCAGCAGGTTCGCCGGCAGCACCGGGAGCCACATCCGCAGCAGCGCGTACAGGCCCAGATGTGCCACCGTCGACAACACCCCGATCGCCCCGAACGACGCCACCTGCCACAGCAGCCCGCCGCTGTTCGTCTCGGCCAGCGCGGCATCCGGGTGGGCGGCGCGCGGCTCGGGCCGCCGCGGCAGATCCGGTACGCGTGCCGCCCCCGACGCCTTGGCCCGGGCCACCCTGATCAGCCCTTTGATGTCGTCGACGGCAGTGGACACCACCTGCACCCTGCTGTCGACGTCCTCCACCCAGTCCACTGGAACCTCCTGCACCCGCAGCCCGTTGTGCTCGGCGAGCAGCAGCAGCTCGGTGTCGAAGAACCAGCCGTCGTCCTCGACCTTCTCCAGTAGCGGCCGGATCACCGCCGTGCGGGCGGCCTTGAACCCGCACTGCGCGTCGGTGAACCCCACCCCGTGCGTCCACCGGATCAACGCGTTGTAAGCGCGCGAGATGATCTCCCTGCGCGGCCCGCGCAACGTGCGCGCCCCGCGGGCCAGCCGCGAGCCGATCGCCACATCGGAGTGCCCGTTGACCAGCGACGCCGTCAGCGGCAACAGCGCGTCCAGACCGGTCGACAGATCGACGTCCATGTACACTACGACATCGGCCTGGCTGCGCGCCCACGCCGTCCTCAGCGCCAGCCCTCGCCCCTTGCGCTCCAGCCGCAGCAACCGCACGTCATCGCGATACCGCTCGGCCAGCTCGGCGGCCACGGCAGGGGTGCGATCGGTACTCGCATTGTCCACCACCGTGATGGTCCACCCGAAGGGGAAATACCGCTGCAGATAATCGCGGAGAACGTCGATACAACCGGGCAGAGCCCGTTCCTCGTTGTAGACGGGAACCACGATCTCCACCGTCGCGGTCAGTCCAGGAGGCAAGTAGGTGTCGCCTGGCGCAGTCACGGCATTGTCGGTCATGCGCACCACCACTCGCCCGCTCGCGAATCTGTCATGAGGCCAGGTATGGCATGCGACTGTGTGAGCAATGTGAGAGCCCATCGGCGGTCGTGCTTCACATCGCCACGGAGTCTTCATCGGGTCAGCGGTGCAGCGACAGCCTGGACTCGCTGACGCGCGGTCGGCGAGGACTCCGTTGAACCGCTGCGTACGGCCCATGGCGAGGGCCTTCACTCCCCTGGCAGGCGTTCGGGACCGAAGTTGCGGATCCGAGGTCAGGAAGTCGGCCAGGAAGGCCTCACCTTCCTCATGCGCCGCATGAGGAGTTAGCCGAAAGTACACGTACTAGCCAACAGGTCGACATGTTGGTCTCAGCGCTTCTGGAGGACCTGAACGACGATGAGGCTCGGCGGGTACGCGGCTCGCTTACTTGCCGTGATCCGGCACTCAAGGTGTCCACACTTCAGGGGGCCTAAAAGGAGGGGATGGGCTGGCAACGTTTGGCGGAGGCCGGGAGGGTGGCCCGGGAGGAAGGTAAAGACATGATCCTTCCAAGAACGTACTCAGAAGAATGGTCGTGCTGGCGGCGACGGCGCGCTGACATGCGGGCCGGCGGCGTGCAGCAAGGAAGCGCCGGCGTCGTCCGGCGGGCTGGGCGGGCGCTGGTTCACAGTCGCAGGCGTCCTCGACCCGTTCACACTTGCGCCCGAGATCGACCGATCCGCACTCGTCTCCTTCGCCGCGGCCGAGGAACTGCTCGACTACGACGGCGCGCCCAGCCGCATCTACGTACGGACCGACCCGGACCAGGTGACGCAGGTCGCCGGACTACTGGCCGGCATCGGCACGGCCGGCGTGAGCGCCGTCGACGTCGCCGACATCGCGGCAGCCGTGGCCGCGGTTCTCACCGGGGACGGCCATGACGGCGGGACGTACGTGCTGACCGGCCAGAGTGCGCCGACGTATCCCGAGATCGCCGCCATCGTCGAGCGGTCACCGGGCAGGCCGTACGGGTCGTCGACAACACCCCCGAGGAGGCCGCGGAGGCGGTGTTCCGGCTGGGACCGAGCCATCCGCACGGTCTCTGCCAGGCCCGCCGTCAGTCGGCCGTCCCGGCAGGGCGGCAGCGCGAGCTCGCCCCCTGCACCACCTCGGTCGGGAGGGCGGCACTCCGGTGGCCGAGCGCGACGGCCAGTTCCGCCAGCAGCCCGGGAAGGCCCGCCTGGTCGGGAACGCCGCCGAACACGTAGAAGTCCGGCCGGATGATCTGGACGAGATGGCCGCAGGCCCGCAGGTGCGACAGGAGGACGCCGTCCAGATCCTTCACCGTGAGCACAGACCCTCCGCTCTCCTCGACCGGGGCTCCGTCGGGGATCACCCGCAGGACGCGCGCGTCGAGGTCGCCGAGGAACGCGGACACGTCATCCACGAAGAAGAGCTCCCGGGCGTCCACCCGGGTGCCGTCGACGAGGACGTGGAACCCGAATCCCGCCACCTCGTCCAGGAGCCCGGCCGCCCCGCCGGCCTCACGGACGCGTCCCTGGACCGCCACCCGGCCGGCCGGCGCCAGTGGGGTCCCGTCCCCGCCCGACTGCAGCGCGCCCGGGCCCAGGACCGCCGGAGGCGGCGGAGGCAGCCCCACCTCCGGGCGGGCGCCCGCGGCGATCAGCGTGCGGTCCCGCTCGGCCACCACCTCTGGGTCGGTGGCGCAGATGACCTTGCCGAGCTCCACCGACATGTGGACGGCGTGCCGGACGTGCGCCGACCGCTCCGTGCCGTACGTGGTGAGGAGGTCCTCGCCGGCCAGACCGCGCAGCACGAGATCGAGTTTCCAGGCGAGGTTGGCGGCATCCCGGACCCCGCTGCACATGCCCTGGCCGGCGAACGGCGGCATGAGGTGGGCGGCGTCACCGGCGAGGAGGAGGCGTCCGTCCCGCCATCCGTCGACCCACCGGGCCTGGAAGGTGTACAGGGCGCGCTTCTCCAGCGTCGCGTTGTCCGGCGTGACGCCCCACCCGGCCAGCAGCCGCCAGGCGTTGTCGTCGCTGTCGAACTCGTCCCGCTGGTCGCCGGGCATGCGCATGAACTCCCAGCGCCGCCGCCCCGGCCCGCCCGAGACCATCGTCGTGGGTCGCCGCGGGTCGCATATCTGGATGTTCTCCGGGAACCAGCGGCGCTGCGAGTGCTCGATGACGTCGCAGATCAGCCAGTCGTAGAAGAAGCCCAGATCGGTGGTGGTCGCGTTCATCCGCTGCCGGACGAAGCTGTTGGCCCCGTCGCAGCCGACGACGTACGCGGCGCGCAGCCTCTTCTGCTTCAGTGTGACGCCGTGTACGGTCACCTCGACGTGATCGCCGCGCTGGATCAGCTGGACGGCCTCGGTGCCACGGTAGACGGTGACGTTGGGGAACGACTCCGCCCGCTCCTGGAGCGCCCGCTCCAGCTTCGGCTGGGTGAACATGTTCGACTCCGGCCAGCCGGACGGGCCTCGCTCCCCGTAGTCGAAACGCAGCAGGGTTTCTCCGTCGCCGTTGCGCCACTCGTATGCCGAGCTGGGCTCGCTGACGTCGGCGAACCGGTCGGCGATGCCGGCCGAGGCGAAGATCCGGGCGACCTCGTCGTCGAAGACGACGGCGCGCGGCTTGGGGTAGGGCTCCGTCCAGCGCTCCACGACGACCACGTCATGGCCCTTCTGGGCGAGCAGAACGGCCAGCGTCTGACCGACCGGCCCGAAGCCGACGATCAGCACGTCGTGGACGGCCGTCTTCGCCGCGGGTGTCCCGTTGGTGTGCATGATCACTCCGTGCCAGGGGTCAGCCGGCCGCGTGGGCGCCGGTCATCAGCTCTGCGAGGTCGTCAGGGTTGAGGAACGAGGGGGGAACCGGCGGTCCCCAGCTGTAGAGCGCGCGGCTGTCGGCCCAGTCCTGCGGCGTCCACAGCTGGTCGTCGACGATGCAGTCCATGTCGGAGTAGTACTCGCTGAAGTTCCCCGCCGGGTCCTTCAGATACCAGAAGAAGTTGGACCCGATGTGGTGCCGGCCGAGGCCCCAAACGTGCCGGGCCGGGTCCTTGGCCAGCATCGCCGTCGCGCCGCGCCCGACCTCGTCCACGTCGTCGACCTGCCATGAGGTGTGGTGGAGCATGCTCACCGGGGCCTTCTGGACCATGACGTTGTGGTGGTCGGTGGAACAGCGCATGAAGGCCGCCACGCCGGCGATCGAGTCGCTCACCTTGAACCCGAGCCCCTCGGTGAAGAACCGCTGGCTCGCCTCCTGGTCGGTGGAGCCGACGACGACGTGCCCGAGCCTGCGCGGGCGGACCGGCGACTCCCGCAGGACGCCGGGCGCACGGTCGCCGAGCCGGGCGGCGACGCCGGGTGCGTTGTAGGCGGGGACGGGGGTGGGAGACTGCTCGATCCTGGCGGCGATCTCGAGCCGCACCTCGACCTCGGTGCCCGGGTCGGTCACGACGAGCGCGGCCTCGTCCCGGCTGAACGCGAGTCCCAGCCGCGTGAGCGAGGCGGCCACCCGGTCCAGGTCGTCCGCGTCGTCCGCGCCGACGCCGAGCCGCAGCAGGCGGCGGCGGGTGGCGGTGACCAGGGTGAGCTGCTCCCCGCCGTCGACAGAGGAGAACGTCTGGCGCCCGGCGGGGTCGGCGGAGGAGGGGGTCAGGCCGAAGTCCGTGTAGTAAGCGGCGGTCTCCGCGAGGTTCGGTACGCCGATGGCGATGTTCGTGAGGCGATGGAGTGGCATGCTTTCCTTTCTAATCTCTGATTCGATCGAATCGACGACGTACCAGGGACCGGGCGATGACGAGGCGCTGGATCTGGTTCGTGCCCTCGTAGATCTGCGTCACCTTGGCGTCGCGCATCATCCGTTCGGCCGGGAAGTCGCTGACGTAGCCGGCCCCACCGAGCAACTGGACGGCGTCGACCGTGACGGCCATGGCCGTGTCGGAGGCGAAGCACTTGGCCGCGGCTCCGGCCGCCGACAGGTCCGCCCCGGCCGCCTCGGCCTCGGCGGCCGCGGCGTAGGTGAGCAGCCTGGCCGCCCTGACCTTGATCTCCATGTCGGCGAGCATGAACTGGACGCCCTGGAAGTCGGCCACCGCCCGCCCGAACTGCCGCCGCTCCTTGACGTACTGCAGGGCGACGTCAAGGGCCCCCTGGGCGATGCCGACCGCCTGGGCGGCGACGGTGACGCGGGTACGGTCCAGGGTACCGAGCGCAAGCCGCAGTCCCTGACCCTGTTCGCCGATCAACCGGTCGGCGGGGACGAACACGTTGTCCAGGAAGAGTTCCCTGGTCGGCGAGCCGCGCAGCCCCATCTTCTTCTCCAGGGCGCCGTAGGACAGGCCCTCGTCCCCCGCTTCGAGCACGAACCCGGAGATCCCCCCGTCGGTGGCCGCGAACAGCACGTACAGCTCCGCCCGGCCGGCGTTGGTGATCCACTGCTTGGTGCCGTGGATGCGCCAGCCGTCCCCGTCCCGGACGGCGCGGGTGGTCATCGCCGCGACGTCGCTACCGGCCTCGGGTTCCGAGAGCGCGAAGGCGCCCAGCGCCCGCCCGGCCGCGATCGGCTCCAGGTACCGCCGCCTCAGCTCGGGTGAGCCGCCCAGCAGGAGGGGCCAGGCGAACAGCTCGTTGGCCCCGGCGACCTGCTGGGTGGTGGCGCACGCGCGTGCCGTCTCCTCGGCGACGATCGCCGACGCCAGGTGGCTCCCGCCCGGCCCGCCGTACTCCTCGGGGATCGCCACCGCATGGAGGCCGGAGGCGATCAGGGCGGCCAGCGACTCTTCGGGGAAGGCGCCGGTCGCGTCGACCTCTGCGGCGCGGGACGCCAACCGCTCGTCGGCCACCTGGCGGGCGAGGTCGCGCAGCTGTCTGTGGTCCTCGTCCAGGGCCCAGCCGTCGCCGGGCGTCGTCCACCTGGTCACCGGCGTTCCCCGAGGGACAGCAGCCGGCAGGCGTTCTCCTTCAGGATGAGCGGCCGCACCTCGTCCTTGACGTCGAGCTGCTCGAACTCCGTGAGCCAGCGGTCCGGCGTGAGGACGGGGAAGTCCGAGCCGAAGAGCACCTTGCGCTTCAGCACCGACCCGGCCTGCCTCACCAGCTGCGGCGGGAAGTAGCGCGGCGCCCACCCGGACAGGTCGATGTACACGTTGGCCTTGTGGGTGGCGATGGAGATGGCCGAGTCCACCCACGGCACGGAGGGATGGGCCAGGATGATCCGCAGTCCGGGGAAGTCGGCGGCGACGTCGTCGAGCAGCATCGGGTCGGAGTAGCGCAGCTTGATCCCCCGCCCGCCCGGCAGCCCCGCCCCGATCCCGGTCTGGCCGGTGTGGAACAGGGCCACGGTGCCGAGCTCCTCCAACGCGGCGTAGAGCGGGTAGAAGTCCCGGCTGTTGGGTTCGAACGCCTGCAGACTCGGGTGGAACTTGAACCCGCGCACGCCGAACTCCTCCACGAGGCGCCGCGCCTGGGTCACGGCCTCGGCGCCCCGCAGCGGGTCCACCGAGCCGAAGGGGACCAGCACGTCCGCGTGCTCGGCCGCCTGCTCGGCGATCCGCTCGCTGGACAGCGCCGGGTGGCCGAGCGCGGTCGTGGCGTCCACGGTGAAGACGACGGCCGCCATGTTCCGCTCCCGGTAGTAGGCGGCGACCTCCTCCAGCGTGGGGGTCCGGTTCTGCCCGGCCTTGAAGTACGTCGCCGAGGCCGCCAGCAGCTCATCGTCGAGGGAGAAGTGGTCGTGGCCGTCGGACTCGATGTGGACGTGGACGTCGACGGCCACCACCGATCCGACGTCGATGCGCGGCTCATAGCGGCGGGTCATGACTCTCCTCGATGCGGTGGCCGTCCCGGCAGGTCGGGGCAGTCCCTCTTGCGTTCCAGCAGGTCGAGCAGGAGGGCGTCTCTCTGGGCGGCCATCCGCCGCTCGTCCACGCCCTCCAGCTCCTCGTCGACGCCCGCGACGAGCTTGGCCGCCAGTTCGGGGGTGAGCGTCGGTGTGCCCAGATCGTCCATCCACGCCTGGGCGGGAGGGCCGAGGTGCTCCAGCAGATGGGCCATGCCTCCAGGCCCTCCGGACAGGTGCTGGTTCATCAGGGGACCCAGCAGCGCCCAGCGTAGCCCGGGACCGTTGGAGATGGCCGTGTCGATGTCGCGAACGGCCGCCACGCCCCGGTCGACCAGGGAGTACGCCTCCCGCCACAGCGCCGCCTGCAGGCGGTTGGCGACGTGGCCGGGGATCTCCTGCCTGACCCTGATGGGGTGCTTGCCCACCGCGGTGTAGAACGCCATCGCCCGGTCCACCGCGGCCGGCGTGGTCGCGCGTCCCGCGACCACCTCCACGAGCGGGATCAGGTGGACCGGATTGAACGGGTGGCCGACGACCACCCGTTCCGGATGGCGCCGGGACATCGCCTGCAGCCGGCTGGGCATGAGCCCGGACGAACTGCTGGCCACGACCGTGCCAGGCGGGGCGGCGTCGTCGATCGCCGCGAACAGCCGCTGCTTGAGGTCCTCCTGCTCCGGGCCGTTCTCCTGCACGAAACTCGCGGAGGCCACGGCGACGTCCAGATGCGGCGTGAAGGCGAGCCGGTCCGGCGAGGCGCCCTCGGCGACGCCCAGCCGGGTGAGGGTGGGCCACATCTCCTCGACCGCCTCGCGCAGCCGGGCTTCGGCGCCGTCGGCGGGGTCGGTCGCGACGACGTCCAGCCCGCGGGCGAGGAAGAGCGTGGCCCAGCCGGTCCCGATGACACCGGTGCCCACCACCGCCACCCGCTCGGCGACGCTCATCCCCGCGCCTCTTCGCGCCGGTGGGCGAGGTCGACGAACGCGTCCAGCGAGGAGGGGTCGGCGAGCGAGCCTGGGGTGGCGACCGTCTCGACGGGGTCCCCGCGCAGGATCCGCTTGACCGGCACCTCCAGCTTCTTGCCGGTCCGGTTGTACGGCAGGGCGGGGACGGCGTGGATCACGTCGGGCACGTGCCGGGGCGACAGCGCCTTGCGGATCCGCGCCTCCAGCGCGCGACGCACCGGCTCGTCGAAGACGACGCCCTCACGCGGCACGACGAAGAGCATCAGCTCCCCCATGCCGCCCGCGGGGTCCTCCAGATGCACCACAAGGCTGTCGCGAACCTCGTCTATCTCCTCGACGACGCGGTAGAACTCGGCGGTGCCGAGCCGTACCCCGCCCCGGTTGAGTGTCGCGTCGGACCGCCCGGTGATCACGCAGGTGCCCTGCTCGGAGAACCCGATCCAGTCGCCGTGGCGCCAGACCCCGGGGAAGTCGTCGAAGTAGGCCGACCGGTAGCGGCTGCCGTCGTCGTCTCCCCAGAAGCCCACCGGCATGGACGGCATCGGCGCGGTGATGACCAGCTCGCCGAGCTCGCCCACCACGGCCTCGCCCCGGTGGTCGAACGCCTTGGCGTCCACGCCGAGGCTGCACCCCGACATCTCGCCGAGCCAGACCGGCTGCACGGGCGACCCCTGCACGATGCCCGTGCACACGTCGGTGCCGCCGCTTCCGACGTTCAGCAGGACCCTGTCGCCGAACTGCTCGTACACCCATCGGAAGCCCTCGGCGGGAAGCGGGCTTCCGGCTGCGCCCAGCTGGCGGAGCGCGGACAGGTCGAACTCGGCGGCCGGGCGGACCCCCTCCTTCCGGCACGCCATCAGGAAGCCGGGGCTCACCCCCATGAGCGTGGCCCGGGTCCGCTCGGCCAGCCGCCACTGATGACGCAGGTCGGGGTAGAGCGGGTTGCCGTCGATCATCACTACCGAGGCGCCCACCAGCAGGCTGGAGACCAGCGTGTTCCACATCATCCACGCGGTGGTGGTGAACCACAGCAGCCGGTCCCCCGGCCCCAGGTCCCAGTGGAGGGCGTGGTTTTTCAGGTGCTCGAGCAGGATCCCGCCGTGCCCGTGCATGATGGCCTTGGGCCTGCCGGTCGTCCCAGAGGAGAACAGCACGTACAGCGGGTGGTCGAACGGGACCGGCTCGAAGGCCGGCGGCTCCGGCTCACCCGCCGTGACGTCATCCCAGCTCAGTGCGCCGGGGATGTCCAGCGGCCCATACGGCACGTGCACGACGTGCTCCAGGCTGGGCAGAGCCTCGACGATCTCCGCCACCTCCTCGCGCCGGTCGATCTCCTTCGCGCCGTACGTGTAGCCCGCGACGGCGAGCAGGACCTTGGGAGTGACCTGGCCGAACCGCTCGATCACGCTGTGCGCCCCGAACTCGGGAGCGCAGGAGGCCCAGACCGCCCCGAGACTGGCGGTGGCCAGAAAGGCGACCAGCGTCTCGGGGATGTTGGGCAGGTAGGCCACCACCCGGTCACCTCGGCCCACGCCGAGAGCGCGCAGCCCCGTCCTAGCTCTGGCCACCTGCTCGGCCAGCTCGCCGAACGTCAGCTCCACGCGTTCGCGGGTCTGGGAGTGCGCCACCACGGCGACGCGGTCCGCGTCCTGCCCGAGGCAGTGCTCCGCGTAGTTCAGCAGAGCGCCGGGGAACCACACACTGCCCGGCATGCGCCGGTCGGCCAGCACCCGCTCATAGGGCGCGTGGTACCTGACACCGAAGTAGTCGGCGATCGACGCCCAGAACCCCTCCAGGTCGCCGACCGACCACCTCCACAGGCCGTCCCAGTCCTCGAGGCGCAGTCCCCGCTCGGCCTCCAGCCAGGCCAGGTAGTCCCAGACCCGCGCTCTGCAGCGTTCGTCCTCGTCCAGGACGTACAGCTGCACCGGCTCGCCGCCGCTCATCGGCTGCCCCCCTCCGTTCCGCTGGCGGCCACCTTGGCCGCGCGGCCTTCCAAGAAGTCCCGCATCCGTTCCTTCGCCTCGGCGCTGCTCTGCGCGACTGCCGTCATCAGCGACTCCAGGAAGAAGCCCTCCTGCGGGTTCGCCGCCGCGATGCGGGGCAGCGCCTGGAGCACCGCGTAGTTGGTGATCGGAGAGTTCGCCGCCGCCCTCGCCGCCAGCTCCAGCGCCATGGCGGTCCCCTGGCCGTCGTCGGCCAGGTACTGCGAGAGGCCCGCCCGCTCCCCCTCCTCGGCGGTGAGGACGCGGCCGGTGAGCATCATGTCGAGCATCCGGTGGACACCGATCAGCTTCGGCACCCGGACGGACGCGCCGCCGCCGACGAAGAGGCCGCGCTGTCCCTCGGGAAGCGCGTAGAAGGCCGACCGTTCCGCCACCCTGACGTGCGCGGCGCAGGCGAGCTCCAGGCCGCCGCCCACCACCGCGCCTCTGAGCACCGCCACGACCGGCAGCGGACCCGACTCGATCCGCTCGAAGGCGCTGTGCCACATGCGCGAATGGTGCAGGCCCGCCACCGCGTCGCGCTCGCCCAGCTCCGACAGGTCCAGCCCGGCCGAGAAGTGATCGCCTTCGGGTTCGAGCACGACGGCCCTCGCCCAGGACGGCGGCGTCTCGAAGAAGCGGCCGATCGCGAGCACCGTGACGTCGTCGAGCGCGTTTCGCTTGTGCGGCCGGGACAGCGTGAGGAGTGCGACGTCTCCGCGCCGTTCCACTCGCAGCGAGTCCGGCAGCGCGTGTTCCAGGGGCATCACGGCTCAGGCGAAGTCCGGGCCGGTGACGAAGGTCGTGTGGATCTCGCCGACGCCCCGCACGAAGCTGGTCAGCGTCTCGCCGGGGGCCAGGAAGCGCTGCGGTGTGCGGCCGAGACCCACCCCGGCGGGCGTCCCGGTGTAGATGAGGTCGCCGGGGAGCAGCGGGCAGACGTGCGACAGCCGCGCGACCAGCTCTGGAACGCTGAAGATCAGGTCCTTGGTGTTGCCGCTCTGCAGGACCTCCTCGCCCACCGAGCAGCCGATCTCCAGGGCGTCGGGGTCGGCGATCTCGTCGAGTGTGACGATGGCCGGCCCGGTGGGCCCGAACCCCTTGTAGGACTTTCCGAGGCTGAACTGGGGGACTGGACCGGCGAGCTGCACCGTGCGCTCGGAGAGGTCCTGCCCCACGGAGAGCCCGGCCACGTAGGACCATGCCCGGTCCTCCGGCACCCGCTCGGCGCGCCGCCCGATGACCGCCACGAGCTCGACCTCGTAGTCCACCCGGTCGCTGGGCAGCTCGACGGTCGCCTCGGGACCGGTCGTGCAGGTGGGGAATTTGGTGAACACGGTGGGCGACGTGGGCAGCTGCTGGACACCGGTCTCCGCGGCGTGGTCCCGGTAGTTCAGACCGATGGCGAACACCTGCCTGGGCATCGGCACGGGCGCGCAGAGCCCGGCCGTGTCGATCGGCCGCACCGGACCGGTCAGCGCGGCGACCGTTTCCGCCAGTTCGTCCCAGCGCTCGAGGGCGTCGATGACGTCGCCGCCGATCCGCCCGCCGGTGGCCTCGGCGATGTCGATCCCGCCGCCCTCGGTCAGGGCGATGATCCTGCCCTGGTAGTTCGCGATCCTCATGTCTGACCTTCCGAAGCGAAACGAAACGAGGAGCTGTCGCACGCCCGGACCTCGTCCAGCGGCCCGGGACCCGGGCGTCACCCCTGCAGCAGGACGATGACACAGCCTTGTCGATAAGGCAACAAATTATCGACAATTCTTAGGATGTGCGACAGGAGTAGAATCATCTGCATGCCAGAACCGCGCGGGAACGCAGTGACTCTCACCGGCCACGCCTATTCGTGGATCAGGACCGAGATCCTCAGCGGGCGGCTCCCCGCCGGCTCACCGTTGCGGTTGGCGGCCCTGGCGCGGGGGTTGTCGGTCAGCATGTCCGTCGTCCGGGAGGCACTGACCCGGCTGTCGGAGCAGGGGCTGGTCAACGCGTCGCCGAACCAGGGCTTCCGGGTGGCCTCGCTGTCTCGGGAGGATCTCGCGGACCTCACCAGCTTGCGCGCCGACCTGGAGTGCATGGCGTTCGAGGGGTCGATCGCCGCGGGCGACATCCAGTGGGAGGGCGCGGTGGTCTCCGCGCATCATGTTCTCGAACGGACGCCGATCACGCTGCCGGGATCCGCCGTGGCGAACGACGAGTGGATCGTCGCGCACGCCGCCTTCCACGACGCCCTCTACGCCGGTTGCGGGAGCCCGCGGCTGCTCGCCCTCGTCCGGTCGCTGCGCGACAGCGCCGAGGTCTACCGGCAGTGGTCCGGTCCCCTCGGCGAGGAGACCGGACGGGATGTGGCCGGCGAGCACCAGGCGCTCATGGAGCTCGCGACCGGGCGCCGGATCGAGGAGGCCTCCGAGATGCTGCGCGCCCATCTCTGGCGAACCACCAACCTCCTCCTGAGCAACCACGACACCAGGCGCCGGGTCGAACAGGCGGAAACGACCGGCTCTTAGGCGCCGATAACGGTCAGTCGGCGGCGCCCAGGACGGCGTGCTCGCCCTCCGCAGAGGCCGGTTCCGGATACGCGGGGAGGAGGAACGCCATCACGATGGCGATCAGGCCGGCGATCTCCAGCCCGTGGAAGACGGTGTCGATGTCCACGCCCTGATCCATCTGCGCGGACACGAGGATCGGCACCAGGCTCATCACTGTGCCCACGATCGCCAGGGTGAGCCCCTGAATCTGCCCGAACGCCCTGAGCCCGAAGTAGCGCGCGGAGAGGAAGGGGCCGATCGACCCCTCCGCCCCGGAGGCGACGCCGAGCAGGGCCATGCCCGCGTACAGCAGCCACACGCCGCGCCCAGCGTTCGCGACGAGCAGCAGCCCGACCAGGACGCAGGCCATGTATGGGACGACTGCCCGCGGCGAGCGGGAGCGGTCGAGGGCGAAACCGGCGGCAGCCTGCCCGATGATCGAGGCGATCAGCAGCGTCGACACCGAGAGCGCCACCACGCTCACCGAGATGTGGTCTCGGTTGAACAGGATCTCCGCGTTCACCCTGACCGCCATGATGGCGCCGCCGACGAGGGCGAGCATCAGCGTGTAGAGGATCCATGCCCGGCTGCGCACCGCGATGGACAAGTTCACCGATGGCACACCAGGCTCCTCATCGACTGACGCGGCGGACGCGGTCGAGGCGGCTGCGGCGGACCGGTCCCGTCCACGTGCCGCGAGGACGCCGGGCGCCTCCCTCAGCAGCAGGATCTGGGCGGGCAGGCTGATCACCAGAATGGCCGCACCGAACACCAGGTAAGTGCCCCGCCAGCCCACCGTGCCGACCAGCTGCGCGGACACGGGCGAGACAGCGGCGCCGAACAGACCCACGGAGGAGCCGAGCAGCAAGGAGAACCCGGCCCCGCGGTGTTCGGTGAACCAGCCCGCGATCACCTTGAAGACCACCCCCATCGTGGCAGAGAAACCGCAGATCGCCGCGATGATCAGGACCGTCTGGAGCCAGGCGTGGCGCGCCCCTGCCACCCAGATCGACATCGTGGCGAGGCCGTAGAGCAGCATCATGGGGAGGGCGACCCGGCGGGCGCCCAAGCGGTCGACGAGGCGGCCGGTGAGCGGCAGGAGCAGCGGCCCGATCACCAGCGGCATGCTGAACATCGAGACCACGGCAGGCACCGACCAGCCGGTCTCCTCCGCGATCGGGCCGACGACGAAGGTGGTGGCGGTGACGATGGTCGCCGGGCTGAGCCCCATGGCGATCAGCACGGCGGCCGCGGCCTTCCACGCGCCGCTCGGATAGCTGCGAACCGAGGCGAGATAGGAGCCGAACGAGGGGCGTGCGGCGGAGTGCCGTGCTGAGGCCTGCCCGATGGGCGACGAGGGTGTGGACATGGCGATCCTGTCTCTGGCTGGGATCGGTAGGGACGGCCGGGATGGCGCCGATCGGCTCCATCAGATCCGCCTGACTGGGGGCGGCGCGGTTGCGGGAACACCGGGGTACGACGGGACAGTCGCCGGTTTGGCAAGGCCGGATGAGTACCGTGGTCAGGGGTGGGCGCGCCGGGCCCACGGTCGGACTCTGGAACGGACGGACCTGCCGAGATCGTCGGACATACGCCCGGACCGGCGTGGTGTGAGCGTGGCGGAAGGAGACCGTGATAACGTGCTCGGTACGGTACTGCTCCGTTCTATATGGGTCAATAGCATGTTACGCCGGGGTTAATCAGAACGCTGCCCGGACGGACCATCGACCCCAGGCCGTCAGCCGACGGTGCTCCAGGCCTCCAGCAACGGCAGCAGCACCCGATCGACGATGTGGGCGACAAGATCGGCATCGACGGGACGCCCCCAGAGCAGCGCGTCGAGCAGCATGGGCATCGCCACGTCGTGCGGCAGGTCCGGCTCGCTCAGGGACGTCAGTTCGCCCTGGGCGACGGCGCGCTCCAGCAGGATGCGCATGACGATCCTGGCCGGCTCCCTGACTTTGATCTCCAGCGCCTTCATCAACTCGGGGTCGTGATGCGCGGGGGCGATCAGCTGGAGCGCAAGATCGTCGGAGGTGAGCTGCTCGGCCACCTGGGACAGCACCTGGATGAGGTCACCGCGCAGGGTGCCGGTGGGGACAGGGACGGCAACCGTACCGATGTGCCGACGCACCGCGTCCACGATCATGTCCGCCTTCGAGGGCCAGCGCCGGTACAGCGTCGCCTTCGACGCATGGGCCGCGGCGGCGACCGCGTCCATCGTGACGGCGTCATATCCGTCGTGCGCGACGAGCCGCAGGACGGTTTCCAGGATCTCGACCTCGCGGGCGGGAGAGCTTCGCGGACGCTTGACAGGAGGCATGTCCAAGACTCTATCCTGAGCAGCATCCTTTAGTACGAAACTGTATCGTACTATCTACCGTCCCCCACGCTCCGAGCCCCTCCGGCCCGCCGAAGCGTCGCGGGCACCGGTTCCCGCCTCGCCCACCCGAGCCCACGCAGCACGGGTTCCGAGGGCCATCGGGCCGGTTTTACTACGAAAGGAACATGATGGGGACAGTTCGGACGACCGCCCCTACCGGACAGGCGTTGCTGCGCAGCGCCGAGGCGATGGTCGAGGAGCTGCGCGAACGGGGCCGCGAGGCGGAGGAGCTGCGCAGGCTTCACGAGCAGACGATCGCCGGCTTCGCGTCTGCGGGATTCCTCTCCGCCATGCGCCCGGCCGGGGCCGGCGGCAGCGCCATCGGGCTGGCGACGTTCATCGACATCGTCAGGACCCTGTCGCGCGGCGACGCCTCAGCCGGCTGGATCGCGGCGTTCCTGATCTCCCATGAATGGCTGCTCACCCGGCTGCCCGCCGAGGCGCAGGCCGACGTCTTCGGCGCGGGCCCGTACGGGCTGGCCGCGGCGGTCGCGGCCCCTCCCGGCGCCGCCGAGCTTGTGGACGGCGGCTACCGGGTGACCGGCAGGTGGCGTTTCGCCTCGGGCATCATGCACGCCAACTGGGCGTTGCTCAGCGCGAACACGCCGCAGGGACCGATCACCATGGTGGTGCCGAAGGACGAACTGGTCGTCCACGACACCTGGCACGTGCCCGGTATGAAGGCCACGGGCTCGAACGACGTCGCGGCGAAGGACCTCTTCGTGCCCGCCCACCGCGCGGTGCCGTTCACCGAGTACGCCGGAGCCAATCCCCCAGGTGCACAGCTCCACCCCTCGTACGCGCTGCTGCGGTACCCCATGCACCGCGTCCTCTCGCTCATCCACTCGGCGGTCGCCCTGGGCGTGGCGGAGGCGGCACTCGACCTGTTCAGAGCGTCCGTCGGGCAGCGGATCCGGCCGCAGACCGGCGGCCGGATGATCGAAGAGGCCGGAATGCACAGCGCGTACGGCGAGGCCCACCACCTCGTCCGGACGGCCCGGCTCCTGCTGGACGACGCCGTGGCGATCACCGACGAGAGCTACGGCCCCTGTTCGCCGGGCGAGCCCGGACTGGGGCGGCGGGCCGACCTCAACCTGTCCGTCACCGGCTCCGGCTACCAGGCGCTGGCCGCCGTGGACGTCATCTGCCGCGCGTCGGGGGCGAGCATCCACAGGACCGGCAACCCCCTGGAGCGGATCTGCCGCGACACCCAGGTGATGCGCAACCACGGCGTCCTCGACTGGCGATACTTCGTCCAGACCGCCGGATCGGTGCTGCTCGGCCAGGGCCTCGGCGGGCACGCAGACGCCATGTTCTAGACCGTCCCGACCCCCACGTCGTACCAACCAGAGATACGGAGAACCCCCATGAGCGTCGAACTGACGCTGGAGCAGCGCGTTGAACGCCTGGAGGCGGTCCACGAGATCCAGAACATGATGAGCAAGATGCCTCGGCGCACGCCCCCTGGGGTCGCCTCGATCCATCGCAGGGGCCACCCGCTCGACCGGATCTGCCGCGACACCCAGGTCATGCGCAACCACCCAGCCGTCGACGCCACGAAGGATCCCCTCAAGGAAGAGAGAAAAGCAGCATGACCGACATCGCCGACCTCGAGCTCCGCATCGCGCGCCTCGAGGCCGCCCGCGAGATCGAGAACCTCATGGGCAGGTTCGAGTCGTACCACGCGGCGTATCGCAACGAGCTCATCCCGGCCATGTTCGCCGATCGCGACGACCTCATTATCGAGATGCCCTTCGGCACCTACCTCGGTCGCGATGCCGCACGTCGCGTATGGCGTGGAGCCCTCACCGAGGACATCCCGCCTACAGACCTGAGCGGAGAGTACGTCGAGCACCTGCTGACGACGCCGGTGATCGAGGTCGCCAAGGACGGCATGACCGCCAAGGCCGCCTGGATCTCTCCGGGCGCCGAGGCCCACCACTTCGGGTGGGAGGAGGGCAACCCGCTGAAGGCGTTCTGGTACTGGGGTCGATACAACGTCGACTTCATCAAGGAGGACGGCGCCTGGAAAATCTGGCACCTCACCCACTCGGCGACGTTCATCACCGACTACCACCATTCCTATGCGGAGCCGGAGCACGCGCTGTCGACGCCGCCGGCGCCGTCCGGCCGGCACGCGCCCGACGCACCGCCGCGGGGTCAGGTCCCGTACAGCCCGACGTTCAACCCGGGAGACCTCCCAGTCGCGCCGGAGCCGTACGACACCTACGAAGGTGTCTGATCACGGCAGCGACATCATCGATGTACGGCGCGGTTGAGCCACGCCCCCCGGGTAGTCGTACCCGTGGGGTCTGGCTCGGCCCTTCCGGCCTTCTCATCTTGCTCGTTACCCCCGTGGCTCAAGGCATCACGGGGCGATTGTGTGGATCCACTCCACTCCAGTGCTCGCACAGGCAGCCGCCGCGAACTCGGTAGGCGTCGTACAGGTAGCGCAGGTACGTGCCACCCTCGCCGCCGGGTTGCGGTAGAGCGGCGGCGATAACGACCAGGTCGCCCTCTCCCATCAGGATGCTCGGCGGGATCGACGGCTCCTCAGGGGTCGGGATCGGACCGTCAGGAAACGATCCAGCCACGAGAGCCTCCAAGCCGGCACGACCCGGGGGAAGGTGTCGGGAATGCTGCACGTAGTCCTCGTGGACGAACTCCTTGACGGCGCCGGGGTTGTGGGCGTCGAAGACACACCGGTAGAAGTCGGAGACCAGCAACTTGTTGGTCGAAGGCGTGCCCTCGCCGAGCCGCGCGGGGTCTCGGTCGAGCAGTGGCCTGCCGCTGCCCAACGGCGCCGAACCGACCGCGTCGTTCGACCACTCCTCGGCAATCTCCCCGTCCCTGAAGCGATAGGTGTGGAAGCCGAAGAAGTCGTACTCGTCTGGCCCGTCCCCGCGGAGCTCGTGGTGGACGACGGTGACGAGGTCGCCCTCCTCGACGACGAACTCCACCGGGAAGCCCTCGGCCCGCTCTCGGTGCCGCCCCAGGGCGATCCCCTTGTTCTCGGACGTCATTCCGGTCAGCTCCTTCATGCCTTGTTCTGAAGTCCGGCGGCGAACATGTCGAAGGGCGGCAGCCCCAGGAGGTGCCGACCGGCGATCTCCGAGAGCGGCTCGAGGCGGAGCGCGCCGTGGGAGAGGATCACGCGCCCGTCGCGACCGAACCGCTGGATCGGGTTGCTCAGGGAGACCGCCGAAGAGCCCAGGATCCGGAGCATCAGGTCCATGGCGTCGAGGCAGAGTTGCCCGACGTAGGACATGTCGATCGACGCCACGGACTCGTCAGCGGCCGTGAAGTCGCCGCCTTCAGTGGCGACCTGGTCGATCCAGTCGGCGTAGCGCAGGACGACTGTCTCCGCCGCATCGATCATCGCACGGGCCTTGCCGGCAGCGACCTGCGTCGATGCCATCTCTGCCACCAGGGGGTACGGCGGGCTGAACGGCTTCCGGCTGTTCGCCTGCTCCACGAACAGCTCGAAGCAGCCTTGCGCCATGCCGATGAGGATGGCAACGTTGAGCACCATCACCGTCATCATTGAGCCTCGGACTTTGGCTTGATAGGCGAGGCCGCCGTAGCGCGACGATGCAGAGTCAATGTGGAGCGGCAGGTCGCGCATGTTGACGAAGTGGGCGTCGGGGACGAAGAACTCCTCGGTGGCAACCATCGTGTTGCTGTCCGAGGCCGACATGCCCGACACAGACCAGTCGTCGAGGCGGGTCAGATCGGACGGCTCCATCATCACCAGCCCATGACCGCTGTCATCGCCATCGGTCCACTGCACGCCTCCGAAGATCCAGTTCGCGTGGTGATTGCCGCTCGCGAACGACCACTTGCCCTTCACCATCCAACCGCGGGGGACGCGCCGCGCAGTGCCTGTGACAGCAGCGAAGGTCGAGCCGCCGGCTGCCAGCGGACCCTGCCAGGTGTCGACGGCCCGGTAGAGGTCTTCGACCAGTTCCTTGGGGAACGTCGACACCATGCGCAGACTCGAGGCAACGAGAAAGGTCCATCCGGCTGAGGCATCGCCGCGCCCGAGCTCGCGGGCGATCTCGGCGACGTCACGCGCCCCCAGTGCGAGGCCGCCGTACTCGACTGGCCCAGTGACGCGATACAGCCCGATACGGGTGAACTCGGCGATGAGCTCGTCTGAGAGCCGACCCTGCTGCTCGGCCTGCGCCGCCTGTGCGCGGATGGTCGGTCGCAGCTCGGCGATGGCAGCGCCGATTCGTCGGCCCTCGGCGGACAGATACCGATCGAACACCGTTGAGGTCGGCGTCGGCTGCTCGATGAGGATCCCTGGCGGGAGGGTCGCAGCCATCTCATGGTCTCCTTGTGTTGCGTGTGTTGCTCGGGTCGTCATACGGCCATGTCTTGAACTTCGAGGCGTCGCCGACTGAGGTAGCGCTGTTGCCACAGCCGGCCGTCGCGTGTGCGACCACGGAAGCAGCAGCGGTGACGTGCCAGCTTGCTCAGCGGCATCTTCATGTCCTTGCCCCCTGGGGGACCAACGCCCGTGGTCTGCGGGTTCACAGCCATCCCTGTGGCCTTGCGCTGTACCTTGTGGCGTGCATCACGCTGTACTGTACCGTCCAGTTTATGGCTTCGCAACGCCTCCTCCAAGAACAGTCGCTGCACTCATCACGCCATGCCCCACCCCATCGACCCTCTACCCCGGCCGCACGGGCGGCGGGCTGGAGCACCAGGAGGGAAGCTCCCCAGGCGTCGGTACCGGCGACAGGCCCGCAGCTGGAAGGGCCGGCCCTCTTCCGGCAGCGCCCTAGGCTCCGGGGAAGGTGTCGTAGGGCTCCGGCGCGAGTTCCAGCGCCCGCGGGTCCCAGGTCGGCGAGTATGTGACCTGGCGGCGGGGCGGCGCGTCGGGTCCGTGCGGCCCCGACGGTATCGGCGGCTCGGAGAGCTTCGCCTCGACATCGGTATAACTGGAGTTGTAGTCGGTGGTGAAAGTGGTCGACAGCGTCATGTGCCAGATCTTCCACACGCCGTTCTGCCGGATGAAGTCCGCCGCGTACCGCCCCCAGTACCAGAATCCACGCAGCGGATTGCCATCCTCCCAGCCGAAGTGGTGCGCCTCGGCACCGGGCGAGATCCAAGCCGCCTTCGCGGTGAGGCCGTCACGAGCCACCTCGATGACCGGGGTCGTGAGCAGGTGCTCGACGTACTCGCCGGTCAGGTCCCGTGGTGGTGCGTCCTCGGCGGACACTCCAGCCCAAACGCGTAGGGCAGCATCCCGCCCCAGAAAGGTGCCGAACGGCATCTCGACCATGAGGTCGTCCCGGTCGGCGAACATCGGCGGGATCATCTCGTCGCGGTAGGCCGAGTGGTAGAACTCGTAGCGACCCATGAGGTTCTCAATCTCATGGACGGCCTCGAGTCGTTCGACGCGGCGGATGACCTCGGCGAGGTCGGACATGTTGACTCCTTGATGACGGGTGCGGCTGGGCGGGAAGGTCAGAACACCGGGTCGGCGAAGTCGCCGAGGCCCTGGCCGAGCAGGACGCCGCCAGCGACAGCACTCATCGAGGTGAAGTCGGCCGACGCGTGGTTGCGCATGACCTGCACGTCGCGGCAGATCCGGTCGAGCGGGTCACCTGTCCGGAAAATGGACGCTCCCGACGCCTGGATGACGAGGTCGATCGCGGCGAAGGCCTTGGTGCCCGAGCCGGTGACGCCGAGGTTGATGGCAGCCCGGTCCTCCAGGGTCGCCTCGCGTGCATGCGCGGGGCCGTAGAGCGCGTCCGTCAGGGCGATAGCGTCGTGGAGTTGGAGCCCTGCCACATGCAGGAGGTCCCATGCCTTCGCGTACGCCGATCGAACGAGGGGCTCGTCAACCACTCGCCCCCGCGTCTGCGGCCGGATTCGCTTACCGATGTTCGCGCGGAACAGCTCCAGGGCGGCGTCGGCGGTGCCCAGCCCGACCGCTGCGTGGATCACAGGGAGCACGCGGTTCAGCGGGTAAGCCAGCAGCGCGTAGCCGGGGTGCAGCGCGGCGGCTGGTGCGCAATCGGACGAGAGTAGACCGAAGTCGATCGTCCGGTGGGCGGGCACGAAGACCGCATCCGCCACGATGTCGTTACTGCCGGTGCCTCTCATGCCGGGCACATGCCAGGTATCGACAATCGTCACTTCATCGATGGGCAGAGCTACCGACAGCGGGCCCGTCGGAGAGTCTGCGCTGACTAGCACCCAGCCGGCGTGCATGACGCCCGAACCGAACCGCCAGCGACCGGTGACACGATAACCGCCCTCGGTCGGCTCCGCTGTGCCCGGCGGGGTAGCCGCCGCTGCTGCCAGCGCGTACGGACGACCGTTGAAGAAGTCGGCCTGCGCCTCTTGCCCGTACCGGGCCAGCATCAAGCCGTGGGACATCAGAAAGGCGCCGACCCAGCCGGCCGAGGCGTCACCTCGGGAGAGGGTGCGAACAATTTTGACGAACGTGGTCAGGTCGATCTCGGAGCCGCCCAGCGCAGCCGGCAGCATGGCCGTGAAGAATCCCGCCGCCGCGAAGTCGGAGACCGTCGCATCCGGCAACTGCCGAAGCTCTTCGGTCTTGGACGCCCGCCCTCGTAGCTTCGGTACGAGCTCCTCGGCGTTCGAGAGGAGCTGGGTCGGGCTCGGGGCGGTGGAGGCGACGGTCATGGGTTGGGGCCTTCCTGTAGATCGAGCATCGGAAAATGGATTTGCCCGCGCATGAAGTGCTGGAACTCTCGTCGCGCGCCGTGCCGGCCGACGGGCCCACACCCACCGGCCGGCATGACCCGGTTCAGTCAGCCGTCGCCTGACCGGGCGCGGCATCCCTGGGAGGCATGTGCAGCACCCACGGTGCCGGGTACTTCGGGAGCAGGACCGTGAGGATGACCGCGATCATCGTGATTCCGGCGAGCACCAGGAGGGGGACGGTGTAGCTGCCGGAACCGGCCTTGATCGCACTGACGAGGTATGGGGACAGCGCCAAAGCCGGCGACGTGATCGCGAGGGTCAGACCTTGCAGTGCGGCGAAGGACTTCAGTCCGAAGTACTTGGCGATCAATGCCGGGCCGAGGGCCGATTCCACGCCGGCGACGATGCCGAGGAGCGCCATGGAGATATAGAGGAGCGCGGCAGAGCCATTGTTGACGAGCGCGAGCGCCAGACCGACCGGCGCCCCCGCGAGGAGCACCGCCACGATCCACGGACGACTCATTCGGTCGAGGATGGTCCCGCCGATGAGCAGCCCGACGATCGACGTGCTGAAGAGCACGGAGAGTGAGAGAGACACAGTTGCGGCGTCGATGCCGGTCTGAGCGTAGAAGTCCACTGCGTTCTGGCGCATGGCAATCGGTGCGGTGGCGGCGAACACGAGGGCCAGCGTGATGAAGATCCAGGCGCGAGTCCGAATCGCCTTCCGGAACGGCACACCGGGCAGAATGGCGTCAGTGGTCTTCGGCATGCCCCCAGCCGCGGCGACCGTCGGCTCGGAAACGAGCCAGAGGACGGCCGGGATGCCGATGACGGCGATCGCGATCGCGATCACGTAATACGCGCCCTCCCAACCC